>NZ_CP108002.1:6959738-7262335 GCF_041435055.1 Streptomyces sp. NBC_00341 | reverse complement strand
GGCGGGCCGGGTCGCCGGCCCGGACCGGTGTCACCAGGATGTCGATGATGCCGCCGCAGGTCAGGCCGACCGCGAAGGCGTCCTCGTCGCTGTAGCCGAACCGCTCCCGGACGGTTATGCCGTCTTCGAGGGCCTGTTGGCACAGTTCGTACACCGCGCCCTCCACACATCCGCCGGAGACGGAGCCGATCACCGTGCCGTCGCGGTCGACGGCCAGTGCGGCGCCCGGCTGCCTCGGCGCGCTGCCCCCGACGGCCACCACGGTGGCCACCGCGAATTCGCGTCCCTGCCCGGCCCATCGGTCGAGCTCCTCGGCGATGTCCAGCATCTCGGTCTCCTTGACGGATGTGTGAAGGGAGGGCGTCAGCTGACGCCCAGCCAGCTTTCGAGCGGATGGAGCGCGAAGTAGACGATGAAGATCACCGTCAGCCCCCACATGAAGGCACCGACCTCGCGAGCCCGGCCCTGGGCGACCTTGATCGCGACCCAGGAGATGACACCTGCCGCCACACCGGTGGTGATGGTGTACGTGAACGGCATCAGGACCACGGTCAGGAAGACCGGGATGGCGACGGCGCGGTCGCTCCAGTCCACGTGGCGGGCGTTCTGCATCATCATGGCGCCGATGACGACCAGGGCGGCGGAGGCCACCTCGGCCGGCACGATCGCCGTGAGCGGGGTGAAGAAGAGACAGGCCGCGAAGAAGAGGCCGGTGACGACGGAGGCGAGCCCGGTACGGGCACCTTCCCCGACCCCGGTCGCGGACTCCACGAAGACCGTCTGCCCGGAGCCGCCGGCGACGCCGCCGATCGCACCGCCCGCGCCGTCGATGAACAGCGCCTTGGACAGGCCCGGCATGCGGCCCTTGTCGTCGGCCAGCTTCGCCTCCGTACCGACACCGATGATGGTGGCCATCGCGTCGAAGAAGCCGGCCAGCACGAGGGTGAAGACGATGAAGCCGACGGTCATCGCGCCGACGTCGCCCCAGCCGCCGAACTGGACGTCCCCGAAGAGCGAGAAGTCCGGGTTGGAGACCGCGGAGCCCTTGAGCTCGGGCGGGCCGCTGCTCCAGATCTTCGGGTCGACATCGGCGAGCTTGTTGATCACGATGGCGACCACGGTGCCGACGACGATGCCGATGAGGATCGCGCCGGGGATGTTGCGGGCCTGGAGCATGAAGATGAGCAGCAGCGTCACCGCGAAGATGAGGACGGGCCAGCCGGCGAGTTCACCGGCCGGGCCGAGGGTCACCGGGGTGCCGGTGCCCTTGCCCACGAATCCGGCCTTGTAGAGGCCGATGAGCGCGATGAACAGGCCGATTCCCATGGTGATGCCGTGCTTCAGCGCGAGCGGGATCGCGTTCATGATCAGCTCACGCAGACCGGTGACCACCAGGAGGCAGATCACCAGGCCGTACATCACGCACATGCCCATGGCCTGCGGCCAGGACATCTCGGGGGCGACCTGCGAGGACAGGACACCGGAGACGCTGAGCCCCGCGGCGAGCGCGAGGGGCACCTTGCCGACGAACCCCATCAGCAGGGTGGTCGCCGCCGCCGCGAGCGCGGTCGCGGTGATCAGTCCCGGCTGGCTGAGGATGTTGCCGTCCACATCCTTGCCGCCGAGGATGAGTGGATTGAGCAGCAGGATGTATGCCATGGCCATGAAGGTCGTGACACCGCCGCGCACTTCGCGTGCGACGGTCGATCCGCGCTCGGATATGTGAAAGTACCGGTCGAGCCATGATCTGCCGGCGGGGACGCGCGAGCCGGGGCCCGCTTCCTCCGCGGTGGTCGTGGGCTCCACTGACTGCTGGGTCATGATGCCTGACTCCCAAGGTTCACAGGGGCACCCGCGATGGAGAATCAAGATGCGGGATTTGGGATGACTGCGCGGGCGGCACGACCCGGGGGACGGCCCGAGACGAACTGTTCATGCAGAGTGGATGTACGGGTACTGCTGTCTTCCGGTGGTTCCGGTCAAGAGCCGCGAGCGGTGCGGAGCTTGGGTCCTCCGGGCGGTGCGGGCGGAGGAAGTGTGACGTTCCCTGGAGGCGCGCACCGCCCGGAGAGCTTGAGGAGGAGCTCTGGATCAGCTGCCGGTGAGGTGCTCGGGGCGTACCGGCGTCCGGTTGAGCTCCAGTCCCGTCGCGTTCCGGATCGCCGCGAGGACGGCCGGGGTGGACGACAGGGTGGGGGCCTCGCCGATGCCACGGAGCCCGTACGGGGCGTGTTCGTCGGCGAGTTCGAGCACATCGACCGGGATGGTCGGGGTGTCGAGGATGGTGGGCAGGAGGTAGTCCGTGAAGGAGGGGTTGCGTACCTTCGCGGTCTTCGGGTCGACGATGATCTCCTCCATGACGGCGATGCCCATGCCCTGGAGGGTGCCGCCCTGGATCTGTCCGAGGACGGAGAGCGGGTTGAGCGCCTTGCCGACGTCCTGGGCGCAGGCCAGTTCGATGACCTTCACCAGGCCGAGTTCGGTGTCGACCTCGACGACCGCGCGGTGCGCGGCGAAGGAGTACTGGACGTGGCCGTTGCCCTGACCGGTGTGCAGGTCGAAGGCCTCGGTGGGCCGGTGGCGCCACTCCAGCTCGACGTCGACCGCCTCTTCCTCCAGTACGTCGGCCAGATCGGCCAGCACCTCACCGCCGTCGGTGACCACCTTGCCGCCCTCCAGGAGGAGTTCGGCGGTGGCCCAGGCGGGGTGGTACGTGCCGAACTTGCGGCGGCCGAGCTCCAGTACCTGTTCCCGTACGGCCTCGCAGGAGTTCTTCACGGCGCCGCCGGTGACGTAGGTCTGCCGGGAGGCGGAGGTGGAGCCTGCCGAGCCGACCCGGGTGTCGGCCGGGTGGATGGTGACCTGTGAGACGCCGAGTTCGGTACGGGCGATCTGGGCGTGCACGGTGACACCGCCCTGACCGACCTCCGCCATGGCGGTGTGCACGGTCGCGACGGGTTCGCCGCCAATGACCTCCATGCGCACCCGGGCGGTGGAGTAGTCGTCGAAGCCCTCGGAGAAGCCGACGTTCTTCAGCCCGACCGCGTAGCCGACGCCGCGTACGACGCCTTCTCCGTGGGTGGTGTTGGAGAGTCCGCCGGGCAGTGCGCGGACGTCGGCCTGCTCGCCGGCGCTCTCCCACTGGCGCTCCGGCGGCAGCGGCCTGGCCTTGACCCGGCGCAGCAGCTCGGCGACCGGGGCGGGCGAGTCGACCACCTGGCCGGTCGGCAGCAGGGCGCCCTGCTCCATGGCGTTGAGCTGCCTGAACTCGACGGGGTCCATGCCCAGTTCGGCGGCGACCTTGTCCATCTGCGCCTCGTAGGCGAAGCAGGCCTGGACGGCTCCGAAGCCGCGCATCGCGCCGCAGGGCGGGTTGTTGGTGTAGAGGGCCAGCGCCTCGATGTCGACGTCCTCGATGACGTACGGGCCGACGGCCAGCGAGGAGGCGTTGCCGACGACGGCCGGGGAGGCGGAGGCGTAGGCGCCGCCGTCCAGCACGATGCGGCACTTCATGTGGGTGAGCTTGCCGTCACGGGTCGCGCCGTGCTCGTACCAGAGCTTGGCGGGGTGGCGGTGGACGTGTCCGAAGAAGGACTCGAAGCGGTTGTAGACGATCTTGACCGGCTTGCCGGTGCGCAGCGCCAGCAGGCAGGCGTGGATCTGCATCGACAGGTCCTCGCGTCCGCCGAAGGCGCCGCCGACGCCGGAGAGCGTCATGCGGACCTTGTCCTCGGGCAGGCCGAGGACGGGGGCGATCTGGCGGAGGTCGGAGTGCAGCCACTGGGTGGCGACGTACAGGTCCACGCCGCCGTCCTCGGACGGCACCGCGAGACCGGACTCGGGGCCGAGGAAGGCCTGGTCCTGCATGCCGAAGACGTACTCGCCGCTGACCACCACGTCGGCGCGGGCCTTGGCCGCCTCCGCGTCGCCGCGGACGATCGGCTGGCGGTGGACGATGTTGGGGTGCGGTACGTGCCCGATGTGGTGGTCGTCGCGGCCCTCGTGGAGGAGTGGCGCGTCGGGTGCGGTCGCGGAGGCCTCGTCGGTGACGACCGGCAGCTCGCGGTAGTCGATCTTGATCTTCGCGGCGGCCCGGCGGGCCGTCTCCGGGTGGTCGGCGGCGACGAGTGCGACGGGCTCGCCGTGGTGGCGGACCCGGCCGTGGGCGAGGACGGGGGTGTCCTGGATCTCCAGGCCGTAGTTCTTCACCTCGGTCGGCAGGTCGTCGTAGGTGAGCACGGAGTAGACGCCGGAGGTGGCGAGCGCCTCCGAGATGTCGATCGAGACGATCTCGGCGTGCGCGACGGTGGAGCGCAGGGTGTGTCCCCAGAGCATGTCCTCGTGCCACATGTCGGAGGAGTACGCGAACTCGCCGGTGACCTTCAGGATGCCGTCGGGGCGCAGCGTGGACTCGCCGATGCCGCCCTTGGTGCGGGTGCCCTGGTTGATGTTGGTGGGGGAACCGGTAACGCCCATCGTCTAGACCGTCTCTTCCGCTCGGGCGGCCGCCAGGCGGACCGCGTCGAGGATCTTCTCGTAGCCGGTGCAGCGGCAGAGGTTGCCGGAGAGCGCCTCGCGGATGTCCGCGTCGGAGGGCTCCGGGGTGCGCTCCAGCAGTTCGTCGGCGGCGACCAGCAGGCCGGGGGTGCAGAAGCCGCACTGGACGGCTCCGGCGTCGATGAACGCCTGCTGGATCGGCGAGAGCTCCCCGGTGTCGCGGGTCTCCTCACCGGTCGGCTTGGCCTTCCAGCGCTGTGCCTGGTCGACCGTGGTGCCGCAGGCGCCCGAGGCGCAGCCGGTGCCGGGGTGGGCCTCGGAGCGGTGGGCGGCGAAGTCGGCGAGGCCTTCTACGGTGACGACCTCGCGGCCCTCGACCTGGCCGGCGGCGACCAGGCAGGAGCAGACCGGGACCCCGTCGAGGCGGACGGTGCAGGAACCGCACTCGCCCTGCTCGCAGGCGTTCTTGGAACCGGGCAGGCCCATCCGCTCACGCAGCACGTAGAGGAGGGACTCGCCCTCCCAGACGTCGTCGGCCTCGTGCCTGCGGCCGTTGACCGTGAAATTGACGCGCATGATCAGGCAGCTCCTTCGGTGCTGCGGCCGTTGCCGCGGTACGACTCCCAGGTCCAGCCGAGGGTCCGGCGGGCCATGATCCCGACCGCGTGCCTGCGATAGCTCGCGGTGCCGCGCACGTCGTCGATCGGGTTGCAGGCGGCCGCGGCGAGCGTGGCGAACTGCTTGGCGATGGACGGCGTGATGATCGTGCGGCTCTCCCAGAACCCGCCCTCCTCGAGAGCGGCGTTCAGGAATTCCTCGGCCTCCTTGGCCCGTACGGGTGTCGGGGCGGCGGAGCCGATGCCGGTGCGGACCGTGCGGGTCTCGGGGTGCAGGGCCAGGCCGAAGGCGCAGACGGCGATGACCATCGCGTTGCGGGTGCCGACCTTGGAGTACTGCTGGGGCCCGTCGGCCTTCTTGATGTGCACGGCCCGGATCAGCTCGTCCGGTTCGAGTGCGTTGCGCTTGACGCCGGTGTAGAAGGCGTCGATGGGGATCAGCCGGGTGCCGCGGACGGACTCGGCCTCCACCTCGGCGCCCGCGGCGAGCAGCGCCGGGTGCGCGTCCCCTGCGGGCGAGGCGGTGCCCAGGTTGCCGCCGACGCCGCCGCGGTTGCGGATCTGCGGCGAGGCGACGGTGTGCGAGGCGAGCGCCAGTCCCGGCAGCTCGGCCCGCAGGTGCTCCATGATGGCGCTGTACGGGACCGAGGCACCGAGCCGTACGCTCTCCTGGCCCACCTCCCACTCGGACAGCTCACCGATGCGGTTCAGGTCCAGGAGGTACTCGGGCCGCCGGTGGTCGAAGTTGATCTCGACCATCACATCGGTGCCGCCCGCGATGGGCACAGCCGTGGGGTGCTCGGCCTTGGCGGCGAGCGCCTCCTCCCAGCTGGCGGGGCGAAGGAAGTCCATGAGTGGCTCTCTTCTTCTCAATCGGTCGTTCGCTGGGGGCTGGGGACGGCCGGCCCTCGACTTGTTCATGTCTTGTTAACGCGGTGTGTGGCCCAGTACACAAGCCCTGCTCCAACTGGTGCAGTCACCGAAACCATGAAGGAGTTGGCTGGTCCTCGTCCTCGTCTTGTAGATTCGAACGAATGACGGGTCTCTGTGACCTCACCGCAACACCCAGTTTTCACCCGTACCAACGAATGAGATCGGCGGCGACGAGATGCGGCTGCGCGCACTGCTGGACACCGACGCGCTGGGCCTGCGGCTGCTCGGCGGCGACGACGAGCTGGACCGTTCGGTCCGGGGCGTGATGACCACCGACCTGCGGGACCCCAGCCGCTACCTGACGGGCGGCGAGCTGGTGCTGACGGGTCTGGCCTGGCACCGGGGCGCGGCGGACTCGGAGCCCTTCGTGCGGATCCTGGCGGGCGCCGGGGTCGCCGGGCTCGCGGCGGGCGAGGCGGAGCTCGGCGACATCCCGGACGATCTGGTCGAGGCCTGTCTGCGGCACCGGCTGCCACTCTTCGCCGTCAACGAGACCGTCGCGTTCGCAACGATCACCGAGTACGTGGTCCGCCAGGTGTCCGGCGAGCGCGCCGGGGACCTGGCGGCGGTCGTCGACCGGCACCGTCGGCTGATGACCTCGGGACCGGCGGGCGGCGGCCCCGAGGTGGTCCTCGACCTACTCGGCTCCGACCTCGACCTCCAGGCCTGGGTGCTCTCGCCCACCGGCCGGCAGATCGCGGGCGCCGGTGCCCCGCTGTCCGGCCCGGCCGGCGCCGAGCTGGCCGGCCTCCACCTGGCCGCGGTCCGCACCGGCCGCCGCGCCCCCTACCGGGCGGCGATCGGCGGGGTGGCGTATTCGCTCTTCCCGATCCGGAACACCGGCAGGGGCGCCGGGCCGGCCTCCCGCGATGTGCGCGAGTCGGTGCTCTCCGACTGGCTGCTCGCCGTCGAGGCCGACGCGAGCGACTGGCCGGCCGCCCGGCTCGACCTGCTCCAGGGCGTCACCCAGCTGATCGCCGTCGAGCGGGACCGGCGGGACGCGGCCCGTACGGTGCGCCGCCGGCTCGCCCAGGAGGTCCTCGAACTGGTCCAGGCCGGTGCCCCGCCCGCCGAGATCGCGGCCAGGCTGCGGGTGGCCGCTCCGGTCCTGCTGCCCGGCCTCGGATCCGCGCCGTACTGGCAGGTGGTGGTGGCCCGGGTCGACTGGGACGAGCAGGGCGCGCCCGGCTCCGCCGGTTCCGGTGTGGCGGGCGGCCCGGTCGCCCAGGCCCTGCTGGAGGAGATCCTCGTCGATCCGGCCGTGACCGGGCCCGACTCCGCGGACCGGATCGCGGTCGCGCACTCCGGCGACGAGGCCGTCGCGCTGGTGCCGCTGCCCGCCGTCGCCCTGCCGGACGCGGGCGACACGGCCGACGTGGACAGCACAGCCGGCGCGGACGCGTCCTCCTCCGACTCCCCCGAGCACTCCGCGGAGGACCCCGCGCTGCACGCCGACGTCCTGCTCGCCGCCGTCCGCGCACCGCTCGCCGCGGGGCTGGCCGACGACGGCAGGCTGACCCTGGGCGTCAGCGCCTCCGTGCACTCGCCCGAGGGGCTGCGCGGTGCGCTGGAGGAGGCCAGGCACGCCCGCCGGGTGGCGGCGGCCCGTCCGGGGCGGGTCTGCGCGGCCGGCCACCACGAGCTGGCTTCGCACGTGCTGCTGCTGCCGTTCGTCCCGGACGATGTGCGCCGCGCGTTCACCGCACGGCTGCTCGACCCGTTGCGGGACTACGACCGGCGGCACCGCGCCGAGCTGATCCCGACCCTGGAGTCGTTCCTGGACTGCGACGGTTCGTGGACCCGGTGCGCGGCCCGGCTGCACCTGCACGTCAACACGCTGCGCTACCGGATCGGGCGAATCGAGCAGTTGACGGGGCGCGATCTCTCGCGCCTGGAGGACAAGCTCGATTTCTTCCTGGCCCTGCGTATGAGCTGATTCCCCGGGGTTCCCGCGTGCCCCGGCGGCTTCCTTGGCCCTCCGTCGATTGTGAAAAGTTTCACCTGACATTGCCTCGACCTCTTGGCCCGGCGTGCCTTTCCGTGCTGTGATGCGGCCAGACTCAGAGCATCCGGCCCTTGGGGGGTGCGACGCCGCCCCCCAATGGCCGGACGTTCTCCACAGCTCAATGGTGCGCTCGGGGAGGGCAATGTGGCGTATACCGCCATGTCTGGTTCCGGAACGACAGCAGATGACGATCCGCCGCTCCAGACAGCCGTATGGCGGTTGCGGTCACGCGCCTGCTGGACGGACGCCGCGGCACTGCTCGAACACGACGCCGCCACCGATCCGGCCGCGGCGCTCCAGCGGACGGCCCTGCTGACCGAACGGTGTCTGTACGCGGGGCAGGGCTGGACCGAGGCCGAGGACGCGCTGCGCACCGCCGAGGCCCTGGCCCACGACGACGCCGAGCGCGGAGCCGCCGCCTGCGAGCGCGGGCACCTCGCGTACGCCTCGACGCTGCTCGGCGTGCGGGACCGGGCCGACGAGGCCCGGGTGGCGCTGAGCCGGGCCGCGGCGCTGCTGTCCCCGGCCGCCGCGGGCCGCCCGTTGCTGGACTTCCGGCGGGGCCTGATCGCGCAGAACATCGCCGATTCGCCGCAGGCCGCGCGCGCCGCGTACCGCAGGGCCCATGCCGGTGCCACCGCGCAGGGCGACGAGCTGCTGCTCTCCTCCACCTGGCGCCATCTCGCCCTGATCGCGCTGCGCGAGGGGGAGCTGGCGGAGGCCAGGCACGGCTTCGCGGAGTCCCTGCGGATAAGGGAGGAGCTGGGCTATCTCGTCGGTACGGCCCCGGCGCTCATCGCGATGGCGGACGCGGAACCGGAGCCGGAGGCGGCGACCAGGCTGCGCGCCGAGGCGGGCAGGCTCTTCCGGCTGCTCGGCGGGGTACCGACCTGGCTGGCCCCGCACATCGACCCGCCCGGACCGGAGACCGCGGAGGCGAACTGAGGCCGTGTCCGGGGGCCCGGCCGTGACAGCCGGACTCAGCCCCCGGAGCCGGCGAAGTGCTCCCGTACCAGCGACTGCACGACCACCACGTCCTGGGCGATCAGCGCGTCCAGGAGCGCGGTGTGCTCAGAGGCGTCCGCCAGCAGGTCGGCGCGGCGGGCGGGCGGGTTGGTCTCCAGGGGCCACTGGGAGCGGCGGTGCAGTTCGTCGGCCACCGCGACGAGCTGGGCGTTGCCGGAGAGGGCGAGCACCGCTCCGTGGAAGGCCCGGTCGGCCTCCGCGTAACTGGCGCGGTCGCCGACGGCCGCCGCCGCCACGGTGGCGTCGGCCAGCGGGCGCAGGGCGCACCAGCCCGCCGGCGGCACGCTGCGGGCGAGCCGCAGCATGACGGGCACCTCGATGAGCGCTCGTACCTCCGCCAGCTCGGCCAGCTCGCGCGGGCCGCGCTCGGAGACCCGGAAGCCTCGGTTGGGCACCACCTCGACGGCCCCTTCGCCGGCCAGCTGCTGCATCGCCTCGCGCACCGGGGTGGCGGAGACCCCGAAGCGGGCGCCCAGCGCCGGGGCGGAGTAGACCTGCCCGGGGATCAGTTCGCCGTCGACGAGGGCGGCGCGCAGGGCTTCCAGGATCTGGCCGCGCACGGAGTGCCGCACCACGGGCCGGGGCGGGGGCGGCTCGCCGTGGGTGTGCTCGCCGCGGGCCTGTTCGGGGACCCGGACGGACGAGTGGGCGGTCACGGACGCGACTGACGCGTAAGGCGGCCGCACCTCCTCGCACCCTCTGCCCTGCTCCACGGCTGCCTCCTCGGACCTGCCGGGCACGGCTCGCCCGTGCCGTGTCCCTTGTGCACGATAGGCGGAGGAGGCCACAGTTCAAACATCGATCAGGTCGGGTAAGGTAAGGCTTACCTCTAAACGATCGCGATACGGTGGTCCGCGCATGCCCCTCCCCGCCCTGCTCCCCGCCCCGCTCCCCGCAGCGGCGTCCTCGGCCGTGACCGAGGCCTACGCGCGTCTGGCCGAGGTCTTCCCGGGGCTCCGCGCCGAGGTGCTCACGGACGGCGAGTCCGCCCCGGGCGGCGTCGGCTGGGTGGGCGCGCACGAGCTGGCGGCCGGTGGCGGCGCGCTGGACACCTTCCTCGCCTGGGACAACGCGCAGGTCCTGCGGGACTACGGACAGCAGGCCCGGCCCGACGTGGTCGCCAGCTTCGGGCTGCACCGCTACGCCTGGCCCGCCTGTCTGCTGGTGACGGTGCCGTGGTTCCTGTACCGGCGGGTGCCGAGGATCCCGGTCGAGGACGTCGCCTTCCAGCGGGCGTCGGGCCATCTGACCCTCCGGGTACGGGAGTTCGCCTGCCTGCCCGACGACCCGGCGGCGGCACTGCCGGGCGCCCGGGTGGTGGCGGACGAGGCCGCGCTGCGCGCCGAGGTCCTCGCCTCCGTGGCCGAGCACCTCGGGCCGGTGCTCGACGGGTTCGGGCCGAGGATGCGGCGCGGAAAGCGGGCCCTGTGGGGCATGGCGACCGACGAGGTCGTCGAGGGCCTCTGGTACATCGCCCATCTCCTGGGCGAGGAGCGGCGCGCGATGGCCGAGCTGGAGGCCCTCCTGCCGGGCACCACGAAGCCGTACGTCGGCACGGCGGGCTTCCGCGAACTGACCGGCCCGGACGGCGAGTCACTGCCCACCCGGGACCGGGCGAGCTGCTGCCTCTTCTACACGCTGCGGCCCGAGGACACCTGCGTCACCTGCCCGCGCACCTGCGATGCGGACCGAATCCGGAAGCTGACACCCGCTCCCTGATCCACACCGCCCGCAAGGGTGACGTAAATCGAACGCAACTGCCCTGCCACTGAGGGGCGTTCGACCAGATCGCGGAAATCCAACGGCTCAGCCACCCCATTGGCGTTCACTTGCCCCGAAACCGCCAGGACTTGAGGGAATCTCCGCCACGATGGCGCCCGAAACGCCCTACGTGACGCAAGGGACCGCGCATGAGACTGACCGACATATCGCTCAACTGGCTGCTTCCGGGCGCCGTGCTGCTCGCGGGGGTCATGGCGGCGGTGGCGGTGGCGGTGGTCGCACGCGGCAAGCGCGCCGCTGACACATCCGCGGCCGACGACACCTGGGAACGCAGCGAGGACCGCCGCAGACGCAAGGAAGCGCTCTACGCCACGGCTTCGTACGTTCTGCTGTTCTGCTGCGCGGCGGTCGCCGCCGCTCTCTCCTTCCACGGGCTCGTCGGCTTCGGCCGGCAGAACCTCGGCCTCGCCGGGGGCTGGGAGTACCTGGTGCCCTTCGGCCTCGACGGGGCCGCGATGTTCTGCTCCGTGCTCGCCGTACGGGAGGCCAGCCACGGCGACGCGGCGCTCGGCTCCCGGCTGCTGGTGTGGACCTTCGCGGGCGCTGCCGCGTGGTTCAACTGGGTGCACGCACCGCGCGGCCTGGACCACGCGGGCGCCCCGCACTTCTTCGCCGGGATGTCGCTCTCGGCGGCCGTGCTCTTCGACCGGGCGCTGAAGCAGACCCGGGTCGCCGCGCTGCGCGAGCAGGGCCTGGTGCCCCGTCCGCTGCCGCAGATCCGGATCGTGCGGTGGCTGCGCGCGCCCCGGGAGACCTTCGGCGCCTGGTCGCTGATGCTCCTGGAAGGCGTACGCACCCTGGACGAGGCGGTCGACGAGGTACGCGAGGACCGCAGGGAGAAAGAGCAGAACCGTCTCCGCAGAAAGGACCAGGAGAAGCTGGACCGGGCCCAGATCAAGGCCCTGAACCGGCAGAACCGGGCCTGGGGCCGGGTGGGCCGGGGCAGCGCCCAGGTGGACGTCCAGGCCCTCACCGCCTCGACGGGCTCCGCGCAGTCCGTCGCGGAGCCCGCCATATCCGAGCCGGGTCAGCTGCCCCTGCGACCCCGGCCATCCCTGCAAGCCGTCACCGGCTCCAGCTCCAGGAACGCCCCGGATCCGAGCACGACTGATCCGAGAGCGGTCGACCTCACAGCAGAGGACGACGACACCCAGGCACTGCCCCGGCTCGATTCGCTGGAGCAGAAACTGAAGGACCTGGAGCAGCAGTTCGGCTGACCCGCTCGGGTCTGCCGACGGGTCGGCACGGTTGCGGCCGGCGGCTCCCGTTACAGCCGGCGATGAACGGCCCTGACGATCCGACCGATGGTCAGGGCCGTTCGCCGTCCAGTTCGAACCAGACCACCTTGCCGAGCGCCTTTGGACTGATTCCCCAGGCGTCCGCGAGGCTCTCCACCAGGATCAGTCCCCTGCCGTGCGTACCGTCGTCGGCGTTCGGTACGTGCGACACGGGCATCCCCGGTACGAAGTCCCTGACCTCCACCCGCAGTTTCCGCGGCGCGACGCTGACGGCGACGACCGCGCCCTCGTCGGTGTGGACCAGTGCGTTGGTCACCAGTTCGCTGAGCAGCAGCTCGGCCACCTGCGCGGGCTCCTCCTTCCAGCGGTACCTCAGTAATTCCCGTACGGCACACCGCACTTCGGATACCGCTGCCAGATCGGCGCTGCACAGTCTGCGATGCAGCCGGCCCAGTTCCTGACGCTCCATCGTCTCCCCCGCCCGCACAGTGAATCGCCCCCTTCTCGTCGAATGCGCTTCACGCAATGCATGCCCCACCCGCGGGCTGCCACGCTTTCCCGGACGGCAATGAGTGCGGAACCACGGAGTCCGGGCAGAACCGGTGTCGCGGGGTGGATCTTCCGCCGTTCAGGTTAACTTGCGAAAAATTCACAGCAGTTGGCGTTGACGGGACAGCATCTACGCGCGTCATCATGGTGGGTATGCGAATCCCCCCACGGATCACCACGCTCGGCGGCGTCGCCGCCCTCCTGTCCGTCCTCTTCGTCGGCGGCCCTGTCGCGGCGACCGCCACCGCGGCCCCCGCCTCGGTCGGCAGCATCTGCTACTCCGCCCTTCCCTCCCAGGCGCACGACACCCTCGATCTCATCGACGCGGGTGGCCCGTTCCCGTACGACCAGGACGGCGTCGTCTTCCAGAACCGTGAAGGCGTCCTGCCCGGCCAGAGCACCGGTTACTACCACGAGTACACCGTGATCACCCCCGGCTCCCCCACCCGTGGAGCGCGCCGGATCGTCACCGGTGAGGAGACCCAGGAGGACTACTACACCTCCGACCACTACGCGACGTTCGACCTGGTCGACTTCGCCTGCTGAACCATCTCCCGGTCGGATCCGCGCCGCAGTCCCCCACCTGCGGCGCGGATCACTTCGTCCGGCTCAGTGCTGCCCGGAGACCGCTCAGTACTGTGCGGAGACCTTCACTCCGCCGAAGTCCTGCACGGCGTACAGGCTGATGTAGTGGGCGCCCTCTGCGGGATGGTCGACGGTCAGGGTGTGGGCGTTCCCGCTGCCGGTCGCCCGGGTGGTGTAGGCGTCCTTGGTGGCCCAGCCGGCGGCGTTGTAGTAGAGGTCGGCGTCCCCCGTGCCACCGCTCGTGGTGATCGTCAGCCGGGCGGTACCGGCGGGCACGTAGAGGTAGAGGTAGGAGTAGTTGCCCTTGGTGGCCTGCTGCCCGCCGCGGGCGCAGTTCTGGCCGAGTTCACGGCTGTCGGCGGCGGCGCACTCGGCGCCCGGATCGGTGCCAGGATCAGTGGGCGGGTTGGTGGTGGTGCCGCAGCTGCCGGCCGCGCAGGACGTCAGCCAGCTGTTCCAGTCGGCGTCGTAGCTGCTGCCGATGGTGGAGGTGAGCAGGGTGCGGGCGCCGTCCCAGTCGCCGGCACGGTAGAGGCCCAGCAGCTTGTCCACGTCGGCGCGGTGCGACTGGAGCATGTAGCGGACGGCCAGATAGCCCCAGTTGTAGACGCGGGTCTGGTCGGCGTTCTCGTACGTCGAGTCGAACAGGGTGCGCAGGGTGTAGGTGTGGGCCGCGGCCTGGGTGATGGCGTCGTCGTAGGTGACGTCGCGGTAGCTGTAGGAGACGTACTCCGCGAAGCCCTCGACCCACCAGATGGTCGGCGTCGTGATGCCGGCCTCGAAGTCACCGGCCATGTCGAACCGGCCGTCGAGGTAGTGCGTGTACTCGTGGTTGAGGTTCCAGATCTGGAACTCGGGCCGGACCCACTCGGCCTCGTAGGCGATGAACCTCGGCTGGTTGCCGGCCGCGGCCGGGTCGCCTTCGAGGTACATGCCGCCGTTGTCGGTGTCGATGCCGTAGATGGCTCCGGCGTACGTCTGGTAGTCGGCGCTCGAATCGAAGACCACCACCTCGATGGTGCTGTTCCGGTCGTTGGCGACGGGGCCCTTGTCGCGCACCACGTCGTGGAAGTAGGCGTCCTGGTTGCGCAGGCTGGTACAGGCGGTCGCGAGATCGTCCGAGGACATCTGCTGGCCCAGGATGCGAATGCTGTCGCTGCACGTGTAGTTGACCGGCAGGACGGCGCTCTTGAGGCGGGCCGACAGGTCACAGGTGCCGTAGGTGGAGCAGTTGGCGGCGTCGTAGTAGTCGGTCATCTCTGCCAGCCCCACCCAGAGCGGCGCGGTGGTGCCGGTCATCGAGGTGCGGCCGAGCAGGTCGGTGACCAGCGGGCGGGCCTTGGGCCGCAGCGACTCCTCCTGGAGGAAGCGCGCGAGCTCGCGACCGGCGTTGGAGGTCAGGTACGACTTGTCCGTGCCGAGCAGGTTCAGATGGTCACGGGCGAAGCCGGCGAGCGAGTCGAGGAGGCTCGGGTCGGCCTCCACGGCGCTGACGAACTCGGGCACCTGGTGGCCGCGGAAGGTCACGGTGTAGACGTTGTTCACCGCGTTGAGCATGTACCAGGAGCTGTCGTACGAGGAGTCGTAGTCGGCGAGCAGCCGCTTGACGACGTACAGGTAGCGGGCGTTCTGCTCCGCGCTGTCGATGAGGGTGACGGCCTCTGCCAGGGTCTCGCCGTTGGCGTCCGTGACATCGCCGGCGTGCGCGGAGGCGAAGAAGCCGTCCAGCGCGCCCTGGATCGCGGTGCGCAGCGGGGCGCCGTAGCTGCCGACGGTGTCGGGGTCGTAGTACTGGACGTAGTAGCCGGCCCGCAGGAAGAGGACGAGCTGCGGCATGCCCGTGCTGCTGTCCCCGGGGTAGGCGGCCGATCCGTCGCGCATCGCGTCGGCGACGCTGACCATCTGGGCCTCGCGGAAGGCGAGGTAGCCGTCGTTGCCCTTGACGTTGAAC
This sequence comes from Streptomyces sp. NBC_00341, assembly GCF_041435055.1. Lineage (NCBI taxonomy): Bacteria > Bacillati > Actinomycetota > Actinomycetes > Kitasatosporales > Streptomycetaceae > Streptomyces > Streptomyces sp. NBC_00341. The sequence continues at coordinate 7,247,152 of NZ_CP108002.1, read as the reverse complement.
AGGGTGTTGACGCAGTCGGTGGTCGATGACTTGATCTGCTGCACCAGGGCGCTGCCGGTGCGGCTGGTGAAGTCCGCGACGGAGCAGGCGGCGGCCGCGCCGGTGCCGGCCGACTTGGCGGCGGCGCGGGCCTTCGCCTTCATCGAGGGGGCGGGGTGGCTCGGCGCGGAGGTGTCCGGGGCGTCGTAGTCGCGCCGGAGCGCGTCCTTGGAAGCGGTCGTGGGCGGTCTGTCCGCGGGCTTGAGCGCCTTGTCGGCTATGTGGCCGGCGTCCTGGACGGGCGCGGTCAGGGCCTGTGCGGCGGGGCCGCCCGGCTCCGGCGCGGCCGGGTCCGCGGCCTTCTGTGCGGCGGCCTTCGCGCTCGCGGTCGCCGCGGTGGAGGGGCGGACCTCTGCGGCCCGGCTCGGTGCCGCGAGCATGCCGACGCCCAGGCAGGCCGCCAGGGCCACGGTGGACAGTCCGGTGAATCTCTGACGAACCGTTCGGTTCTTCACGTGCCGCCTCCCAGCGGAGTGGTGGCCGCGCGACGTTGCGCGGCCGTGGGGGATGGAGCGCGGTCGGGTCGGGGGGAAGGCCGGACAGGGATGAACGTCTGGCATGAACACGACCTCAATCGCGACCGCCTGTACAATGGCACATGTCACATGTCCTTAGGAAGCGGTTGGGCGCGAATTCGTGTGTGCGCCAACTTCTGCTCTTAGAGCGCGACTTGCGGCGGATCACCGCGTACGTGCCCGGACATGACGACGGACCCGGATGAGGTGTCGTATCCGGGTCAGACGCTCGTCAGGGAGCGGTGAAGGTTCGGCGGTGTCAGGCCCGCGTGCCGTCGGCCCACAGGGACCGGACATGGGACATGTGGGCGAGCATGCAGGCCTCGGCGCCAGGGGCGTCCCCGGCGATGACCAGATCCAGCAGCTGTACGTGCTCCTCCGCGGAGGCGGTCAACTGACCCGACTCGGCCAGCCTGTTGAGCCCGTACAGGCGGGAGCGCTTGCGCAGTTCGCCGACCTCCTCCACCAGCCGGCGGTTCCCAGCCAGTCCGAGCAGGGCGAGGTGGAAGCGGCGGTCCGCCTCCAGGTAGCCCAGGATGTCGTGCCGGCGCGCGGCCTCGACGATCTCCTTCGCGACGGGGCGCAGCGCCTCCAGCTCCACCGTCAGCCCCATCCGCGCGATCCTGCCGACGGTGGGGACCTCGATCATGGCCCGGAGTTCGGTGAAGTCGTCGAGGTCCTGGTCGGTCAGTTCGGTGATCCGGAAGCCCTTGTTGCGGACGGCCTCGACGAGCCCCTCCCGGGCCAGATCGAGCATCGCCTCGCGGACGGGTGTCGCGGAGACCCCGAACTCGGCGGCGAGCGCCGGAGCCGAGTAGATCGTGCCCGGCCTCAGCTCACCGGCGATCAGGGCCGCCCGCAGCGCGTGCGCCACCTGGTCGCGCAGATGCTCCTGCGCCGAGATCGCGTTGAGCGACGTGAGGCGAGCCATGTCTGTCCTCCAGCACCGTGCGGAGAGCCAGAATACAATGTCACGTTGTCACAGCGCCGTCTGCGGAGATCAACGCGGATCGGTCCGGGGTGTCAGCGGACGCCGCGGATCGGGAGGATGCTGACGGCACCGAGCACCACCAGGACGATGGCGGTGGCGAACAGCGAGCGGTAGCCGCCGAGCAGGGCGATGACGGCGGCGGCGACGGCGGGCGCGAGGGCCTGCGGGAGGGCGTTGGCGATGTTGAGGACGCCCATGTCCTTGGCGGCGTCGTCGGGCCGGGGCAGCACCTGGGTCATCAGGGCGGTGTCGACGGCCATGTACATCCCGAACGCGGCGCCGGTGAGGATCGCGTACCCGAACATCGAGGCCTCGCTGTGCAGCACCAGCGGGAGGAACAGCGAGACGGCCATGCCGAGGCTGGCGGCGATCACGAAGGGCTTGCGCCGGCCGACCCGGTCCGACCAGGGGCCGGAGATGACGATCATCGCGATCATTCCGGGCAGCATGGCGAGGCTGAGCAGCGGCATCAGGTCGTTGGCCTGGTCGCGGGTGAGGCCGATGTAGTCGTCGAGGACGTACAGCTGGTACGAGGAGACCGCGTAGTAGCCGAGGATCAGCAGGAAGCGGCCGAGGAAGGCCCAGGCAAAGTCGGGGTGGGCGCGGGGGCTGATCCAGAAGCCGCGCAGGAAGTCCTTCCAGCGGAACGGTTCGTGGCGCACCTCGACGGTGGACGGTTCGCGGTTGAGCAGCACGAAGACCGCGGTGCCCGCGATGATCAGGACGCCGAAGACCGCGAAGCCGAGGCCCAGCGCGTTGGCGAAGGCGGCGGCCACGGCGGTGCCGACCACGGCGCCGAGCATCTGGGCGAGCCCGGCGGCCGAGGAGAAGAGACCGCGCCGTTCCTCGGGGACCCGGTCGGGGATGACGGCGGTGAGCGGTGCCTGGAGGCCGTTGAGGAAGATCTGGGCGAGCGTCCAGGCGACGGCGACCCAGAGGAGGTTGTTGCCGACGCCGACGGCGATCAGGGAGAGGCCGCCGAGCAGCGCGCCGCCGGCCATCCAGGGGGCGCGGCGGCCGTAACGGCTGCGGGTGCGGTCGGAGAGGGCGCCGGAGATCGGGTTGGCGAGCATCGCGCCGACCGCTCCGACGGCGCTGATCACACCGAGCGAGGTGGACTTGGATTCGGGGGCGATGTCCGCGACCAGGTTGGCGAGCAGCACGGCGGGCACCGCGCCGTAGATCGCGTACAGGGTGACGCTGTTGGCCATCAGGCCGGTCAGCAGTCTTCGCTGTCCGGGCAGTCTGCGCTCTGCCGGGACGGTGGCCCGGGTAGGGGTGGTAGTCATGGCGACCTCGTTGTCGTGGTGGGGTGCGGGGAGCCGGGGCCGTGGGGGAGGTCGGCGTGGCTGTGGTGGGGTCTGTGGCCCGGTGGAGCCGGCCGCCGCCCTTGGCAGGGGTTCGCCGGGTCGGCGAGGACGGGGGCCGGCTCTACGGGGTGCACAGTTCTCGGGTGCGAGGGTCCCGTCGGCGGTCGGGGCGTCTGTCCGCAGGCGCCCCGACAGCCGATGGGGGCGGGGTCAGGCCTGGAGCCGGGCCAGCTGCTCTTCCAGGTCGGCCGTGGTGACCGCGCCGCCGGCGAAGCTGACCAGGCGGCGGACGGGGATGGAGGCCATCATCCGGGCCATGTCGATGCCGAGGGCGTCGCCGTCGCCGGTGTCCTGGGGGAAGGGCAGCAGGGCGGCGAGTGTCTCGGCGGCGCCGGGCAGGGACATCACTTCCCCGAGCGTGGAGTCCAGGGTCAGCGGCAGGTCCAGCTCGTCCCCGACGAGTTCGACGCTCGCGCTCGCGCGCGGGTCGCGGCTGGACGCGGCGGCCAGCACCTCGTACGCACCGCCCTCGACGATCCAGCGCTCGGCCCGGGTGTCCCAGTACGCCAGACCGGTGCGCGGGAGCAGCGTGGTGACGCGCTCGCTCGCCCCGGCGTCCAGGGTGACGGTGGTGTGGCCCTTGAGCTCGCGCAGCGGGCGGGCGACGGCGGAGCCGGGCTTGGAGACGTAGAACTGGACGACCTCGCGGCCGGTCCGGTCGCCGGTGTTGGTGACCGTGACGGAGGCGCTGATGCCCTGCTCGTCGGCGCTCAGCTCCAGGTCGCCGTAGGCGAAGTCGGTGTAGGAGAGTCCGTGGCCGAACGGGAAGGCGACCTCGATGTCCCGGGCGTCGTACCAGCGGTAGCCGACGAACAGACCCTCGCCGTACGCGACGTGGCTGTGCTCGCCCGGGAAGTCCAGGTAGGCGGGGGTGTCCTGGAGCCGGACCGGGACGGTCTCGGTGAGGCGGCCGGACGGGTTGACCCGGCCGAACAGCACGTCGGCGAGAGCGCCGCCGGCGGCCTGGCCGAGCAGTGCGCCGTCCAGCAGGGCGGGTGCGGCGGTCACGGGGGCCAGCCGCAGGACGCCGCCGTGGCTGAGGACGACCGCGGTGCGCGGCTGTACGCGGACCACCTCGGCCAGCAGCTCCAGCTGCTCGCGGGGAAGCTCGATGTCCTCGCGGTCGAAGCCCTCGGACTCCTGGTGGGCGGCCAGGCCGAGGAAGACCACGGCGGTCTCCGCGGCGGCGGCCAGCGCGACGGCCTCGGCGCGCAGCGTGGCGGCGTCGCCGGTGCCGTCGGTGGTGAAGCCGGGAGCGTGGGTGACCTCGGCGTTCCCGGCCAGGGCGCGGATCTCGTCCAGCGGGACGTCGACCTGCGTCGGGTTCACGTGCGAGCTGCCGCCGCCCTGGTAGCGGGGGGCTGCGGCGAACGCGCCGAGGACGGCGAGCGGGCGCCCGGCGGTGAGCGGCAGCACGGGCGCGCCCTCGACGGGGTCGTTCTTGAGCAGCACGACGGAGTTCGCGGCGGCCCGGCGGGCCAGCGCGTGGTGCGCGGCCGGGTCGAACGGGGCGACCGGCAGAGTGCGCCCTGCCAGACCGCGGGCGGCCAGCGCGGCCGTCCGGGTGGCGGCCAGATCGACCGAGGCGGCGTCGAGCTCACCGGCCTCGACGGCCGCGACGACCTGCGCGTCGGTGGTGCCGCCCGCGCCGGGCATCTCCAGGTCGAGCCCGGCGGCGACGGAGGCGACGCGGTCCTGGACGGCGCCCCAGTCGCTGACGACCACCCCGTCGAAGCCCCACTCGCCGCGCAGCACGTCGGTGAGCAGCCAGCGGTTCTCGGAGGCGTAGGTGCCGTTGATCCGGTTGTACGAGCACATCACCGTCCACGGCTGCGCCTGCTGGACGACCTGCTGGAAGGCCCGCAGGTAGATCTCGCGCAGCGGGCGGGCTGCGACGTCGGAGCTGGAGCGCATCCGGTCGTTCTCGGTGTTGTTGGCCGCGAAGTGCTTGAGCGAGGCGCCGACGCCGGTGCTCTGCAACCCGCGCACCCAGGCGGTGGCGAGGGTGCCGGTGAGCTGCGGGTCCTCCGAGAAGTACTCGAAATTGCGGCCGCAGCGCGGGTCCCGCTTGATGTTCACACCCGGGCCGAGCAGTACGTCCACACCCAGTGCCCGGCTCTCCACGCCCAGCGCCCGGCCGACCTCCGCGACCAGTTCGGTGTCCCAGCTCTGGCCGAGGCCGACGGCGGGCGGGAAGCACGTCGCGGGCCGGCTGGCCGAGATGCCCAGGTGGTCGGCGTCCTCCGCCTGGAGCCGGACGCCGTGCGGGCCGTCGGTCAGGGTCAGGGCGGGGACGGGACCGACGGTCTTGGTGGTCCAGAAGTCGGCTCCGCTGCCGAGCGCGGCGCGCTCCGCGAGTGAGAGCCCCGCGAGTGAGAACTCCGGCGTCGCGGTGTCGGTGGGGTCAGTGGGGTCGGTGGCGTCGGTGGCGTCGAGAGCAGTCACGGGGATTCCTCGGGGAGTGCGGGGGTTCATGGGCGGACATGGCGTGCGACGTGACGTGCACACGTCGCGCTCGGATGTCCGCAGGCAGCGCGGGGTCCGGCCCGGACCGGCGGGCGCCCGGCCGGGAAGACCGGGGCCCGCCGCTCCGAGGCCCGACGCGGCCCCCGTCAGGTGGGGCGCGCCGGAGGAGGGCGGCCCGGTACTGCCGGAGCTCGGCCACCCTGCCGAATGCGAAAACAGTACGTCACTCTGTTTTGGCGCCACAAGAGCTGCGACCAGGTAACTTCCAGTGGCAGCCGGTGGCAGTCGGTGGCGGAGGGTGGCATAGGCTCGCCCTCATGGCTCGAACACGTGGCTCCTATGCGAAGGGCATCGCCAAGCGCGAGGAGATTCTCGACACCGCACTGGAGATCGTCGCCAGGGTCGGCTACAGCCGCGCCACGGTGCGCGAACTGGCCCAGGCCGTCGACCTCAGCCAGACCGGCCTGCTGCACTACTTCGGCAGCAAGGAACAGCTCTTCATCGAGATCCTGCGCCGCCGTGACGCCGTCGACCTGCTGACGGTCGGCGGCCGGGACAGCGGCGAGGGCACAGCCGCCTTCCCGCCCGACCTCGCACGGGCGCTCGCCGACCTTCAGCGCCACAACGCCGAGGTCCCCGGACTGGTCCAGCTCTTCTCCCGCCTCTCCGCAGAGGCCGTCGAACCCGACCACCCCGGGCACGCGTACTTCCGCGACCGCTACCGCTTCGCGCGGGCCGGCGGCGCCGACGCGATCCGCGCCCAGCAGGCGACCGGGCAGCTACCGGAGGACATCGACGCCGACCGCCTCGCCGCCCTGGTCTTCGCGCTGATCGACGGACTGCAGATGCAGTGGCAGTACGACCCCGAGATCGACATGGCCGAGCAGCTGTCCTACTTCTGGGAACTGCTGGGCCGGTGACCTCCCGCGCCCGTGCCTGATGCCGGGCCGGTTCGACGCCGTCCGGCGACAGCCCCACCACGCCCCCGGGCCGGAGGCAGGGTGGGGCTGTTGTCCCTCCGCGGTCAGCGGTTCACAGCAGGAACCCTTCGGGGAACGGGTCGGACGGGTCCAGGAAGTACTGCGCGGTTCCGGTGATCCAGGCGCGGCCCGTGACCGTGGGGACGACGGCGGGCAGCGTGCCGACGGTGGTCTCCGCGACCAGCCGGCCGGTGAACGTGGTGCCGATGAAGGACTCGTTCACGAAGTCCGTGTCCAGGGGGAGTTCGCCCCGCGCGTGCAGCTGGGCCATCCGCGCGGAGGTCCCGGTGCCGCACGGTGACCGGTCGAACCAGCCGGGGTGGATGGCCATCGCGTGCCGGGAGTGGACGGCGTCGGAGCCGGGCGCGATGAGCTGGACGTGCTTGAGCCCGTTGATGCCGGGGTCGAGCGGATGGACCGGGCGGTCCGTCTCGTTGACCGCGTCCATCAGGGCGAGCCCCGCCTCCAGCAACTCGTCCTTGCGCGAACGGTCGAACGGGAGCCCGAGATCGTCCAGTTGCACCATCGCGTAGAAGTTTCCGCCGTAGGCCAGATCGTAGGTGACGGTGCCGAGGCCGGGGACCTTCGCCGTGAGTCCCAGCCCGGCGGAGAAAGCGGGGACGTTGGTCAGGGTGACGGAGGTGGCGGCGCCGTCCTCGACGTGGACGTCGACGGAGACCAGTCCGGCCGGGGTGTCCAGCCGTACGGTGGTGACCGGTTCCGTGACCTCCACCATGCCGGTCTCGACCAGCACGGTGGCCACCCCGATCGTGCCGTGTCCGCACATCGGCAGACAGCCCGAGACCTCCATGAACAGGACCCCGAAGTCGGCGTCGGGGCGGGTCGGCGGCTGGAGGACGGCCCCGCTCATTGCGGCATGGCCGCGTGGCTCGTACATCAGCAGGGTGCGCACCGCGTCGCGGTGCGCCATGAAGTAGTCGCGTCGCTCGGCCATGGTGGCGCCGGGGACGGTGCCGATCCCGCCGGTGATCACACGGGTGGGCATGCCCTCGGTGTGCGAGTCGACGGCGTGGAATACGTGACGCGTGCGCAAGTCTCCCCCTCGGTCGTGCTGCCGGTCCGCCGCGGCGTGTGCTGTGCGCCGGGGCGGTATGTCGAGTGCTCTCCGCCGGTCCCGGTCAGTCCAGCCCTTCGGCCAGCGCCTTCTCCGTGGCGGCGCGCACGGCGGCGGCGGACTCCGCGTCCAGGGGCAGCCGGGGCGGCCGGGTGGGGCCGCCGTGCCGCCCGACGATGTCCATCGACGCCTTGATCGCCTGGACGAACTCCGGCTTGGAGTCCCACCGCAGCAGCGGATGGAGCCGCCGGTAGAGCGGCAGGGCCGTCTCCAGGTCCCCGGACACGGCGGCGCGGTACAGCGCGACACAGCCGGCGGGCAGCATGTTGGGGCAGCCGGCGATCCAGCCGACCGCACCGGCCAGCGCGAGTTCCAGGAGCACGTCGTCGGCCCCCACCAGCAGGTCGAGTCCGGGGGCCTCCTCCGCGATCTCGTAGGCCCTGCGGACGTCCCCGCTGAACTCCTTGACGGCCACAATGGAACCGTCCGTGTGGAGTTGCGCGAGCAGCCCGGGGGTCAGGTCGACCTTGGTGTCGTACGGGTTGTTGTACGCGACGACCGGCAGGCCCGCCCCGGCGACCTCGGCGTAGTGCGCGCGGACCGCGGCGTCCTCGCACGGATAGCCGTTGGGCGGCAGCAGCAGGACGGAGCCGGCACCCGCCTCCGCCGCCCGGTCGGCGAGGCGGCGCGACTGGGCGCTGTCGTAGGCGGAGACCCCGGGCATGACCCTGGCCCCGTCCCCGGCGGCCTCCACCGCGACGCGCACCACTTGGTCGCGCTCCTGCTCCGTGAGGGTCTGGTACTCCCCCAGTGAGCCGTTCGGCACCACCCCGTCGCAGCCGGCGTCCACGAGGTCGCGGACGTGGGCTGCGTACGCGTCGAAGTCGATGGACCGGTCGTCGCGCAGCGTGAGCGGTGTGGCGACCATGACGCCTCGCCAAGGACTGTTGCGGGCAGTGGAGTTCGTCGACATCTGGGCTCCCTCAGAGGTGTGGCATGACATGGACCGGCGAAGGGGACGAGAAGGCCGCGCTCCCGGTGGCGCTCGGGAGACGTGCGTGCCCCGGGAGTTCATCCGTCCTCGGGGCGGGCCGCGCGGGCGAGCGTGGCGAGCGGGACCGGGCAGGCAAGCGGCCGGCGGTCCGGGGCTCCGGCCTCGGCCGCGCAGCCCGCCAGCTCCCGGACCGGGAATCCGCAGGTCCGGCCCTGGCACCAGCCCATCCCGGCCCGGGTGAGGAGTTTGACGGTACGGCTGTCCCCGGCGCCGAGGTCGTCGACCGCCGTGCGGATCGCGCCCGCGGTGACCTCCTCGCAGCGGCAGACCTCCGTGTCGGCGGCGAGCCACTCGGTCCAGCCGGGGCCGGGCCGGTGCACGGCGCCCATCAGCTCGGCGAACGCGCGCATCCGCCGCCGGGTCCGGCGCAGCACCGCCATCCGGCGCGCGTCCCGGTCCCGCCTGCCGTCCCGGGCGTCCCCCGTCACCGCGAGGGCCGCCAACTCCCCCTCGGCCAGGGCGAGGTGCACGCCGCCGATGCCGCCGGGCTCGCCCGCGGCCCAGACGCCGGGCACGGTGGTGGACAGGTCCTCGTCGAGTACCAGGGCCGCCGAACCGTCCGCGCCGCACCGGGTCTCGCAGCCCAGGCCGACGGCCAGGTCGAGCTGGGGGACCAGTCCGTGGCCCACGGCCAGGGTGTCGCAGTCGATCCGGCGCCCGGTCCCGGGGAGCGGGCGCCAGTCGCGGTCCAGGCGGCTGACGGTGACGCCCTCCACCCGCTCCGTTCCGTGCACGGCGGTGACCGCGCGGTGGGCCAGTACCCGTACCCGGTGGCCCGCCAGCGCCGCGGAGTGCCGTATCCCCTCCCGGAGCCGGCCGGGGTCCGCGGCCAGCACGCGGGGAGCGCGTCCGTACGCCCCGTATCCGGCGGCCTCCACCAGTGCGGGCACCCGGGCACCGGCGCGCGCCAGTGATACCGCGACGGCCTGAAGAAGCGGTCCGCTGCCCGCGACGACGACGCGCTGTCCCGGCAGCACCAGACCCGACTTGAGCATGGCCTGCGCCCCGGCCGCACCGACGACTCCGGGCAGGGTCCAGCCGGGGAAGGGGAGCTGCCGCTCGTGGGAGCCGGTCGCGATGAGCAGCCGGCGGGCCCGGAGCGTGGCCGATCCCTCGCCGTCGGGCCCGGTCACGGCGTGCAGGGTCCAGTCCGCCCCGGTCCGCTCGACGGCCCACACCTGGTGCCCGGCGAGGTGGCGGATCCGGCCCGCTTCCCGGTGCCGGGCGAGCCGGGCGGTCAGTCCGGCGAACCGCGCCCAGCCGTGGTGCAGCGCCTCTGGCCGAGTGGCGCGCAGGCCGGGGGCCGGAGAGCGGTAGTACTGGCCGCCGGGTGCGTCCGCCGCGTCGAGGAGGACCACGTCGAGTCCGCCGTCGGCGGCGGTGACCGCGGCCGCCAGTCCGGCCGGACCGGCGCCCACCACGGCGAGTTCGGCGAAGTGCGGGGCGGGGGCGGGGGGCGAAGGTTCAGCGGCGGAGTCCGGCATGTCCGTCCCCCTCCTGGGTCGTGACCACATCACCGGGGCGGGCGGGCTGGAGACAGGCCCGCCTGCCGGGGACCCCGTTCACGGTGACCAGGCAGTCGAAGCAGGAGCCGATGCCGCAGAAGGCCCCCCGTGGCCGCCCGTTCACCCTGGTGGTGCGCCAGGTGAGGACGGAGTCCGCCCAGAGGACGGCGGCGATGCTCCGGCCCGGCAGGGCGTGGACCGGGCGGCCGTCGAAGGTGATCTCGAACCCCGGCCCCGGTTCGGCACCGGCCGCGGCGGCCGGGGTGCGGGCGGCGGTGCGCTTGCGGTTACGTATCACCAGGGCTCCTGTCTCGGTGACGGGGCGGTCGGGCGGCCCTCGGAGGCGGTACCGAAGGCGGTGCCGAATCGGTCGGGACGGAACGGTCCGGGGTCAATGGCGGGCTCCTCGCCGCGGATCGCCGCGACGACCAGTGCGGCCGTGGCGGGTGCGAGCCCGATGCCCGCGCCCTCGTGACCGCAGGCGTGAAAGAGGCCCGGAACCCGGCGATCGGGGCCGATCGCCGGCAGGTGGTCCGGCAGATAGGGGCGGAAGCCGTGGTAGGCGCGCAGCACACGGGCCTGTCCGAGTACGGGGAAGAGGGCGGCGGCCGCGGCTGCCAGCCTGCTGATCACCGGCACGGACAACGTACGGTCGAAGCCCACCCGTTCACGGCTCGCGCCGATCAGTACCGGCCCCGACGGGGTTCCCTCGACGACGGGTGAGGTCTGCAGCGCGGCAGAGCCGCTGGACACATCGGCCACGTACTCCGCCGCGTACACCTTGTGCCTGATCAGCCGGGGCAGCGGCTCGGTCACCAGGACGAAGCCGCGTCTGGGCAGGACGGGCAGCTGCACCCCCGCCAGCGCGGCGAGTTCGCCGCCCCGGACGCCCGTGGCATTGACCACCGCGGGGGCCAGCAGCTCGCCCCGGCCGGTCCGTACGCCGCGCACCGCGCCGCCCGGCCCGGTCAGCACGGCCGTGACCGCCTCCCCCAGCCGGACACGGGCCCCGGCCTCGCGCGCCGCGCGCAGCAGATGTGCCGCCGCCAGCGCCGGTTGGACCTGGGCGTCCTGCGGGTAGAGGACTCCGCCCGCGAGGCCGGGTGCGAGGTGCGGTTCCAGTCCGGGCAGCTCGTGCGGAGCGACGGCCTGGGTCCGTACCCCCGCCTCCGCCTGTCCGGCCGCTGTCGCGGTCAGCGTGGCCAGCGACGCTTCGTCCGCCGCGACCACCAGGCCGCCCTTCTGCTCGAACTCGATTGCGGGCGGCAGCACTTGGGCGAGTTCGAGCCAGAGGGAGGCGGAGTGCAGTGCGAGGTCCAGCTCAGGACCCGGCGGCTTGTCGGAGACCAGGAGGTTCCCCTCCCCGGCCCCGGTGGTGCCACCGGCGACGGGTCCGCTGTCCACCACCGCGACGGCAAGTCCGGACCGGGCCGCGTAATAGGCGCAGGCGGCGCCGACCACTCCGGCACCGACAACGACGACATCCAAAGGCTGTCTCGTGAACACGTCAGTAATATGTCACATTGCTCAGGGGGTGCCAAGAGGTCGTCATCGCATCAGATTTGACGGACCGTCACGCACTTGCCGCACTGGGTACGGGCCGCCGCGATGCCTGCGCATAGCAGCGTGGGGGGTGTGACAACTGCCGGAATCCGGAAGTGACTCCAGCACCCGTCGCGGGCGATGCTGCACGTCACCGGCGGTTGCGCGCACGCTCGCCGGTGCTCCGATCATCACCGCGTCCCGAAGGCAGGTCCACCCGTATGAGACTGACCCGTGCCGCTCTGGCCGTAGCGGCCACCGCCCTGACTCCGGCCCTCCTGCTGACCACTCCGGCCTTCGCCGCCGGTAGCTCCTCGGCGCCCGCCACCGTGACGGCGCCGGCAGCCACGGACGACCCCGGCACGCCCGTGGACGACATGTCCGAGGAAGAGCTCCGTATCGCGATCCTCCGCATCATGGCGGACGAGGACAGTGGCAAGGGGGTCACCCGGGAGGCGAACAAGGCCCTCGACGGCACGGTGGAGGACATGCGCGCCTTCCTGAAGACCGGCTACCGCCTGGCCCAGGCGGAAGACGACTCGGTCGCCATCGTCAAACTCCTCGCCAACCCCGACAGCGGAAAGCGCGTCATCCGCGAAGTCAACGAACTCCTCGACAGCAACGCCACCCCGGAAGAACTCCGCGCCTGGCTCGAAACCGGCTACCGCCTCGCCCAGGCGGAAGACGACTCGGTCGCCATCGTCAAACTCCTCGCCAACCCCGACAGCGGAAAGCGCGTCATCCGCGAAGTCAACGAACTCCTCAACAGCGACGCCACCCCGGAACAACTCCGCGCCTGGCTCGAAACCGGCTACCGCCTCGCCCAGGCAGAGGACGACCGGGTCGCTGTCGCCCGCATACTCGGCGACCCGAACAGCAGCAGCGCGCTCCGGGCGGCGGCAGAGGCCGTCATCGACGGCACTCCGGAGGAGCTGCGGTACTTCCTGGAGCACGGCCAGTACGAGGTGGACGCGTAGGACCACGCCGGAGCGGCCGGGGCCTCGCGGGGCTCCGGCCGCTCCACACGTTCCTGCCAATCCGGCCGCTCCGGCCGGAAGGACTCAGGGGCGGGGCACGTTACGGAGGTTGGAGCGGGCCATCTGGACCATCTTGCCCACCCCGCCGTCCAGCACGATCTTGCTCGCGGAGAGCGCGAACCCGGTCACCATGTCCGCGCTGATTTTCGGCGGCATCGAGAGCGCGTTGGGGTCGGTGACGATGTCGACGAGCGCCGGGCCCTTGTGCTTGAACGCGTCCTTGAGGGCCCCTTCGAGCTGCTTGGGCTTCTCGACCCGTACCCCGTACACACCCGAGGCCCGCGCGATGGCCGCGAAGTCCGGGTTCTTGTTGGTCGTACCGAACGACGGCAGCCCCGCCACCAGCATCTCCAGTTCGACCATGCCCAGCGCGGAGTTGTTGAACAGGACGACCTTCACCGGCAGGTCGTACTGGACGAGCGTCAGGAAGTCCCCCATCAGCATGGTGAATCCGCCGTCCCCGGACATCGAGACGACCTGCCGGTTCCGGTCCGTGAACTGCGCGCCGATGGCCTGCGGCAGCGCGTTGGCCATCGAACCGTGGCTGAACGAACCGATCACCCGGCGCTTGCCGTTGGGCGTCAGATAGCGGGCCGCCCAGACGTTGCACATACCGGTGTCGACGGTGAACACGGCGTCCTCGTCGGCGAGTTCGTCCAGGACGGAGGCCACGTACTCGGGATGGATCGGGACGTGCTTCTCGACCTTGCGGGTGTACGCGCTGATCACACCCTCCAGCGCGTCGGCGTGCTTCTTGAGCATCCGGTCGAGGAACTTGCGGTCGGACTTCGCCTTCACCCGCGGGGTCAGACAGCGCAGCGTCTCGCGGACGTCCCCCCAGACCGCCAGGTCGAGCTTGGAGCGGCGGCCCAGGTGCTCGGGACGGACGTCGACCTGGACGATCTTCACGTCGGTGGGCAGGAAGGCGTTGTACGGGAAGTCCGTGCCGAGCAGGATCAGCAGATCGCACTCGTTGGTGGCCTCGTAGGCCGCGCCGTAGCCGAGCAGTCCGCTCATGCCGACGTCGAACGGGTTGTCGTACTGGATCCACTCCTTGCCGCGCAGCGCGTGCCCCACGGGGGCCTTCACCCGTTCCGCGAACTCCATCACCTCCGCGTGCGCACCCGCCGTGCCGCTGCCGCAGAACAGCGTCACCCGTTTGGCCTCGTCGACCATCCGGCAGAGCTTCTCGATCTCCGCGTCGCCGGGCCGCACGCTGGGCCGCGAGGTGACCAGGGCGTGCTCGATGGTCTTCTCCGGCGCGGCCTGCGAGGCGATGTCACCCGGCATCGAGACGACGCTGACGCCGCCCTGGCCGATCGCGTGCTGGATGGCCGTCTGGAGCAGTCGCGGCATCTGCTGCGGATTGGAGATCATCTCGTTGTAGTGGCTGCACTCCTGGAAGAGCAGCTCCGGATGGGTCTCCTGGAAGTAGCCGAGGCCGATCTCGCTCGACGGGATGTGCGAGGCGAGCGCGAGCACGGGGGCCATCGAGCGGTGGGCGTCGTAGAGGCCGTTGATGAGGTGCAGGTTTCCCGGTCCGCACGAGCCGGCGCAGGCCGCCAGGGTGCCGGTGATCTGCGCCTCCGCGCCGGCGGCGAACGCGGCCGTCTCCTCGTGCCTGACCTGGATCCAGTCCATGTCCGCGTGCCGGCGGATGGCGTCGACGACCGGGTTGAGGCTGTCGCCGACGACTCCGTACAGGCGCTTGACCCCCGCGCGGGAGAGGACATCGACGAACTGCTCCGCCACGTTCTGCTTGGCCATGGGTGCGTGCTCCCTCTGCCTGTGGTGCTCCGTGCACGTTCGGCTGTCCGGGACCCCGGGGCGCGAAACCTCGGCGGGACGGGGGTCCCCGGACTCCATCAACCCATGACCCGCGCGGTTACGCCTCCCAGACGCCGACGGCCGTGCGGTCGTCGGCGTATCCCTTGACCCTGAGCCGGGTGTCCGCGAGGAAGTCCGCGAGGCCCGGCGCGGGGCCCGGTGCCCAGCGTCGGGCCAGTTCGGCGGCGAGCTCCGGCTCGTCGCGCAGCGGATCGGCCAGGCCGTTGCTGCACAGCAACAGGGTGTCGCCCGGCCGGGCGACGGAGGCCCGGAACCGGAACGGTTCTGCGGGCGGCGGGACCGGGCTCTCGATGTACGGGGCCGGACCGGTAGTGATCCCCAGGTCCATGGTCAGCCGTTCACCGTCGGGCCCGCTCTCGGGTGACGCCGAGCCGAACCCGACCACGCCCTCCCCGGTGAGTTCGCCGGAGTGCGGCACCACCGGTTCGAGGTCCTGCCAGCTGCCGTCGCGCAGGCGGAAGAGCCCGCCGCCGCCGACGCCGAAGAAGACCCGGGTGCGGCAGCCGGGGTCCGCGGACAGCAGGAGGCAGCGCAGACCGGCCGTGTACTCGTACGGTTCGAGACCGAGTTCCGCGGCGCGGGCGCGGAGCCTGCCGTAGGTGCGGTCCGCCAGGCGGTGCAGGCCGGATTTCAGTTCGCCGCGGCGGCCCTCCCTTATGTCCTCGGAGAGCCGGGCATGGCTGCGCCCGACGGCCTCCGCGATCCAGCGGCAGGCGTCGGCGGCAGCCGGATGCGCGCCCTCGGCCGTACGCGCGCCGCCCGCGACGGCGACCAGGACGAGGGCGCTCTCCGCGGCACCGAAGCGCACCGTGACCAGCGCGTCGCGCCGGGGCTCGCCCCGGAACCGCGCGGAGTCGCCGCGCACGGAGGCGGCCCGCAGGGTGTACGTGCCGTAGCGGGCGCCGTCGAGCACGGTGTCGGCGACGAGCGCGTGGATCTCGTGCGGGTCCGTGGCGGGCAGCGCGGTGGGCTCCGCGTCGTACGTGGGCGGCCTGGCACCCACGTACGAGACGGGCCGGTGCGCCTCCGGCTCGTGCGGTTCCCACGCTCCTGCGTCGGGGGCGGCCGGGGCGGCGGCCTCCGTATCCGCGTCCGCCGTCTGCCGTTCGTCCTCGTTCCGCTCGACGACCGGCCGCCTGGGCAGCGGCGGCATCGCGTCGGCGGCGGGCGGCGCCTCGGCTTCCCGGCCGGACGGCAGGCCCTGGGCGAGGCGGGGATCGGCGGCGGGGGGCGGGGACTGCGGCGGCGGGAGCGGTGGCGACGCGACGACGGGCGGCGGTGGCGCGACAACGGGCGGCGCAACCGGGGCCGCCGGTTCCGGTATGGGCTCCGGCTCCGGCTCCGGTACGAGTTCCGGCTCCGGTGCCCGCACCGCGAACGTGCGCGGCCGAGAGATTCCGGCCGGGGGCTCCCAGGGAGCGCGCGGGGGCTCCTCCGGGGGCGCTGGCGGCGCGACAGCCAGCGCGGTGCGCGGCTCGGGTATCGCCGCCGCGGCCCCGTACCCCGCGCGGTCCTCGGGCCCCACGGTGCCCGACGCCGAGTCGAAGCGGTCGTCGAGACTGTCGGCCGCCTGGCTCGCCCCGGTGTCCGGGGCGGATTCGTCATACAGCCTGCGCCACCAGTCGTCCTCCTGGGCGGCGGGCCTCTCCCCCTGCTGACTCATGCCCATATTGTCCACCGCTGGGGCCCCGGCAAAACGGGTCATCCCGAAAAAGTGCCCGCGGTCCCCCGCGAAAGAGGTCCGCCGGGCGGCCCCACCCCCCACGGGAGGGACGCCCGGCGGACCGGTCGGACTGATCCGGCGTCAGCGCACGGCGTAGGCGTCGGTCACGGTCTGCACGACGGAGTTGCCCTTGGCGTCCGTCAGTTCGGTCCGCAGGGTGACCGGCTTGCCGGCCGCGTCCGCGTGGTTCACGGTCGCGGTCCAGCGCCCTCCCCGCTGTGCGGTGGTGGCCCCGGTCCAGGTCTCGCCGCCGTCGTACGAGTACGAGACCTTGGCCGCGGTGACCTTGCCGGGCGTGTAGCCGGCGTGGCCCGTGACGCTCAGCCCGATCTTCTGACCGTCCTTCGCCGCAAGGGTCTTCATCCCGTCCGAGGGCAGGTCATAGCCCGGGAAGAGCAGGGGGATGCCCTGCGAGTACACGTGTCCGTCCCGGTGCGAACGGAACTTCCAGGTGGTCTCGGTCGAGGTGGACCGCTTCCACACGGCTGCGGGCTGCCCCGACTTCGTGGTCATCATGGTGAGTTCGTACGCGGCGTCCGCTGCCGGGACGGTGAACACCCCCGACGGCCAGCCGGACTCGCCGATCACCTTGCCGCCGCTGCTGAGCCGCATATTGCCCATGTCCCCGAAGGAG
This sequence comes from Streptomyces sp. NBC_00341, assembly GCF_041435055.1. Taxonomy (NCBI): domain Bacteria; kingdom Bacillati; phylum Actinomycetota; class Actinomycetes; order Kitasatosporales; family Streptomycetaceae; genus Streptomyces; species Streptomyces sp. NBC_00341. The sequence continues at coordinate 7,230,373 of NZ_CP108002.1, read as the reverse complement.
CCCTGGATACCGCTGTGTTCGGTGTCGCTCCAGAAGCCCGGGGCGACGCCGATCAGATTGTCCTGGCGTTCGGCCGCGAGCTGCTCCGCGCCCTGGTTGTCGCGGGGTGCGGACGGCACGACGACGCCCCGGTACCAGTCCGAGGAACGCTTGGAACCGGCCTTGTAGGTACGGAACTTGTCCGTCATGAACTCGCCCCAGGGGAAGCTGGAGGAGAGTGCCTGCTGCCAGGTGGTGTCGCCCGCCGTGTAGTACTCGGTGCGCTTGCCGGGTGCGGCGACGGTATCGAACGCACCGACGGAGAGGGTCGCTCCATAGGGGCGGGAGGCGAGCAGTGTGTCGACGAAGTCGGTCTTGACGCCCATCGATTCGTAGGTGGACTCGACCGCGCCGAGCGCCTTGTCCTTGACCTGGTAGGTGCGGTTCGAGGTGAGGTCGCCCGTCTCGGAGAAGGCCAGGTTGTAGACGAACGGGCTGACGGCGGTGGCCTTCCAGCTCAGCTTCACCGGTCCGACGGCCAGCGCCGCGGTCAGGGTCTTCGCCTCGTCGGCCTGGATGCCGAGCGAGGGCAGGGGCGCGGAGCCGTAGCCGACGGAGGGCTGCCAGGGGCCCGCTGACGGGCGGTGCGTGATGATCGCCACGGCGCCGGCGGCCTTGGCGTCCCGCGCCTGGGTCACGATGGTGCCCTCGTCCGGAACACCGACGAGCGCGATCCTGCCGGAGACTCCGGCGGTCTTCAGCTCCTCAGGAGTGCCGCTGCCGGCGTCGACGAGCGCGGCCCGGCCGGTTCCGTCGAGGTTGACGGAGCCGTTGGACGCGGTCGTGGGGTGGAGGGTGGCGCCACCCACGACCGAGAGCTTCTCGATCTGCGGGGCGTACGCGCGCCAGAAGCTGTCGAACTCGAAGTCGCCGTCGGTGGCCTTGCCCCGGATGTCGGCCCGGTAGTCCTTGATGGCGCTGCCGCCGGCGATGGATCCGGCGTGCAGCCAGGCGTCGTCCCAGCTGCGGCCGAAGGCGAGGGTGCCGCTGCGGGTCTCGCTGGCCCGGTCCCGGGTCTTCACCTGGACTCGGTGCGCCTTGCGGGCGTCAAGCACCAGGGTGGTGTCCTTGGTGACGTTCAGCTGCGGCCGGGCGAGGTAGCCGACGGACTTGGCGAGGGTGCCGGTGGAGTCCTCGGGGTCGGCCGAGACGATGAAGCTGGAGACGAAGTAGGCGCCGGGGCGCACCTGGTACACCTGGTCGGTCGAGCCGTCGTTGAACCGGCGCTCACCGCTCGCGGTGTCGGTGCCGATGACGTCGAGGGACGACGAGCCGCCGGCGGGGACGCCGTTGGTGTCGATCAGCTTGACGCGCAGGGTGACGGTCTCCGCGCCGACGTACAGCGAGAACGGGGTGGAGACCTTCACTCCGCCGGTGGCGGTGGCCAGGACCCGGCCGGTGACGTCGCCGTACTGGCTGTCCTGGAGCTTCGCGGTCGGATCGAGCTTCAGCGGGACCTGGACCGTCGCTCCGGCCGGCACGGTGACGCTCTTCGCGCCGAGTGCGGCGACGGAGGACCCGACGGCCGAACCGTCGTTGCCGGTGACGCCCTGGAGCTTCAGTGCCAGCTTGACCGGCTTGCTGCCCGTGTTGGTGTACGGGACCTGAACGGTGGTGCGGTCGCTCTTGTCCTGCGGCCAGTTGAAGGTGCCGCCCTGGACTGCGGGTGCGCCGGTCACGGTCGTGTCGATGGCCGCCTTGACGTCGAGCCGGCCACCACCGGTCTCGCGTACGTCACCGGGGATGTCGCTCTTCGCGGACGACACGAGTGCCGCCTTGACCTGCTGTGCGGTCCAGTCCGGGTGGCGTTCCTCGACGATGGCGGCGGCGCCCGCGACATGCGGGGTGGCCATCGAGGTACCGGACATCGACTGGTAGGCGTAGATCCCCCGGCCGCCCGCCGCGGCCGCCGAGATCTCGACGCCGGGGGCGGCGATCTCGGGCTTGAGGGTGTGCGCGCCGATGGCGGGGCCGCGGCTGGAGAAGGAGGCGGTGGAGTCGTCCCGGTCGACCGCGCCGACGGTCAGCACGCTGGGCGCGCAGCCGGGTGAGGAAACGGTGTTGAGGGCGGGGCCCGCGTTGCCGGCCGCGACGACGAACAGGGTGTCCTTGCTCTTGCCGAACTCCTCTGCGGCCATGCTCATCGGGTCGGTGCAGTCGGTCGGTGTCGCGCTGCCCAGGCTCATGGAGACGACGTCGGCCTTCTGGTCGACGGCCCACTGCATGCCCGCGATGATCCAGGAGGAGTCGCCGGAGCCGCTGTCGTTGAGGACCTTGCCGACGAGCAGGTCCGCGCCGGGAGCGACGCCCTTCTGCTTGCCGTCGCTGGCCGCGCCGGAGCCGCCGACGGTGGAGAGGGTGTGGGTGCCGTGGCCCTGGAGGTCGTCGGTGGTGTCGGAGTCGGTGAAGTTCTCCGAGGCGGTGATCCGGCCCTTGAGGTCCGGGTGTCCGGCGTCGGCGCCGGTGTCCAGGACGGCGACCTTGGTGCCCTTGCCGTCGTATCCGGCGGCCCAGGCGAGGTCGGCGCGGATCTGCTTGGTGGACCGGTCGAGGCTGGCCTCGACCTTGCGGTCCAGCCAGAGCTTCTTCAGCCCGGCGGCGGAACGGGACCTGGCTCCGGTGACGTCGGCCCAGAAGCCGGCCGCCTTCTCCTTGTCCGCCTTGAGCGCCACGCCGCCGATGACCGGGAGGGCGATTCCGCGTTCGGCGCCGCGCGGGGTGGCGGGCGCGCTGCGGGCGGCCTTCCCGGTGTAGGTGGCGATGAGCGGTACGGAGTCCGCGTGCGCGTCGTCGTAGCCCTGCCGGATCAGCCCGGTGACGTTGAAGAGCTCCTCGTCCACCGTGCCGGCGGCGAGCGCCTTGGCCGCGGTGTCCGGGTAGACGTAGAGGTCCTTGCCGGTGCGGCGGGTCTGCACGAGGGGGACGGTGCCGTCCGCGCCGGCCAGCGCGGTGGCCGCGGCGCTCCCCGAACTGTCCGTGCTCACCAGCACCTTGTCGCCGGTGACCAGGGTGACGGTGACCGGCTTGTCCGCCTTGGCCGCTGCCGCCGCGCTGCCGGTGAGTGGTCTCTTCGTGACCGCGTCGTCCTGTGGCGCTGCCACGGACGGCGCGATCACCGTGACGGCCAGGACGGCGGCGGTGGCCGCCCCCAGTGCCGTACGCGATATCGGACGCATCGCTCTCCCCAAGTGATACCGGAACAGGCAGCGCAAAGCGCCGTATTCCGGAGGTTGTTGGTGCTGCGGTGGCGCCACATTGGCAGAGGGGCGGGCGGTACAGGGATGATGTGCCGAGGCGGGTTTACGCCGTGGCCGCTTTCCGCCACGGCCGGTCGCCGGGGAGCACGGGATGACACGGAAGCACTGCGTCCGGGGAGGGGTCCGGGGATGCTGGGAGCCATAGGACTCGACGAGATACAGGAGTCGGCCTACCGCGCGCTGGTGGCGCTGGGGGCCGCGGAGGTCCCCGATCTCGCGCACCGGCTGGCCCTTCCGGAGCCGGAGACCGAGCGGGCGCTGCGCCGGCTGGAGCAGCACGGTCTGGCCGCGCAGTCGTCGGCGCGTACGGGGCGGTGGGTGGCGGCGCCGCCGGGGGTCGCGCTGGGTGCGCTGCTGACGCAGCAGCGCCATGAGCTGGAGCAGGCGGAGCTGGCGGCGGCGCTGCTGGCGGAGGAGTACCGGGCGGACGCCGCAGAACCCGCCGTCCACGACCTGGTGGAGGTGGTCACCGGTGCGAGCGCGGTGGCACACCGGTTCCATCAGCTCCAGCTGGGTGCGACGAGCGAGGTGTGCGCCCTGGTCACCGGGAAGCCGATCGCGGTCAGCGGTCTCGACAACGAGTCGGAGGAACGCGCCGCCACCCGGGGGGTGACGTTCCGGGTGGTCGTCGAGCGCGAGGTGCTCACGCTACCGTCGGGCATCCTGGAACTGTCGGCGGCGCTGAGCCGTGACGAGCACTGCCGGGTGGTGGACCGGGTGCCGACGAAGCTGGTCGTCGCCGACGGCGCTCTGGCGATGGTGCCGCTGACCGGTCGCGGCGTGGAGCCGGCGGCCCTGGTCGTGCACGCCTCCGGGCTGCTGGAGTCACTGATGGGGCTGTTCGAGGCCGTGTGGCGCGAGGCGATGCCGCTGCGGCTCGGGGAGAGCGGTCTGCCGCGGGAGGACACGACCGGGCCGGATCCGACGGATCTGGAGGTCCTGTCGCTGCTGCTGGCCGGGCTGACCGACGCCAGTGTCGCGAAACAGCTGGAGCTGGGGCTGCGGACCGTGCAGCGCCGGGTCAAGGGCCTGATGGAGCTCACCGGGGTGTCGACCCGGCTGCAGCTGGGCTGGCACGCCTACGAGCGGGGCTGGGTGTCCCGCGAGCCGCGCGCCTGACCTCACCGCGCGCCGGGCCGCACCGACGGGGCCCGCCCCGGGGACCGACGACGGGCGGGAGCGGCCGGACTCCGGCAGGCTGGTCAGATGAGTGTGTGGCAGCTCGTCGCCGTCGGCCTGGTCATGCTGCTCGGCCTGATCGGCGTGCTGCTGCCCGGAGTGCCCGGCCAGGCGATCGTCTGGGCCGCGGTGCTGTGGTGGGCGCTGGCGGACAACACCCCGGCGGCCTGGGGTGTGCTGATCGGCGCCACGGCCCTCCTCCTGCTGAACCAGGCGCTCAAGCCGCTCCTGCCGCCACGCCGCCCGCGCGAGTCCGGGGCGCCACGCAGGACGCTGCTGCTGGGCGGGATCGGCGCCATCGCCGGCTTCTTCGTCGTCCCGGTGGTGGGCGCGATCGTCGGGTACGTGGGCGTGATCTTCGGTGCGGAGCGCATGCGGCTGGGCAGCCGGGGGGCGGGCTGGGCCTCGGTCCGCTCGGTGATGCGGGCCACCGGCTACTCCGTACTGGTCGAGCTGTTCGCCTGCCTGCTGGTGACCGGGGCATGGCTCGGCGTACTGCTCTGGCACTGACGTGACCCGGTCAGTGCCACGTCTTCGGCATCACGTATTCGATGCTCGATCACATGGATAGAAACACATCGGATCTCTCGCACCCTATTGACGCTCCGACGGCTCAAGTCTACCTTCCGTGAGGACATAGCTCGGATGAATTGTTGCGCCCGCCTGCGTACGAATCGCCAGGAGATGCCTTGCCCACAGCACCGGACCCCGCCGCCTCCACCCGCACCGGTTCCCCGTCGCCCGCGCCCTCCCGCAGAACCGTTCTCGCCACCGGGACCGCCCTCGGCGGCGCCCTCGTGGTCGGCGGCGCGGCCGTCCCCGCCCAGGCCGCCGCCCCGGCCACGGGCGCCGCCGCCCCGGTCGCGGTGCACTCCCCCGCCGGCAGCTGGAACACCGTCCTGGACGACGCGGATCTGCACTGGCAGAAGCTGCCGAAGACCTGGTACGAGGGCCCCTACCTGGGCAACGGCCGGCTCGGCTCCGGCATCTACGCGGAACCCGGCGCCGAGACCACCGCGATCCGGTTCAACGTCCAGCACTCCGAGGTCCAGGACCACCGCCCGGAGTACGGCTCACTGTTCGGCCTCGCCCGCCTCCCGATCGGCCACTTCACCCTGGAACCGGCCGGCACCATCACGGGCGTCGACTGGCGGATGCGGCTGCACACGGCCGAACTCCGGGGCACCGTCACCACCACCGCCGGCACCCTCACGCTCCGCGCCTTCGTCCAGTCCACCGGCGACGTACTGGCCGTCGAGGTGACCCCGAGCGCGGGCGAGAAGGACTTCCGCTGGGTCTTCCACCCGGCCGAGGCGATCAGCCCCAGGGCCGCGTTCAAGCCGCTGCCCGACGGCTACACGGGCAACCCACCGGCCGTCGTAGAGAAGCACGGCGCCACCTCCGCGGCCGTGCAGTCATTGCTCGGCGGCGGACAGCACGTCACCGCCTGGCGCGAGCGGACCCGGGGCACGGCCCGCACCCTGTACGCGACCGTCGCGCACTCGTACCCGAAGAACACCGCCCGCGACCGCGCGCTGCGCACCGTCACGGTCGCCTCGGCCCTCCCGTACACCCTGCTGTCCGTGCCGCACCGCGTCTGGTGGGACCGCTTCTACCGGCAGAGCTTCCTGTCCCTGCCCGATGCCCGGCTCCAGCGGTTCTACTGGATCCAGCTCTACAAAACGGCGTCGGCCGCCCGCAAGGACGCGCCCGTGATGGCCACCTCCGGCCCCTGGCTGGAACCGACGCCCTGGCCCAACACCTGGTGGAACCTCAACGTCCAGCTGGAGTACTGGCTGATCCACGGCTCCAACCACCTGGAGCTCGACGCCGTCACCCGGGCCCTGAGCGAGTTCCGCGACCAGCTCTCCCGCGAGGTCGCCGCCCCCTACCGGGCGGACTCTGCGGGCATCCCCCGCACCACCGACCCGCAGCTGGTCAACGGCGCGGCCGTGGCCGACGGCGGGTACGGCGTCGGCATCCCCGGCCAGGACCCGCCCACCCCCGAGGTCGGCAACCTGACCTGGGCCCTGCACAACGTCTGGCTCTCCTACCGGCACACCATGGACCGCTCGATCCTGCGGGACACCCTCTTCCCGCTGCTGCGCAAGGCGGTCAACTACTACCTGCACTTCCTCGCCCCGGGCCCGGACGGCAAGCTGCACCTGCCGGCGACCTTCTCCCCGGAGTACGGCGTCAACGCCCCCGACTGCAACTACGACCTGATGCTGCTGCGCTGGGGCTGCCGCACCCTGCTCGACTCGGCCCGGGAACTGGGCGTCCGCGACCCGCTCACCGCCCGCTGGGAGGAGGTACTGGCCAGGCTCGCCCCGTACCCGGTGGACGAGAACGGCTTCATGATCGGCGCCGGGGTGCCGTTCGCGGTGTCCCACCGCCACTACTCGCACATGCTCGCCGTCTACCCGCTGTACGAGATCAACGGCTCCACCGACACGGAGCGCGCCCTGATCGAGAAGTCCCTCGCCCACTGGGTCGGCTTCGAGGGCGCGCTGCAGGGCTACACCTTCACCGGCGCGGCCTCCATGTCGGCGCTGCTCGGCAAGGGCGAGGACGCGCTGAAGTACCTGGGCCAGCTGATGAGCCGGTTCATCCAGGCCAACACCATGTACAAGGAGTCCGGACCGGTCATCGAGACCCCGCTGTCGGCCGCCCAGTCGCTGCACGACATGGTCTGCCAGTCCTGGGGCGACACGATCAGGGTCTTTCCAGCCCTCCCCGCCGCCTGGCAGGAGCTGACCGTGCACGACTTCCGCACCCAGGGCGCCTTCCTGCTCAGCGCGGTACGGGAGGGGGGCCGGACCCGCTGGGTGCGCCTCACCAGCGAGGCGGGCGCGCCCTGCGTCGTACGGCACGGCATCGAGGGCCCGATCGAGGTCCGCGACGGACGCGGGCACCGGCTGGACCACGAGCAGCTGGCCGGCGGATCGGTCCGCATCCCCCTCCGCAAGGGCGATTCGGCGCTGATCACCGCGGCGGGCGACCGCCCGGACCTCACTGTCCGCCCGGTCGCCGCGAACGAACCGGCGCCCAGCTGGGGCCTGCCCGCCTGAGGCTCAGCCGGACACCCGGCCCGCGGCCGGCGCGTGGCGTACGCCGTAAGAACGCCACGGCCGCCACCGCTCCGAGCCGGGTGTCCCGTACGGGTCGACGTCCGGGTCGCCCAGCGCGCGCATCCGGATCAGGGCCGCGGTCGCCGGTACGATGCCCGGCAGCCGCGACAGGGCCTGCTCGGCCTCGTCCCGGTCGGCGCCCGCGTCGAGCCGTAGGCTGCCGTCGGCCAGCGCCTCGGCCAGCGCCCGCAGCTCGGGACCGGGTGCCGCACCGGCCAGCACACCCGGTTCGGGGAACACATGGGTGAGCCCGCCGCAGGGCACGTCCAGCCGCTTCCCGTACAGCTCCACGAGCTCCTCGGCGGCGGCCGGACCAACCAGGGCCCGTACGGCGAACTCCTCCGGGTCCGCTGCGCCCGGCGAGCGCAGCCCGGGGCGGGCGGCGACCTGCGGGGCGAGCAGCGGATCGGCGGAGAGCAGTTCGTCGACGGCGTACGGATCGGCGTCCAGGTCGAAGAGCCGCCGCAGCCGCTGCACCGCCGTGGTCAGATCGCGCAGGTCGGTGAGGTGGATGCGGGCCTCCAGCCAGCTCCCGGCGGACCGCTCGTCCACGGCGGCGATGCCTGTGCCGTGGGGAAGGCGCAGGGTGCGGCGGTAGGTGCGGCCGCCGGGCTCGCCGCTGACCTCCTCGATCCGGGCGACCGTCCCGGCGGCGAGCAGATCGAAGACCTCGCGGGCGGCGTACGGCCCCCGGTGCGCGAGCCGGAGCGGGATTCCGGTGGTGCGCGCCTCCTTGACCGCGGCACCCAGGCCGGTGCCCGCCTCAGCGCGCAGTTCGCTGGGGGTGCGGGCGTAGATCTGCCGGATCGTGTCGTTGAACTGGCGCACGCTCGCGAAACCGGCGGCGAAGACAACCTCGGTGACGGGCAGGGCGGTGGTCTGCAGCAGTACCCGGGCGGTGTGCGCGCGCTGGGCGCGCGCCAGGGCCACGGGACCGGCGCCCAGCTCCGCGTTGAGCTGCCGCTGCACCTGCCGGGAGCTGTAGCCGAGCCGGCCGGCCAGACCGGGGACGCCCTCCCGGTCCACCACGCCGTCGCCGATCATCCGCATGGCGCGGCCGACCACATCGGCCCGGACGTTCCAGTCGGCGGAGCCGGGAACGGCGTCCGGGCGGCAGCGCCTGCACGCCCGGAAGCCGTTGCCCTGGGCGGCGGCCGCGGTCGGGTAGAAGCGGACGTTCTTCCGCTTGGGGGTGACGGCGGGGCAGCTCGGCCGGCAGTAGATGCCGGTCGTCTCGACGGCGAAGAAGAACTCCCCGTCGAAACGCGCGTCGCGGCTGCTCACCGCCTCGTACCTGGTCTCTTCGTCCATCACACCGTCCAGTGTGCGGCACCGCGCACCGCCGCACTCGCGGTTTTCGGACGTCGACCAGGGCCCCGGTCAGGCGCCGCCGGCCGGACGGGACCACGCGGACACGGCCTACTGGACCCGGCCGCGCTTCGCCTCCATGGCGGCCCGGCCCTCCGCGCCCTTGCGCTTCCAGTCGCGCCGGATCTCGTTGCGGACCCGGACGTCGGTCTTGGCGACGATGCGCTGGTTCTCGCGCAGCAGCTTGCGGTAGCTGTCCATGCGCCGCTCGGGCAGCGATCCGTCCGCGAGCGCCGCCCGCACCGCGCAGCCCGGCTCCGCCTCGTGGGCGCAGTCGTGGAACCGGCACCGCTCGGCCAGCGCCTCGATCTCGGAGAAGACCTGGCCGACGCCGGTCTCCGCGTCCCACAGGCCGACCCCGCGCAGCCCGGGGGTGTCGATGAGCACACCGCCGGAGGGAAGTACCAGGAGGTTGCGGGTCGTGGTGGTGTGCCGGCCCTTGCCGTCCATGTCGCGGGTGGCCTGCACCTCCATCTCGTCGTGCCCGAGCAGGGTGTTGGCGAGGGTGGACTTGCCCGCGCCGGAGGCCCCGAGCAGCACGCTCGTACCGCCGGAGACGATCGCGGCGAACACGTCGACGCCCTCGCCGGTGGCGGAGCTGACGGGCAGCACCTGGACCCCCGGGGCGAGGCGCTCGACGTCCTGGACGAGGTAGGACAGCGTGGCGGCGTCCGGGACCAGGTCGGCCTTGGTGAGCACGACGATCGTCTCGGCCGCCCCGTCACCGACGGATGCCCCGTCACGCAGCAGCGCGTCGCCGCCGGTGCTGGACATGGCGAGGGCCAGGAACCGTTCGACCCGGCCCAGGTCGAGTTCCACCGCCAGCGAGACGCAGATGGCGATGTGGTCGACGTTGGTGGCGAGCACCTGTCCCTCGGAGCGCTTGGACGAGGTGGAGCGGACGAACGCGGTGCGCCGGGGCAGCAGCGTACGGACGAACTGCGGGTCGCCCTCGGGGTCGACGGCGGCCCAGTCGCCCGTGCAGACGATCCGCATCGGGTCGCGGGGCACGACGAACGCGGTGTCGGCGCGGACGGTGCCCAGGGTGGTGACGATGTCGCACTGCCCTCGGTCCACCCGGACCACACGGCCGGGGAGCAGCCCCTGTGCCGCGTACGGGGCGAACTCGGCCGCCCAGTCGTCGTCCCAGCCGTACGCGGCCAGCGGGTGCGACGGAGACGGAGAGGAGGAGAAGGAAGAGGAGGAGATCGGGAAAGACAAGGGAAACCCTTCACAGGGTGGCCCCGGCACTGCGCACGGCGGCGCAGAAGTGTCGAAGAAAGGTCAGCCGGCGGCCACGGGGGTGGGACAGATGCACTTCGGCTCGTGGGCAGCGCCCACCGCAATGACAGTCATCAATGTCCTCACCTCCTGGTTCACGCACGGTCCGGGACCAGCGGTCTCGCCCGCGGTCCGTAACGTCGCAAACGATAGCGCGGGGTGGTCGGGGGACGTCAACCGAATTAACGCGGCGCCGCCTCTTGGCACTCGGCACCGGGCACTCCGCAGCGATCCGGTCGAGGACCCGGGAGCGCAGATATTCCCAACTATCCCTCGATCGGGTGATACGCATGGGGATCGACCGGTCACAGCCGGTTAGGGTGCCGGACATGACCTCCCCCCAGACAGCCACCGGCACCTTCACCCAGGCCCAGTTGGGCACCCTCACCCTGATCGGCTGGAGCGGCGAACACCCCCACAACGGACGGGACGTCGCCTTCCTGCTCGTGTACTCGCTCGGCGACGGATCGGACGGCCCGGCGGTCGGCGTGAGCGCCATGCACATCGCGCTGGAGCGCAGCGGGCTGCACATCGGCGGCGCCCCGGTGCGCGCCGACGAGACACCGGGGCTCCCGGTGAAACTCCTCGTCCAGGCGGGTCAGGCCGTTCTGACACTGCCTCACTTCACCGCCCAGTATCCGGCCCGGCCGGAGTGGCTGGCCGCCGCCCACGAACAGGGCGAGGTACAGGCGATGTTCGCCACCCGCCCCTGGCCGCAGGGTGCGCCGGGCAATCCGGTGACCGAGGACTCGCTGCGGTCCTTCGCCGGGGACCCGGAGGTCATCGCGACCTCCGCGCACTGCGTGCTGCCGGTACGCAGCCTGGGCTGACCGCTCCGGACCCGCGCGATGCCCACCACCCCCCGTGGAGCGGTGGGCATCGCGCGTTCCCGGGTGCCGCGCCGCGACGCGCGACGGGCGGCCCGGGACTTCCCGGACCGCCCGCGGCACGTACTTCCGGCGTCAGTTGTTGGCGACGCCGTTCCCGGAGAGGACCGGGATGCCGTCCACCAGGTGCGACAGGGGCTCGTCGCCCTTGGCCTGGACGGAGTTGTCGGCGCACTGCTGGTTCTGCGGGTTGGACAGGACCTGGACGTCCTGGACCGCGATCGGGACGAGGCCGATCAGCGAACCGACGTTGGCCTTGACCGGGGCACCGACGCAGAGGTCGTTCAGCGTGCCCTGGATGAGCTGGGCCTGCGGGCTGCCGTCGCCCCGGGTCACGCTGTTGCCGTAGGAGGACTGGGCACCGTTGCCGTTGACCGACGTCGTGCCCTGGTCGTTACCGATCGCCATGGCCGCGGGGGCCACCGCGGCGGACAGGCCGACCATGGACACGGCTACGGCCGCGCCGGCCATCATCTTCTTCATCAGACTTCACCTTTCGGAACGCCCCGTTCTGGGACGTACTGATCAACCGCGTAAAGCCCCGACAGTTGCGCAGTACCACTCAAATGGGTTCGATCCCGCGTAAGTTCGACACCTTCTCGTCAACCCGGGAAGGCCTCGCCCGAGGTGCGCGCCGCCGGCACCAGACCGGCGGTACGGGGCGGATCGATCTCCACGGGCTCCGGATCGCCCCGGGTCGCCTGCCATTCGGCGAGGAGGCGGTCGTAGATCGGCGTGACGCCTTCCGCGGGGCGGCGGCGGTCCTGGGGGCTCCTGCTGTCGTACTGGTCCATGAGGTGGCCATACCCGGTACGCCGGGGAGCGCCCGGTGCCACTACGGCAACCGGCCCAGTGGACCGGCCCTTTCGGGGCGGGCGCGGCGCCACGGCCCGGGGGAACGACATGGGGCCGACGCGTCCGGGCGGCCTGGGATCGGCTGCGGCGCGGACGGGTCGGCCCCATGGGGTACGACGGGTGGGACTAGTCGTTGGCGGCACCGTTGCCGGACAGGATCGGGATCTCGTCCAGGATGTGCGACAGCGCCTCGTCACCCTTGGCCTGGGTGGAGTTCTCGGTGCACTGCTGGTTCTGCGGCGACGACAGGACGTTGAGGTCCTGGACCGAGATCGGCACGACGCCGAGCAGCGAACCGGCGTTGACCTTGGCGGGCAGCGCGATGCAGGGCTTGTTGAGCGAGCCCTGGATGAGCGCGAACTGCGGGCTCCAGTCACCGTGGGTGGCGGAGTTGCCGTACGACTGCATGGCACCGTTGCCGTTGACCGAGGTGGTGCCCTGGTCGTTGCCGATCGCCATGGCCGAGGGGGCCACCGCGGCGGAGACGCCGACGATGGAGGCGGCGACGGCCGCCGAGGCCATAATCTTCTTGATCAATTGACTAGCCCTTCTGGGTTTTTCTGTTGCCCGCTGACCTGAGCGCTCTGATCAACTCGCGGCTGCGGGAATGGTTGTGGCACTTCACTCGAACGGTGCTTTTGCCGTCCGTCCGTTCACGGGAGGCAAGCACCGGAGCGGTGTGGAAACGCTTCGGATCGGCAACCGCCGTCCCGGCAGGGGTCAGCCGCCGAGCGGGAGACCGCCGACGAGCGGGACGGCGCCCTTGGCCGCACCGGTGGCCTGTCCGGCGATCTTGGTGACGGTGCCGTCCTTCTGGAGCTTGCTGGTGGCACCGTCGACGGTGTCGACGATCGGGTCGACGGCCTGCGGGGCCGCGGCCACCACCTGGTTGATCCCGCCGTCGAGGCTGAAGTTCGGAGCCGTCGCGGTGGTAACGGCGAAGGCGGGAGCAGCCGTTCCGAGAGCGACCACGGAGCCGGCAACGAACGCGGCGGTCTTCGCGTACTTCACTTTCAGGTTCCCTTCTGCAGCGGCAGCTCTTTCGGCGCGTCCCCGCGCCGCACCAGCCTTCTTTAGCTGTGACTTCTGCCGCTTTCCCCATGGCTAACGACCCGATTGCGGCCGGGCAACTGGAGCGTGCGGCTTTTCTCGAAACGGCTCACCCGACCACTCGATCGATTGCATGACTAATCACTGAATCGAGTGTGACCGCGGGACAGCGGATGCATTTCGGTGGTGGACTGTCGGTGCTCCGTCCCGCGCGCCCGCCCGGATGTATGCCCCCAGCCGCCGGCGCACCGCGCCCCGGGCCGGTGGAAACGGCTCAGCCTTTTCACCGTGTCCGGGCAGGGCCGCGAACTCCCGGGACGGAGAGCGCAGGAAAGAGGAAAGCCCCGGATCGCAGGAGATGCGATCCGGGGCAGACCGGTGCCGAGACCGGCTCAGCGGTACAACGATCAGGCGTTGACGCAGGTGTTGCCGAAGGACGGGTTCAGCAGACCGATGACGCTCACGGTGTTGCCGCACAGGTTGATCGGCACGTGGACCGGGATCTGGACGACGTTGCCCGACAGAACGCCCGGGGAGCCCACGGCCGCACCCTCGGCGCCGGCGTCGGCGAAGGCCGGGGTGGCCGCACCGATCGCCATGAGGGTTCCGGCGGCAACGGCGGCAATCTTGGTGTACTTCACTTTCAACCCTTTCTTTGACGGAGTCCGGAGCGGCAACGAATTTCGTGCCGCACGAGCGCGGGTTCTGACCACTCGTAACTCCGCCGCTGTAATTCGTAACGATTTAAGACGGTAAGCGAAACTCCTCCAGGCGAAGATTCCTCAAAGTCCGCCCGAATGACGCAGTTCCGGTCACGCGACGTCACCGTCGCGGTCACCGGACCGCTCACGGGCGAGCCCCTGGAGGGCAGCAGCAGGCCCCGGGCCGCGCGGAGGAGGAGCGCCGGCGGGCCCGGGGCCTGTGCACAGCTGGATCAGCGGTTGCCGGCACCGTTGCCGGAGAGGACCGGGATGTTGTCCAGGATGTGCGACAGCGGCTCGTCGCCCTTCGCCTGGGTGGAGTTCTCGGTGCACTGCTGGTTCTGCGGCGACGACAGGACGTTGACGTCCTGGACCGCGATCGGGACGAGGCCGATCAGCGAACCGACGTTGGCCTTGAGCGGCAGACCGACGCAGGGCTTGTTCAGCGAGCCCTGGACCAGGCCGAACTGGGGGCTGCCGTCGCCGTGGGTCTCGGCGTTGCCGAACGACTGCGAGGCGCCGTTCCCGTTGACCGACGTGGTGCCGCCGTCGTTGCCGATGGCCATCGCCTGCGCAGCGCCGAGACCGAGGATGGAGGCGGCAACGGCACCCGTAGCCAGGACCTTCTTGATCACGATGAACCCTTCTCGTACTGGATGCCCCGTACCGGAGCGCACTGACCAACTCGCTTCCGGACGTTTGGTTATGTCCATTCACCCGAATGCCGGGAATCGACGGACATCCGTACGAAAGAGGCGGGTAAATGCACCGCGCATTCGGTAGTCACGCGTTTCGATTCAATCCTCAACTTCCTTTCGTCCGAACGGCCCAGAGCGCGGTCCGGTGACTCGAATTGAGGAAACGAACACCCATTCTTAGTCCGTCCGGGTGGTCACATTATTTTCACGGATTCCACGTTTCCCCGTCACCCGAGCGTCGTTATGCGTGAAGTCAAGCCCGCCCGACGGGACGCTCACCCAGCAGTACTGGCATGCCCGACGGTTGCTGCACGGCTGATGAATGAACTGCGGGCAATGCGCCCGCGCGAAATGTCCTAAGGAAGGGCAATCAATGCGAAAAGCCTTGAGTAAAAGCGTGCTCGTCATGGCGGCGGCGTCAGGCATCCTGACCGCCTCCGGCGGCTACGCGTTCGCGGACGCCTCGGCCGACGGGGCGGCCATCGGTTCGCCCGGCGTCGGCTCGGGCAACACCGTGCAGGTGCCGGTGCACGTGCCCGTCAACCTCTGCGGCAACACGGTCAACGTGGTCGGCGCGCTGAACCCGGCGTTCGGCAACGAGTGCGAGAACAGCAGCGGTGAATCGGGCCGCGGCGACGCCCAGGGCGCGAGTGCCAACGGCGTCGCGGCCAACTCCCCCGGTGTGCTGTCGGGCAACCTGATCCAGGCCCCGGTCGACGTCCCGGTCAACGCCTGCGGCAACACGGTCGACGTGGTCGGCCTGCTGAACCCGGCGTTCGGCAACAAGTGCGAGAACAGCGAGGGCGGGAACGAGACCCCGAAGCCCCCGGTCCACCCCAAGCCGCCGACGCATCACAAGCCGCCGACGCACCACAACCCGCCCACGCACCCGCCGAAGCCCCCGACGACGGGTCACCACCACCATCACCACAACGGCGACTGCCCTCCCAGCCACCACCACAACCCGCCGAAGCCGCCCACGCACAACCCGCCCCACCACCCCCCGCACCACAACCCGCCCACGCACAACCCGCCGCACCACAACCCCCCGACCCACAACCCGCCCACGCACAACCCTCCGACGCACGCCTGGCACCCCCACAAGCCGACGCACCACCACAAGCCGCCGCAGATGGCGCACACCGGTGCGAACAGCAACCTGGGCATCGCCGGTGGCGCCAGCGCCGCGATGGTGCTCGGTGGCGGCCTGCTGATGCGCCGCAGCCGCAAGTCGCAGGGCTGAGCCGAGACCGCCCTCTGAGCGGTAGATAGAACGACGGCCCTGGAGGCCCGGTCGGACAGCGTGCGCTGTCCGACCGGGCCTCCGACGCGTGCCGCGACGGCACGGACCTCAGACGCGGGAGAGCCCCGCGCGGTCCAGGTATGCGGCGATCGTCGCCGTCTCCTCGGCGTCCAGCGGGCGCATCGGCGGGCTCATCACGTTGGTGGTGATGATCCCGCGCAGCATGAGGGCGGTCTTGAACGCGCCGAGTCCGGCGGCGGTGGCGGAGGCGGTTCCCGGGCGGGCGGCTCGGATGATGTCGAAGAGCGCGACGAGGCGGTCCTGTTCGGCCGTCGCTGCGGCCCAGTCACCGCGGACCGCGGCTTCGTGCAGGCGTACGTAGCCGTGCGGGTCGACGTTGCCGAGTCCGGGCACGGAGCCGTCGGCGCCGCCGAGCATCATCGCGTCGACGACCAGCTCGTGGCCGGTGAGCACGGAGAAGCCGGGCAGTTCCCGGGCGCCGATGACCAGCCGGCGGAACGAGCCGTCGTCGCCGCTGGAGTCCTTGACCCCGGCCAGTACCCCGTCGGCCGCCAGTGGCAGCAGCAGTTCCGGGTCGAGCTTGCTGTGCACGCAGACCGGTACGTCGTACGCCAGGAGCGGTACGTCCACGGCGGCGGCGACCTGCCTGAAGTGGCGGTCGATCTCGGCGTCGTGGGTGCGGGTGTAGAAGGGCGCGGTGACGACGACGGCGTCCGCGCCGAGCTCGGCGGCGCGGTTGGCGCGCTCGATGGCCCGGTTGGTGGTGGTCTCGATCGCTCCGACGAGGACCGGCACCCGGCCCGCGGCGGCGGCCGTGATGACCTCGATGACCTGGTCCTGCTGTCCGGGCGTCAGATAGGCGGTCTCACCGGAGCTGCCGAGGGCGAACAGCCCGCTGACACCACCGTCGACGAGATGCCCCACGACCCGCTCCAGGGAGGGGCGGTCGAGCTCGCCGTCCGCGGTGAGCGGGGTGACGACGGGCGGGATCACTCCCGAGTAGCGGGGGGTTCGGGCGGTCATGCGGTGCTCCTTGCGGACGGTACGGGGGTCGGGTCCCCGGCGGGGGACGCGGGGGTCTGGGGGTGGACGCAGTGCCAGCGGTGCCCGTCCGGGCCTTCGGTGCGGACCGGGAAGACCGTGGCGCACGCGTCGTCCGCCTTCCAGCAGCGGGTGCGGAACGGGCAGCCGGTGGGCGGGTTGGTCGCGGAGGGGACCGGGCCGGTGAGCACGATGCGCTCGGTGGTCTCCAGCAGGCTGGGGGTCGCGGAGAGCAGCGCCTCGGTGTACGGGTGCGAGGGGGCGCCCGCGACATCGGCCGCGCGCCCCTCCTCGACGATGCGGCCGAGGTAGAGGACGGCGATGCGGTCGGCCAGGTAGCGCACGGTCTGGATGTCGTGCGAGATGAACACCATGCCGAGGTCGAGCCGTTCGCGCAGGTCGACCAGGAGGTTGAGGACCTGGGCGCGGACCGACACGTCGAGCGCGGACGTCGGTTCGTCGGCGACGATCAGTTCCGGTTCGAGCGCGAGCGCGCGGGCGATGGCGACGCGCTGGCGCTGGCCGCCGGAGAGCTGTCCGGGCAGCGCGGCCAGGGTGTGGCCGGGGAGGCCGACCAGGTCGAGGAGCTCCTCGACGCGTGCCTCGCGCTCCTCGCGGGTGCCCCGGCGGTGCACGTCGAGCGGGTCGCGCAGGATCTGACGGACGGTGAGCCGGGGGTTGAGGGCGGTCGAGGGGTCCTGGAAGACGACGCCGACGGCGGAGCCGAAGTCGTCGCGCCGCTGGGTCCCGGACATCTCCCACAGGTCCTTGCCGTGGAAGGTGACCGTCCCCTCCGTGGGCTTCTGCAGTCCGGTGAGCACCCGGGCCAGCGTCGACTTGCCGCAGCCGGACTCACCGACCAGGCCGACGATCTCGCCGCGCTTCACCTCCAGGCTCGCGTCGGTGAGGGCGTGCACGGCGTCGCGGCGGAACACGCCTCCGCTGCGTGCCTTGTGGCGTACGTGGACGCCGTCGAGCCTGATCACAGGGCGCTCCCTTCCAGCTGTGCGGTCTTCGCCGGGTGGTGGCAGGCGAAGCCGTGGTCGTGCGCGCCGACGCGCGTGTCGAGTGCGGGGGTGGTGGTGCGGCACAGCTCGGTGGCGGCGCCGCAGCGCGAGGCGAACCGGCAGCCCGTACCGAAGCCCTGGGGGGCGGGGACGACGCCGCGGATCTGGTGGAGCCGTTGGGCGCCCGCCTCCAGCGAGACGACAGAGCCGAGCAGGCCGCGGCTGTAGTGGTGGGTGGGGGCGGTGAGTACGGACCGGGTGTCCCCGATCTCGGCCAGTCGGCCCGCGTACATCACCGCGACGCGGTGCGACAGGTCACCGACGAGCGCGAGGTCGTGGCTGACGAGCACCATGGCGAAGCCGAGTTCTTCGCGCAGCCGGACCAGGAGTTCGACGACCTGGGCCTGGACGGTGACGTCCAGGGCGGTGGTCGGTTCGTCCGCGATGAGCAGCCGGGGGCTGCGGGAGAGCGCCATGGCGATCAGGACGCGCTGGCGCTGGCCGCCGGAGAGTTCGTGCGGGTAGCTGCGCAGGGTGCGTTCGGGTGCGAGGCCGACCAGGTCGAGGAGTTCGGCCGGGGTTTTCGTACCGCCGCGCGAGGTGAGCTGCTTCAGCTGGGTGCCGACGAGCACGGACGGGTTGAGGGAGGAGAGCGCGTCCTGGTAGACCATCGCGATCTCGGGGCCCATCAGGGCGCGGCGTTCCTTGGGCGGAAGCTTCAGCAGGTCCCGGCCCCGGTAGAGGATCTCGCCGCTGACCTCGGCGTTGCGGGCGAGGAGGCCCATGACGGCGAGGCTGGTGATGGATTTGCCGCAGCCGGACTCGCCGACCAGGCCGAGGGTTTCGCCCTCGTGGACGGTGAAGTCGAGGGAGTCGACGACCGGGATGGTGCCGTACCGGTCGGGGAAGCGGATGGCGAGGTCCCGTACGACCAGGAGTTCGGCGGCGTCCTCCGGTACCGGGGTGAGGGCCGGGCCGTTGGCGTGGACGCGCTCCGCGAGCTTGGCGAGGGCGGCGTCGATGTCCACGGTGGAGCGGGCCTCCACCGGGTCCGGTGCCGTGGCGGTGTGGGAGGGCTCGACGCCCGCGCGGGGCTTCTTCGGGGCCGCGGAGGCGTCGGTGAGGCCCTCGGAGAGGATGTTCAGCGCGAGGACGGTGACCAGCAGGGCGAGGCCGGGGAAGAACGTGGCCCACCAGCCGCCCGCGAGGAGGATCTGCCGGCCGTAGGCCAGCACGCTGCCCCAGCTGGGGTCCGGGTCCTGCACACCGGCGCCGATGAAGGAGAGGCTCGCCTCGAAGATGATCGCCTCCGCGACCATCACGGTGGCGAAGACCATGACCGGGGCCATGCAGTTGACGGCGACGTGCCGAAGCACGATGTAGCCGCGCCGGGCGCCGATGACCTTCTCGGCCGCGACGTAGTCCTCGCCGTACTGGGAGAGGACGTTGGCGCGGACCACCCGGGCCAGCGAGGGGGTGTAGACGAAGGCGATGGTGAAGATGATGACCGGGACGCTGGTGCCGAAGACCGCGACGAGTACGGCGGCCAGGGCGATCGGCGGGAACGACATCACCACGTCGAGGGTGCGCATCACGGACTCGTCACCGAGCTTGCGCGAGGTGGCGGCGAGTGCGCCGAGCAGGGCGCCGGCGATCAGGGCCAGGGCGGTCGAGCCGAGTCCGATGATCAGCGAGTAGCGCGAGCCGTGCACGACGCGGGCGAAGACGTCGCGGCCGGCCCGGTCGGTGCCGAACCAGTGGCCGCCGCTCGGGGCCTGGACCGGGGTGCCGGTGGTGAGCGGGTCCTGGGTGAGGAGCGGGGCGAACACCGCGCCGAGGATGACGAGGATCAGCACGCAGAGCGCGACGCGGGAGGTGACCGGGAGGGCGCGGAACGCGATGCCCGGTCGGGAGAGCTTGTTGGCCAGCCGGCCCGTGGTGAACATGTCACACCGTCCTGATGCGCGGGTTGACCAGCAGATAGAGCAGGTCGACGATGACGTTGACCACCAGGAACGCGATGGCGATGGTCAGTACGGTGCCCTGGACCAGGGCGACATCGCCGCCGGTGACACCTTCGAGGATGAGCTTGCCCATGCCGGGCAGGTCGAAGATCGCTTCGATGACGACGGCGCCGCTGAGCAGGTAGCCGACCTTGACGCCGAGCACGGTGAGCGGGGTGACGAGCGCGTTGCGCAGCACCGAGCGGATCACCAGGAACACCGGCAGTCCGTTGCCGCGTGCGGTGCGGACGTAGTCGCGGTCGAGCTCGGCGACCATCGAGGTGCGGACGAGCCGGGCGAGCGACGCCGCGACGGGCACGGCGAGCGAGAGGGCGGGCAGGGCCATGGTGCGGAGCCAGCCGCTGAAGGAGTCGGCGGGATTGGTGTAGCCGCCGGTCGGGAAGATGCGGGTGTTCAGCGCGAACTGCTGGATGAGCAGGACACCGAGCCAGAAGGACGGGACGGCGACCCCGGCCATGGAGAGCACCCGGAACAGCTGGTCGGGCCAGCGGTCGCGGTACATCGCGCCGATGACGCCGGAGACGACCGCGAGGACGATCGCGAGGATCAGGCCGAGGATCGTCAGCTGGAGGGTGAGCGGGAAGGCGGCGGTGATCCGGTCGACGACGGGCTGGCTCGGCGGGACGGTCGTCCCGAGGTCGAAGTGGAGCAGCTGGCCGAGGAAGTGGAAGTAGCGGACGGGCAGCGGGTCGTTGAGGCCGTTGGCGTCCGCGAAGGCCGCACGGGCTTCGGGAGTGGCGCTCTCCCCGAGCGCGTTGAAGGCCGGGTCGGCCGGCGAGAACTGCAGCACCACGAAGACGAGCAGCGCGATGCCGAGGATCATCACCGGCATCATCGCGACGCGGCGCAGCGCGAGCCGGAGAAAAGCAACCATCGTCGGGTTCCTTGCGGTTGGGCGGGCCGGTCCGGGACAGCGGGGTCAGTTGTCCCGGACCGGGCGATCTGGCGCCGGGTGAGCGGCGCCGGCTGGGGGCGGCTCGGGGCCGGCCGGGCCTGCGGGCCGCCCGGTCACCGGGCAGGTGGCGGGCGGCGGGCCCGGTGACCCGGTGGGGGCCGGTCAGGCGCGGCTGACGTCCAGGAAGGACAGGCCGGTGGTGGGCAGCGGCTTGAAGCCGGGCAGCGCCTTCTCGGTCCAGGCGGTGGGGAGCTTGCGGTGCAGGATCGGGTAGAGCGCGGCCTCGTCCGCGACGAGGTCGGTGACCTGGCCCCACAGCTCCTTGCGCTTCGCGTCTTCGCCCGCCTGGGCGGCCTTGTCGAGGGTCTGCTTGACCTTCTTGTACGCGGCGGACTTGCCCCAGCCGTAGCGGCTCTCGGGCCAGAAGCCGTAGTAGAACCAGCGCAGCAGCAGGTCGGCGTCGTTGCCGAAGACCGACGGGTCACCGGGGGCGACGAGGACTTCGAAGTCCCCCTTGTCGACCTTGGCGTACTGGGCCGGGGACTGGGCGATGTTGAGGGTGACCTTGACGCCCGCCTGCTCCCAGCTCTCCTTCAGCAGCGGGGCGATGTCCTTGACCCAGCCGGTGTCGGTGGTCAGGACGGTGAAGGAGAGGTTCTTCACGCCCGCCTCGGCGAGCAGCTGCTTCGCCTTGGCCACGTCGTGCGTGTAGACGGTCGCGGCCTTGTGGTAGTCGGGGTGGGTCGAGGGCACGTAGCCGGTGGCGGCCGCCGCGTTGCCGACCATCGCGGTGGAGATGATCTTCTCGGTGTCCAGGGCGTAGTGCAGCGCCTGGCGCACCCGCTTGTCGGCGAACCGCTTGTCGGCGGTGTTGAACATCAGGAAGAGCAGCCCGAAGGACTGCACGGACTCGGTCTTCGCGTTGCCCGAGAGCCGCTTGACGTCGATGTACGGGACGTCCTCGATGGCCTGGACGCGGCCCGACTCCATGGCGCTGACCCGGGCCGACTGGTCGGACATCAGGCGCCAGACCATCTTCTTGGCCTTGGCGGGGTGGGCTCCGTTGTACTTGTCGTACGCCTCGAAGACGATCTTGTCCTCGCGGGTGGCAGAGACGAACCTGTACGGCCCCGAGCCGACCGGCTTGGCGTCGAAGGCCTTGGGGTCGGGCGCCACGATCTTCTTCGGGACGATCCGGGCCACGGCTATCCGGGACGGGAAGAGCGCGAAGGGGTACTTGAGCTTGAACTCGACCGTGCCCGCGTCGACGGCCTTGACCGTGTCGATGAAGGGCACGAACTGCGCCATCAGCGAGGCGTTCTTCGGGTCCAGGATGCGTTCGAAGCTGAACACCACGTCCTGCGCGGTGACGGCGGAGCCGTCGTGGAAGGTCGCACCCTTGCGCAGCGTCGCCCGGTAGGTGGTGGCGTTGATCTTCTTCGGCATCTCGGTGGCGAGCGCGGGACGTGCCACGAGTGTTGCCGGATCGAGATCCACCAGGCCCTCGAAGATGTGCATATTGGCGGCGTACGGGGTCGCGCCCGAGGTGATCATCGGGTCGAAGCCGGTCGACAGCGGGTAGGACAGACCGGCCTCGATGAGGTCGCTGCCGCTGCCCTTGTCCGTCGATCCGTCGGCGGTCGAGGACGGTCCGCCGCAGGCGGCAAGGCTCGCCGTGATGGCGGCCGCGGCACCGACAGCACTGGTGTAACGCAGGAAGGTGCGGCGCTCGACACCGGCTGCTCTCAGCTCGGGCACGGGTCCTCCAGGGACTTTGAGGTGGGGCGTCGGGGGTGAAGACGGGCGGTGGATCGGTGGTTCACGGGGACCGCGGAACCTGAAGCATCAGACGTCAGATGTCTGATGCCTTGATAGCGTGGGAACGTAGCTTGACAATCGAGAGGGGTCAAGAGGTGGGGAGTTCACATATGTCCGGAACGAGGCCCGGCCGGCAGTTGCTCCGGCAGGAAGTCGTCGACGGCATCAAGCGGTACATCCTCGAAGAACGGCTCCGCCCCGGGGACCCGCTGCCCACCGAGCCCGCCCTGTGCGAGGCCCTCGGCGCCAGCCGCTCCAGCGTCCGCGAGGCCGTCAAGATCCTCAACGCGCTCGACATCGTCGAGGTCCGCCACGGGCACGGCACCTACGTCGGCAGGCTGAGCCTGTCGGCACTGGTGGAGAGCCTGACCTTCCGCGGGCTGCTCTCCCCCGACGACGACTTCCAGGTGATGGCCGACCTGGTCGACGTGCGCGAGCTCTTCGAGCGCGGCATGGCCGACCGCATCGTCACACTGCTCACGCCGGAGCAGCTCGACGCGCTGGACGGCCTGGTGGCCACCATGCGCGAGACCGGCGCACAGGAGGGGCACGGTTTCGTGGACGCCGACCGGGCGTTCCACGCGCTGCTCGTCGCCCCGCTGGGCAACGAACTGATCGGCCAGCTCTCGATGGCCTTCTGGGACGTGTACACGATCGTCGCGCCCCATCTCGACGGATTCACCCACGCCGACGAGACGGCGACGATCGTGGCCCACCAGAACATCGTGGACGCCGCGCGGGCCAAGGACACCACCGGTTTCATGCAGGCGCTCGGCGAGCACTACGCCCCGGTCAGACGGCGGATCTCGGAGGCGCGGGCCCGCGGCGGCGCCAAGGGCTGAACCCGCCCGGCGGCGCGCCGGCAAGGCGGCGGGGGCGGGCCGCGGTCCTCCCTGGCGCGGCCCCGCACACCCTTGACGGGCACCGCAGGGGCTGCCTAGGGTCCGTGTGCCGACAGGACATCTGACGTCATCCGTCTGATGACCCGTGGTTCACCTCGCATCCGGCACCCCCCGCCGCGCCCCCAGGAGGGCACCTCCATGCCGTTGACGGATCTCTCGCTCGCGGACTGCCGCGACTACCGGCCGCCGCTGCCCGTTCCGGCGGACTTCGACGCCTTCTGGTCCCGGACCCTGGACGCGGCCGGGGACGGCCCGGCGTGGAAGCCGGTGTTCGCGGAGGTGGACGCGGGGCTCACGCAGATCCGTACCTTCGACGTGACGGTGCCCGGCTTCGCCGGCCAACCGGTGCGCGGCTGGCTGCGGATGCCCGTCGGGGCGCGCGAACCCCTCGGCTGCGTAGTGGAGTTCCTGGGGTACGGCCGGGGCCGGGGCCTCGCGCACGAGAACCTGCTCTGGGCGGCGGCCGGCCACGCCCACCTGGTCATGGACACCCGTGGCCAGGGCTGGTCGGCGGCGGGCGGCGACACCGCGGACCCGGACGCCGGAGCCGCCGGGGCCGTCCCGGGCTTCCTCACCCGTGGCATCGAGAGCCCGGAAACGTACTACTACCGGCGGCTGTTCGCCGACGCGGTGCGCTGCGTCGAGGCGGTACGCGACCACCCCGGGATCGATCCGGACCGGATCGTCGTCACCGGGGTGAGCCAGGGCGGCGGTATCGCGCTGGCCGTGTCCGGGCTGGTGCCGGGGCTGGCCGGGGTGATGCCGGACGTGCCGTTCCTCTGCGACTTCCCCCGTGCGACGGAGATTTCGGGACGCCCGCCGTTCACCGAGATCGCCGAGTACCTGAAGCTCCACCGCGACCGCACCGAAGCCGACTTCAGCACGCTGTCGTACTTCGACGCGGCGCTGCACGCCACCCGCGCCACCGCTCCCGCGCTGTTCTCGGTCGCCATGATGGACGAGATCTGCCCGCCCTCCACCTGCTTCGCCGCCTACAACGGCTACGCCGGGCCCAAGGACGTACGGGTCTACGCGTTCAACGGGCACGAGGGCGGCGCGGAGTACCAGCAGCGGGAGCAACTGGCCTGGGTGCGCGAACTGTTCGCCGGTCCGCCGTCGGGGCGGGCCGGACACTCCTGAGCGGAGGCACCTCCCGTGCGCAGACGATCCATGCTCCTCGCCGCAGGCGCGGCGGCCCTGGGCACCCAGCTCGGCGGCCGCGCTCTCGCCGCCGAGGGAAGCGGCCCGGTCCTGGACCACGACACCCCCGCGGACCTGGACGGCAGCGAGTACGTCGACCTGTCGAACCAGGTCGGCGCAGTCGCGAAGCTCACCGCCGGAACCATCGTCGTCACCTTCCGCACCACCAGCCACAACGAGGCGATGACGCTGTTCAGCGCCTCCGACCCCACCGCACCGTCCTCCGACATCACCCTGAACCTGAGCGGCGGCGCACTCCAGTTCTCCGTACGCGAGAAGGGATCGGTGCTCATCAATGTCATGACCCGGACACGGTACGACGACGGGCTGCGCCACACCGTCGCGGTCACCGTCAACGCCTCCGGCACCACGCTGCACGCCGGCGGACGCGTGGTGTTCGAGACCGCGCGGCAGGCCTTCTTCGGCAGCGTCTCCAAGCTCACCGCGCTCGCCCTGGGCCGCAACACCGACAGTGACCACCCGGGCGGCGAATGGTTCTGCACCGGCACCGTCGAACGGGCCGCGGTCTGGGACCGGGTGCTCACCGGGACCGAACTGGTCGCGCAGTGCCCGCGCCCCGACCTCGCGGACCTGGGCCGGATCTCCACGGTCCTGAACAGCGACACCCCGGCCACCTGGGTCGTCACCGGGGACAGCATCACCCACGGCGCCCTGCACACCAACGGCTGGCGCAGCTACCCGGAGCACTGGACGGAACGCGTCCGCTGGGAGCTGGGCAAGCCGAAGAACCGCGACTTCGTGATCGATTCCGGGGTGAGCGGCGCCACCAGCGCCGAACTCGTCGCACAGTTCGGCGAGCGGGTCACCGCCTTCTCGCCGCAGGTCGTCTCGATCATGATCGGGACGAACGACATCGCGACATCGGGCCTCGGGCCAGAGACCTACCGGGCCGATCTCGTCTCACTCGTGCGCTCGGTGCGCGCACTGCCCGGCTCCCCGGTGCCGGTCCTCCAGGCTCCCAACCCGGTCGATCCGGCGAAGTGGCCGGGCCGGGTGGGACTTTCGCGCTACGCCCAGGTCATGGGCGAGGTGGCGGCGCAGCAGGACACGGTCTTCGTCGACCACTACAACGACTGGCTGAACGGCAACGGCGGCCAGGTCCCGCTGTCCCTGCTCAGCGACGGGCTCCACCCCAACGAGCGGGGCCATCACCGGATCGTACTGAAAATGATCAAGGATCTGCGGATCTTCGACACGGGCAGCAGGGTCTGCTCCCTGCACGTTCCGTAGTTCCGGCGCACCCCCAGTCTCCGGTCCTTCGAGAAGCACCACCCTTCCGAGAAGAGAGATCGTCCATGCAGCGAACCGTCCCTGTCGCCCTGCTCAGCGCCGCCATGCTGGTGGTCGCCGTGACCGGCACCGCGCAGGCCGCGGCGCCCACCCCCGGCACGCTCACGTCCCAGGACCTGACCGTCGACGGCGTGGGCTCCCCCCACTACCGCATCCCCGCCCTGACCACCTCGGTCAAGGGCACCGTGCTGGCCGCGTACGACGCCCGTCCCACCCTCGCGGACCTGCCCTCCAACATCGGCATCGTGCTGCGCCGCAGCACCGACGGCGGTACGACCTGGCAGCCGCAGCAGGTGGTCCGCAAGGATGCCGCGCCCAAGGGCTACGGGGACCCGAGCCTGCTGGTCGACCGGACCACCGGCCGGATCTTCCTGTTCTACGCGGCCGGGGTGAACCAGGGCTTCGCGGGCTCGGCCACCGGCAACGACGAGAGCGACCCCGACGTCCTCCAGGCCGACTACAGCTACTCGGACGACGACGGGCTGACCTGGACCCACCGCCGGATCACCAAGCAGATCAAGGACCCGGCCTGGGCCGGGATGTTCGCCGCGTCCGGCGAGGGCATCCAGCTGCGCAACGGAGCGCACAAGGGCCGGCTGATCCAGCAGTACGCCGTCCGTATCAACGGCGCCAACTACGCGGCGAGCGCGTACAGCGACGACCACGGCGCCAGCTGGAAGATGGGCAAGCCGGTCGGCCCCGGCGGCGACGAGAACAAGACCGTCGAGCTGAACGACGGCACGGTCATGCTCAACAACCGCTCCGCGCCCTACCGGACGATCGCGTACTCCACGGACGGCGGAGCCACCTACACCCCGTTCGTCCAGGACACCGCGCTCCCCGACCCGGCGAACAACGCCTCGGTCATCCGGTACGCCCCCGACGCCCCTGCCTCGGACCCGCAGTCCTCCTGGCTGCTGTTCAGCAACACCGAGGACACCGGCTCACGGCGCAACCTCACCGTCAAGATGTCCTGCGACAACGGGAAGACCTGGCCGATCCGGAAGGTCGTCGACCCCGGCGCCGCGGCCTACTCGACGCTGACCCGGCTGCCGGACGGCAGGCTCGGGCTGCTGTACGAGCGCGGCGACTACGAGCACATCACGTACGACTCGTTCGACCTGAAGTGGCTGGGCGGCACCTGCGCCGACGTCACCCTCACCCCGCCCGCCACACTGAAGGCGGGGACCGGCGCCGAGATCACGGTGCGGGTCGTCAACCGGATGGACGTGACCCGCAGCGCGGGCACCATCGACCTGACCGTGCCGGGCGGCTGGACGGCCCGGCAGAGCGCGATCCCCGCGCTGAGGCCCGGCCAGGGCGCCAACATCAAGGTCCCGGTCACCGTACCGGCCGGCGCCTCGGGCGACGCGACACTGACCGCGACGTTCCGGTCCGACGGGAAGGCGGCGTCGGGCAGCAGGACGGTGACGGTCACCCCGTAACCGGGGCGGCCGGGTCCGTCCGCCGCCGGGGCGGCGGGCGGACCCGAGCCGTTCGGGCGGCTGCGCTCAGGAGACGAATCCGCGGGTGATGTGGGTGCCCGTCCCGGCCGGCTCGGCGGCGTAGCCGGACTCGCCGACGCAGTCGCTGTACTCGTAGTTGGCCGTGGACGTACCGCTCAGGCCTCCGGCGTCCGTGCTGGTCGGGCCGCCGAACACGGCGTCCGCCCTGGGCATTTCGGCGCAGCTGGGGATGCCTGCGTAGTACTCGACGAAGCCGCCCTGCGAGCCCTGGAGGTTTCCGCTCCCCGACGGCAGCGTGTAGGTGCCGAGGTGGGTGGCGGCGCCCGTCTGCGTGTCGGTGGCCGTTCCGGACCAGGTGTTCGTGCCCGTGCGCTTGACCAGGATGTCGTAGCGGTGGCCGTACACGGCGTCGAAGTCCACGGCGCAGGTGACGCCCGCCCCGCCGTCGGCCCCGTCGTGGCAGAGCGGGTCGCTGGTGGTGGCGCCCGCGGTGAAGGTGGAGAAGCGGGCGGACAGCCGCTCGTGCCCGCCGCTGTCCGGACGCGGCTGAAGGCCGGTGTAGCCCATGGCGTCGGCGAAGCTGTACTGCTGGGCGAAGTAGATCCCGTCCAGGTGTGCGGTGGCGGAGTTGACGGTGATGGGGAAGGTGATGTTGGTGAGCCCGGCGGACGGCGTGCCACCGATCGACCATCCGACCGAGACATTGCCGCCCCCGACCGCGGCGACCGCCGTCTGGGGCATCGCCACGAGCAGGCCCGCTGCCGCCGCGGGCACGGCGCAGCGGCGTAACGCGCTGATGAATGACATGTGGATCCCTCTCTGGTGCGCGCGGGCCGAGGGCACCGGCCCCTGTGCACGGAGGCCCGTGCCCCGGCCGCGCAGGTTGCTGTCACGCCGGACGAGCCGTCGTGACCGGCCGGAACCATCCGATGTCCCGCGCCGAGGGTGCACCCTCCGGGGCCACGGCTCTATGGACTTACGCGTCCCGGCCCTTGGACTCCTCTGCGCCGTCGGGTCATCGGGCGGGCATGAGCCGGGTGCGGATGCCGTCGAAGTGGGTGCGCATCGCCCGTACCGCGCGCAGCCCGTCGGCCGCCGCCACCGCCTCGACGATCTCGTGGTGCTGGGCGCAGGTGACCCACGGGTCCTGATGGCCGTCGTCGAGATCCTCGCGGACCCGGTCCATCGCCGCCCAGAAGGCGTCGAGCACCTCGCTGAGCAGGTGGTTGTCGAGCGAGGCGTACAGCGCGAGGTGGAAGGCCCGGTCGGTGGCGCGGGCGACCCGGCCGCCGCCCGCCTCCTCCTCCATCTTCGCCACGAGGGCGCGCAGCACGTCGAGGTCCTCGCCCGGGACCCCGGCCGCGACGGCGCCCACCAGGCCCGCCTCCAGGGCCTCGCGCACCTTCATCAGCTCGGCCAGGCCGGGCTCGCCCTGGCGGTGGCGGACCGCGGCGCGGAAGGCGAGCCCCTCGGCGAACGGTGACAGCGAGAGCGAGCCGACGAAGGTGCCGAATCCGCGCCGGATCTCCACGACGTTGACCGCCTGGAGCGATTTGAGCGCCTCGCGCACCGAGACCCGCCCGGCGCCGAAGAGATCCATCAGCTCGGCCTCCGTGGGCAGCGCGTCGCCCGGCGCGAGCCGGCGTTCCAGGATCAGTTCCTTGATCCTTCGCTCGATGTCCTGAGCCATGGTGGGCCGCGCCACAACGTCCTCCTGAGGTGCCGTTGCCCCTTGACCGGTCGCAGGAGCATCTGTTTAAGGTGAAGCTAGACATAGGACATCTTACGTCTCACGTCTCGATCCGCGTAGCCCGACGGGCCTCGGATCGGTATCCCGATCAGCTGGAGCCTCCACCATGTCTCTGACCGCACCCCTGCTCGGCGTAGTTCCGCCGGTCTGCACCCCGCTCGACCCCCGCGGGGAGGTCGACACCGCGTCCCTGGCCCGGCTCGTCGAGCACCTCATCGGCGGGGGCGTGCACGGACTCTTCGCGCTCGGGTCCACCAGCGAGGTCGCCTACCTCACCGACGAGCAGCGCGCCACGGTCCTGGAGACCGTGGTCAACGCGACCGACGGGCGGGTCCCCGTGCTGGCCGGGGTCATCGACACCACTACGGCCCGGGTCGTCGAGCACGCCAGGTCCGCAGCCCGGCTCGGCGCCGACGCCCTGGTCGCGACCGCGCCGTTCTACACCCGCACCCACGGCAAGGAGATCGCCGGACACTTCCGCCGGCTGCGCGCCGAGGTGGACCTGCCGCTCTTCGCGTACGACATCCCGGTCGCCGTGCACAGCAAGCTGTCCGCCGCGCTGGTCCGTGAACTCGCCGAGGACGGCACCCTGGCCGGGCTCAAGGACAGCAGCGGCGACGAGGGCGGGCTGCGCCGGCTCATCGTCGAACTCGGTGGCCGCGAGGGCCGCGCGCACGGCCCGGTGCCCGGGTTCAGCATCCTCACCGGTTCGGAGCTGACCGTGGACGCGGCGCTGCTGGCCGGCGCCGACGGCGTCGTCCCGGGCATCGGCAACGTGGACCCGGCCGGCTACGTACGGCTCTACGAGGCCGCGCGGGCCGGGGACTGGACGCTGGCCGCCGAGGAGCAGGAGCGGCTCATCGCTCTGTTCGCCATGGTGGACGTCGGTCCCGAGGCGGACATGGGCCGCAGCTCCTCCGCGCTCGGCTCGTTCAAGTCGGCGCTCCAGCTGCTGGGCGTCATCGACTGCGGCGACACCGCGTTCCCGCAGATCCAGCTGTCCGCCGAATCCGTCGCGCTGGTCTCCGGGCTGCTGCGCGCCGCCGGTCTGCCGCCGGTCCGATGACCACGACAGCACCGCAGACCGCGAACGTACGGACAGCGCCGGACGGGCGGCCGGTCGTCGGCCTCGACCTCGGCGGTACGAAGATCGCCGCCGCGCTCCTCGGCGCCGACGGCACGGTCCTGGCCCGGTACAGCCGCCCCACCCCGGCCCGCGCCGGTGCGGCGGCGGTGCTCGACGCGCTCGCCGCCGCAGCCGCCGAGGTCGATCCCGGTAGGGCCGCCGCGCTCCTCGGCATCGCGGCGGCCGGGGTGGTGGACCCCCGCACCGGCATGGTCACCAGCGCCACCGACTCCATCCCCGGCTGGGCCGGCACCGCGCTGGGCGCCGGACTCGCGGACCGTACCGGGTACGCGGTGGCCTGCGACAACGACGTACGCGCCACGGCCGGCCCGGAGCTCGCCGCGCTGAACGCGGAACGGCAGGACCACGGTTCGCTGCTCTTCGCCGCCATCGGCACCGGGGTCGGCGGCGCGATCGCCGCCGACGGGCGGATGCTGCACGGCGCGTCCGGCATCGCCGGGCACCTCGGCCATCTGCCCAGCCCCGAGGCGGCCGGGCTGCCCTGCACCTGCGGGTCCACCGGCCACCTGGAGGTCATCGCCTCCGGGCCCGGCATCGCCGCCCACTACGAGCGGCTGACCGGCGCCCCGGTGGACCGGCTGGAGACGGTTGCCCTACGGGCCGCGCAGGGCGAACCGGCCGCCGTGTCCGCCATCACCACGGGCGCGGCCGCCGCGGGCCAGGTGCTCGGCGGACTCGCCAACGCCTTCGGCCCCGACCGGGTCGTCGTCGGCGGCGGCGTCCCGAGGATCGGCCCGCTGTACGAGGACGCCCTGCGTGCCGCGTTCGTCTCGGAGCTGATGGAACCGCTGCGCGGGCTCGTCCCCCGGGCGCCGCTCCTCGGCCACGACGCGGCCGTGCTCGGAGCGGCCGCGCTGACCACCACCCTTCCCCTCCACCACCCGGGAGCCCACCGATGACCGCTCAGAACCTGGCCGCGCAGGACCTCGCCGCAGCACTTCGGGGCAGGCTGATCGTCTCCTGCCAGGCCCCGCCCGGCGACCCGATGCGGGAGACCGCCACCCTCGTGCGCCTGGCGCTGTCGGCCGTCGCCGGTGGCGGCGCGGCGATCCGGGCCAACGAGCCGGCCGTCGTCGCCGCGATCACCGAGGCCGTCGACCTGCCGGTCATCGGGCTCTGGAAGGACGGCGACATCGGGGTGTACATCACGCCGACCGTCCGGCACGCCCTGGCGGTGGCCGAGGCGGGTGCGGCCGTCGTCGCGGCGGACGCCACCGACCGGCCGCGCCCCGACGGCTCGGCGTTCGCGGACATCGTCGAGGCGGTCCACGCGGCCGGCGCGCTGGTGATGGCCGACGTCTCCACCTTCGAGGAGGGCGTCACGGCGGCCGCGCAGGGAGCCGACTTCGTCTCCACGACCCTCTCCGGCTACGTGCCCGGCACCCCGAAGCAGACCGGCCCCGATCTCGCTCTGGTGGCCGCACTGTCCGCCGCGATCGATGTCCCGGTCGTCGCCGAGGGCCGGATCAACACCCCTGAGGAGGCGGCAGAGGCCCTGCGGCTCGGGGCGCACAGCGTCGTCGTCGGCACCGCCATCACCGCCCCCACGGCCCTGACCGCCCGTTTCGTCGCAGGCATCGCCACGACCTAGGTGTATTGGCCCTCCCCCCACCACGCGGGGCGGCTGTTCGAAGGAGAGCGCCGTCCCGCATCCTGGAGTCACCGTGCAGACCACATCACCCCCCACGCTCCCCTGGTACCGCCAGGTCAGCCGCACCCAGTGGAAGTCGTTCTTCGCCGCCTGGATCGGCTACGTCCTGGACGGCTTCGACTTCGTGCTGATCACCCTCGTGCTGACGGAGATCAGTGACGAGTTCGGCCTGAGCACGGTGCAGGCGGCCAGCCTGATCTCCGGCGCGTTCATCACCCGCTGGCTGGGCGGGGCGGTTCTCGGCGCCATCGGTGACCGGTACGGCCGCAAGCTCTCCATGGTGCTGAGCATCCTGCTGTACTCGGTGGGAACGTTCGCCTGCGGGTTCGCCTGGAACTACCACAGCCTGTTCGCCGCCCGGCTGGCCATCGGCATGGGCATGGCCGGTGAGTACAGTGCCAGTTCCACGTACGTCATGGAGAGCTGGCCCGCCGGGATGCGCAGCCGGGCCAGCGGCTTCCTGATCTCCGGCTTCTCGGTCGGCTCCGTGCTCGCCGCCCAGGTCTACAACTGGGTGGTCCCCTCGCTCGGCTGGCGCTGGATGTTCTACCTGGGGCTCATCCCGATCGCCATCGCGCTGTGGATGCGCCGCTCGCTGCCGGAGGCCGAGGAGTGGACGGAGTCCGTCGCGGAGAAGGGCGCCAAGCCCAATCCGTTCGCGCCGCTGTTCGCCACCCGCGCCCGGTCGGCCGCCAACACGGTGCTGGTCGTCGTCGCCACCGTCTCGCTGTTCCTCGTCTTCACACCCGGCGGCGCCGGAATGGTGCCGGTGCTCTCGGTGGTCGCCGGTCTCTCACTCGCGGCGTTCGCCGTGCAGCTGGGCGGGAAGCGGAGCTGGGTGCTGTACCTGTCGATGATCGTCACGCTGTTCTTCGCGTTCCTGTACTCGTGGCCGATCCAGGCGCTGCTGCCGACGTATCTGAAGACCGAGCTGGGCTACACCACGGACCAGGTCACCGACGTCCTGTACTTCGCGGGCTTCGGCACCATGGCGGGCTGCTGGGCGGCGGGCTTCCTGGGCGACCGGATCGGGACGAAGAAGGCGTACGCGCTGACCCTGCTGGCCTCGCTCGCCTTCGTCTATCCGGTGTTCGCCGTGCACAACAACCTGCTGCTGCTCGGCATGCTGCTCTTCCTCCTCCAGGCGACGAGCTTCGGCATCTCCGGACTGCTGCCGCGCTACATCGGCGGCCACTTCCCGACGGCGAGCCGGGGCGCCGCACTGGGCTTCACCTACAACGTGGGCGCCCTCGGCGGCGCCGTCGCCCCGGTCCTGGGCGCCCACCTCGCCTCCGGCATGGACCTGGGCCAGGCACTGGCGGTGCTGACGTTCGCGGGCACGGTGATCGTGGTGCTGCTGGTCGGCTTCGACGTACCGGCCCGACTGAACCGGCTGACGGACCCGGACTCCGCGCCGGACCACCTGGCGGCGGAGACGGCGCAGACGCCCGTGAAGGTCGAGCGGTAGTGCGAGACGCTGGTGGACCGACTGCTCGTTGCGCGTGATCGCCTGCTCAAGGGGCCGCACGCGGCACGGAGACGGAGCCGCGGTGGTGCGGCCGGGGTGTGGGCAGCCGCTCAGGCCGCGATGCGTTCGAAGACCGCCGCCAGGCCCTGTCCGCCGCCGATGCACATGGTCTCCAGGCCGAACCGGGCCTCGCGGCGGTGCAGTTCCCTGGTGAGGGTGGCGAGGAGGCGGGCGCCGGTCGCGCCGACCGGGTGGCCGAGCGAGATGCCGGAGCCGTTCACGTTGATCCGCTCCTCGTGGTCCTTCTCGCCGAGCCCCAGTTCGCGGGTGCAGGCCAGCACCTGTGCGGCGAAGGCCTCGTTGAGCTCGATCAGGTCCAGATCGGCGAGGGTGAGCCCGGCGCGGGCGAGCGCCGTGCGGGTGGCGGGGACGGGGCCGATGCCCATGGTGGCCGCCGGTACCCCGGCACGGGCGAAGGAGACCAGCCGGACGAGCGGGGTGAGGCCGAGCCGTTCCGCCGTGGCGGCACTGGTCACCAGGCAGGCGGCGGCCGCGTCGTTCTGGCCGCTGGCGTTGCCCGCGGTGACGGTGGCCGCCGGGTCGGCCTTGCCCATGATCGGGCGGAGCCCGGCTAGTTGCTCGGCGGTGGTGTCGGGGCGCGGGTGCTCGTCGGCGGTGACGACCGTGTCGCTCTTGCGGGTACGTACGGTGACGGGGACGGTCTCCGCCTCGTACCGCCCTTCGGCGGCGGCACGGGCCGCGCGCTGCTGCGAGCGCAGGGCCAGGGCGTCCTGGTCCGCGCGGCTGATGCCGTACTCCCGGCGGAGGTTCTCGGCGGTCTCGATCATGCCGCCGGGCACCGGGTGGTTGACGCCGCCCGCGGTGACCCTGCCCCGGGCGAGCGAGTCGTGGAGCTGGAGGCCGGGGCCCTTGATGCCCCAGCGGCCGTCGTGCGTGTAGTAGGGGGCCGCGCTCATCACGTCGACGCCGCCCGCGATCACCACCTCGCTGAAGCCGGCCCTGATCTGCATCGCGGCGTCGAGGACCGCCTGTAGTCCGGAGCCGCAACGGCGGTCGATCTGGGTGCCGGTGACGGACTGCGGGAGCCCGGCGTCGAGCGCGGCGACCCGGCCGATGGCAGGGGCGTCTGCGGACGGGTAGGCGCTCCCGAGGATCACCTCGTCGACCCGGTCCGGGTCGATTCCGGTGCGGGCGACGACCTCGGCGATGACGAGCGCGGCGAGGGAGGCCGGTGACTGCCCCGCGAGCGCTCCGCCGAAGCGGCCGATGGGGGTGCGCAGCGGTTCGCAGATCACGACATCGTTTCGGTCGGGCACGGCGGGACCTTTCGAGGAGGGGACGGCGTGGGCAGGGCGTCCCGCGCGACGGCGAGTACCGCGCGCAGGGCGGCGGACGGGTTGTCGGCCCGCCAGGCCAGGGCCGCCTGACGGCGGATGGGCGGACCGGCGAGCGGGCGGTAGACGAGGCCGTTCTGCTGGATGTGCTGGACGGAGGTGACGGTGAGGGTCACCCCGACCCCCGCGGCGACCAGCGCCATGATCGTGTACGAGTCGGGGGCCTCCTGTACCACCCTGGGGTTGAACCCGGCGGACTCGCAGGCGCCGACCATCGCGTCGCGCACGGTGGAGCCGGTGTTGGCGGGGAACGAGACGAACGGCTCCCCGGCCAGGGCCTCGATACAGACGCTGTCCCGGGCGGCGAGCGGGTGGTCGGACGGGAGCGCGCAGACCAGTTCCTCCTCGTCGATCACCCGGTGGGCCACGCCCGGCTGCGTCACCGGCAGCCGTACGAACCCCAGGTCAAGCGATCCGTCCGCGACCCTCGCCAGGGCGACGTTGGCGTAGGTCTGGCCCGTCATCACCAGCTCGATGCCCGGGTGGGCGGCGCGCACCGCCCGGGTCAGCCGGGGCAGCGTCTCGTGGCTGGAGGCGCCCGCGAAGCCGATGCCGACCCGGCCGTACTCGCCGCGTCCCGCCGCCTTCGCGGCCCGTACCGCGACGTCGAGGTCGTCGAGCACGGTCCGTACCGGCTGGAGGAACGACTCCCCCGCGCCGGTGAGCCGGACCGAACGGGTGTTGCGCTCGAAGAGCTGGACGCCCAGCTCCTTCTCCAGTCGCCGGATCTGCTGGCTCAGCGGCGGCTGGGCCATCTGCAGCCGCTTGGCGGCCCGGCCGAAGTGCAGTTCCTCGGCCACGGCGACAAACGCGGACAGATGGCGCAGTTCCATGCCCGCCCCTTGTCTCGGCCGCCATTGATCAATAAGTCGTCTCGATCCGACCTTAATTTGGTATTGGACACTGATCAATGGCCGCTGACACGG
This sequence comes from Streptomyces sp. NBC_00341, assembly GCF_041435055.1. Lineage (NCBI taxonomy): Bacteria > Bacillati > Actinomycetota > Actinomycetes > Kitasatosporales > Streptomycetaceae > Streptomyces > Streptomyces sp. NBC_00341. The sequence goes on along the minus strand of NZ_CP108002.1, from coordinate 7,194,642 downwards.
TGGGGCGGCGACGTACGCGCGGGCCCCACGAAGATCCGCGGGAACCACCGGATCGATCCGCCTGTCCCCACCCCGAGAGGACCGTGACCGCCATGCGTATCAGGATCGTCGGAGCCGGAGCCATGGGCCGCGGCATCGCCCAGTGGGCAGCCGTGGCCGGACACACCGTCGAGCTGTGCGACGTACGGACGGAGGCGGTGACGGAGGCGGCCCACTTCGTACGTTCCATGCTGGAGCGCGCCGTGCAGAAGGGCCGGATGACCGCCGACGACGCGACGTCCGCCGTGGCACGTCTCGTCCCGCTGGAGGACCCGTGGGCAGCGGGCCCGGAGGTCGAGCTGGTCATCGAGGCCGTACGGGAGGACCTCGCCACCAAGGCGGAGGTCTTCGGCAGGCTGGAGCGGGCGCTGCCCGGCTCCGCCGTCTTCGCGACCAACACGTCCTCGCTGTCCGTGACCCGGATCGCCGCCACGCTGAAGGACCCGGCCCGGCTGGCCGGGCTGCACTTCTTCAACCCGGTGCCGCTGATGCGGATCGTCGAGGTCGTGCCCGGCGCGGCCACCAGGCCCGATATCCCGCCGCTGCTGACGGAGCTCGTGGAGAGCTGCGGCCACCGCGCGGTCACGGTCGCCGACACCCCCGGCTTCCTGATCAACCACGCCGGGCGCGGACTCGTGACGGAGGCGCTCGCGCTGCTGGAGGAGAACGTCAGCGACCCGGCGGGCATCGACCGGATCGCCCGGGACGTACTCGGCCTGCGGATGGGCCCGTTCGAGCTGATGGACCTCACCGGACTCGATGTGACCGCCGCCGTCATCGACTCGATCTGGGAGGGCTTCCGGCACGAGGACCGGCTGCGCCCCTCCTACCTGACCCCGAACCGGGTGACCGCCGGGCTGCTCGGCCGCAAGACCGGCAGAGGCTGGTTCGCGTACGGCTCCGAGGCACCCGCCCCGACCGTTGAGGCGCCGGTCACCGGCGACGCGGACCGCCCGGTGCACGTCTTCGCCGCCGCGCACGAGGACCGGGAAGCCGCCGCGCTGCGCGAGGCGCTGAGCGGCGCGGGCGCCACGGTCGAGCCGGGGCCGCGGCCGTCGGCCGGGGCGCTGGTGCTGGTCCCGGTCTGGGGCACCACGGTCGCCTCTGCGGTGGCCGCGCACCGGCTGCCCGCCGGACGCACCTTCGGTGTGGATCCGCTGCCCGCCGCCGGGCGCCGCCGGGTACTCGCGGTGACCCCCGCCGCGGAACCGGCGGCCGCGCGGGACGCCCGCGCGGTACTGGCACGGGCGGCGGACGGCGAGCCGTTCGCGGTCTCCGTGGTGCGGGACACCGCGGGCACGGTCGCGCAGCGGCTGCTCGCCTCCATCGTGTCGGTCTCGGCGTCCATCGCGGAGCGCGCGCTGGCGGCCCCGGCCGATATCGATCCGGCCGTCACCACCGGTCTCGGCTACCCGGTCGGGCCGCTCGCCTGGGGCGACCGGATCGGCGCGGCCCGGATGCTGGAGCTGCACCGGGCCCTGTACGCGACGACCGGCGACCCGCGCCACCGCCCGACCCGCTGGGTCACCGAACGCGCCGGGCTCGGCCTGGCCCTGACGGACCCGGGCACCTCCCCGGAGCAGTGCCTCTGAAGGGGCCGGGCAGGACCGATTCGTACAAGACCTCCGGCGGGCGCCCGGCCTACGGTCGGACCATGACTCCACGACTCGACGCGATCAGCGTCACCACCGCGGACCTGCCCGCATCGCTCGCCTTCTACCGGCGGCTCGGCCTCGACATCCCCGCAGACGCGGAATCCGCACCCCATGTCGAAGTGACGCTCCCGGGCGGACAGCGGCTGCTGTGGGACACCGAGGACGTCGTCCGCTCCTTCGACCCCGAGTGGTCCGGGACGAAGGGCGGTGAGCGCCTCGGTCTCGCCTTCCTCTGCGACAGCCCGGCGGAGGTCGACGCCGTCTACGCGGAGCTGACCGCCGCCGGCCACCCTGGGCACCTGAAGCCGTGGGACGCGGTGTGGGGGCAGCGGTACGCCGTCGTCCTCGATCCGGACGGCTGCGCGGTGTCGCTGTTCGCCGCCACTTCCTAGGAGGCGGCGAGGTACCCGGTCAGGGTGGTGCCGGCCAGTTCGCGCATCTCCCGGGCGAGATGCGCCTGGTCGGCGCAGCCCGCCGCGAGCGCGGCATCGGCGTACGGCGTTCCGGACCGTACGAGGGCCAGCGCGCGCTGGAGGCGCAGGACCCGGGCGAGCGTCTTGGGGCCGTATCCGAAGGCCGCCAGGGAGCGGCGGTGCAGCTGGCGTGCGCCGAGACCGGCCGCCCGTGCCGTGTTCGCGACGGACCGGCCGGCGTCCAGCTGCGCGGCGACGTAGGTCATCACCGGGTCCGGGGGCGCGGTGTCTGCCGCCCGGCGCAGGGCGATCTCCTCCAGGGCCGCGGCCGGCTCCGCGGCCTCCGCGACCCGCTCGGTGAGCTCGCGGACCTCCGCGGCCGGCCACAGCCCGGCCAGCGCGATCCGGCGGTCGCGCAGTTCGTGCGCCGGTACGCCGAGCAGGGCGGGAGCCGTGCCGGGGGCGAAGCGGATGCCCGCGAAGCTGCCCCCGTCGCTCACGGGGGCGGGTTCGGCGCGTGTGTCCGGGCCCGCGACGAGCAGCCTGCCGCCGATCCAGAGCAGGTCCATGCAGCCGTCGGGCAGCACCGGGTGGGCCGAGCCCGGTGGCACGGTCAGCGTCCACACCTTCGCACCGTCGAGTCTCGACGCGCGCTCTTCGTACCGGTCGCCCATAGCACTAGTCTCGTCCAAGGACGGGCACACGGAAAACGGTCGGAATCGGCATCCCGGGGGCGGTCATGGCGGCATTGATGGAATTCACCACCGACAGCGGCGCGACGGTGATGGTCGAGGTCGACCGGCACGCTCCGGGTGCGCAGCTGGTCTCGCGGGACGGCAACGCCCTGGCCCGCTCCGGGCGCACCTTCGACCATGCGCTCCAGGGAATCCGGGCGGCGGCCGAATCGGCGCTCGCGGTGTTCCGGGACGGCACGCTGAAGCCGGACGGGGTGGAGATCGAGTTCGGGGTGAAGATCACCACCGAGGCCGGGGCCGTGATCGCGAAGAGCGCGGTGGAGGGCCATCTGACGGTCAAGCTGTCGTGGTCACCCGGTTCCGCACCGGCACCGCAGCCCGTACTGCCGGCACAGGCCGCTCAGCCGCCGCAGCCGCCCGCCGCCGGCTGACGGCCGCTCTCATTCGCTGGGCCGGTACGGCTTGTCCGGCTCCTTCTCGCGGCCCGGCTGGAGCCTGGACTTCACGTCGTCGGGCGGCAGGAACCGGGACCACCGCTCCGGGAACTCGGACGGCATATAGGGGCTGTCGCCCTCGTCCCCGTACTCGTCGTCCGCGTCCTCGTCCCAGCTCTCCGCCTTGGTGCGGGCCACGAACTCCGCCGCCTGGACCGCGCGCACCCGGTCGTTGGCCGCACGTGCCGCGGCCGTCGCGACCGAGGGCCACACCCGGTCGATGGCGGCGTTGACGGCGGCGCCCACCAGCACCGCGAACGCGGAGACGCCGATCCACAGCAGTACGGCGATGGGTGCGGCGAGCGATCCGTAGATCGTCGGGCCCTCGACCGTACTCGTGAGGTAGATCCGCAGCAGGAAGCTGCCCAGCACCCAGATCGCGAGCGCCATCAGCGCCCCCGGGGTGTCCTCGATCCAGGGCGAGCGGACGGGGACGGACACGTGGTAGAGCGTCGTCAGGAAGGCGATGGACAGCAATATCACCAGGGGCCAGTACATGACGCTTATCAGCTCGGTGCCCCAGGGGATGTACTCAACGACCCGGTCAGGGCCGACCACCAGGAGCGGCAGCACGATCGCGCCGAGCAGCAGCGCCACCACGTACAGCGAGAAGGCGAGCATCCGGGTCTTGACGATGCCGCGCTGGCCGTCGAGCCCGTACATCACGGTGATGGTGTCGATGAAGACGTTGACCGCACGGGAGCCGGACCAGAGCGCGATCGCGAAACCGATCGAGATGACGTCGGGCCGGGCCCCGGTGGTGACGTCCGCCAGGAGCGGTTTGGCGAAGTCGTTGACGCCCCGTTGGGAGAGCACGGTCTGCGCCGCGCTGAGGATGTTGTTCTCGATGGAGGCGACCGTGGTGGTGCTGGTCCACTCGTCGACGTAGCCGAGCAGGCCGATCAGTCCCAGCAGCAGCGGCGGCAGGGAGAGCAGGGTGAAGAACGCCGCCTCGGCCGCGAGTCCCAGAATGCGGTACTCCATGCACGAGTTGACGGTGTCCTTGAGCAGTTGCCAGGCCATCTGCCGCTTGGAGACGTTGCGGTAGAGGACTCGCGCCCGGTGGAGCCGGCCCGGTGGCCGCTCGGGTGTTTCATTTGCTGCCTGCACGTCCTTACCGTATCGGCATGGCAGCCACCACCCACACAGTGTCCAACCAGCCCCCTCCCCTGCTCGGCTACGACGTCTTCTCCGCGGACCTCGCGCTCACCGAGGCCGTGGACCGGCACCTCGCGCCTGAGCTGCTCGAAGAGGCGCGGGCCGGCCTGGTCCGGCTCGGCCGGTCCGCCGGTTCCGCGCAGGCTCGGCGGTGGGGTGAGCAGGCGAACGGGAATCCGCCCCGGCTGCGCACCCATGACCGGTACGGGAACCGCGTCGACGAGGTGGAGTTCCATCCGGCCTGGCACCGGCTGCTCGGGCACGCGGTCTCCGCGGGACTGACCGACGCCTGGGACCGGCCGGGCGGGCATGTGCGCCGGGCGGCCGGTTTCCTGGTCTGGACGCAGGCGGAGGCGGGCCACGGCTGCCCGCTCTCGATGACGCACGCCGCGGTGCCCGCGCTGCGCACCGATCCGGCGGCGGCAGCCGACTGGGAGCCGCTGCTGACCTCGCACGTGTACGAGGAGGGGCTGCGGCCGGCCGCGGAGAAGGCCGGAGCGCTCCTCGGGATGGGCATGACGGAGAAGCAGGGCGGCACGGACGTCCGGTCGAACACGACGCGCGCGGAGCCGCTGTCCGCCGAGGGCGAGTACCTGCTCACCGGGCACAAGTGGTTCTGCTCGGCGCCGATGTCCGACGGGTTCCTGGTCCTGGCGCAGGCGCCCGGCGGACTGACGTGCTTCCTGCTGCCCCGGGTGCTGCCGGACGGCACCCGCAACGCGTTCGCGATCCAGCGGCTCAAGGACAAGCTGGGCAACCGGTCCAACGCGTCGGCCGAGGTCGAGTTCGACGGTACGTGGGCCCGCCGGATCGGTGAGGAGGGGCGCGGGGTGCGCACGATCATCGAGATGGTGGCGGCGACCCGGCTGGACTGTGTGACCGGCTCCGCCGCGCTGATGCGGCAGGCGGTGGCGCAGGCGGTGCACCACGCCACGTACCGGAGCGCGTTCGGCGGGGTGCTGGTGGACAAGCCGCTGATGCGCAACGTGCTGGCCGATCTGGCGCTGGAGTCGGAGGCGGCGACGGTGCTGGCGATGCGGCTGGCCGCCGCGTACGACGCGGGGACGGAGAGCGAGGCGGCGTTCTTGCGGATCGCGGTGCCGGCGGCCAAGTACTGGGTGACGAAGCGGTGCACGCCGATGGTGGGCGAGGCGCTCGAATGCCTGGGCGGGAACGGCTATGTGGAGGAGTCGGGCATGCCCCGGCTGCTGCGGGAGGCGCCGCTCAACTCGATCTGGGAGGGGTCGGGGAACGTACAGGCGCTGGATGTGCTGCGGGCGCTGCAACGCGAGCCGCTGGCGCTGAACGCCTTCCTCTCGGAGGTCGGCCTGGCGCGGGGCTCCGATCACCGGCTGGACCGGGCGATCAAGGACCTGCTGACCGAGCTGGCGGATCTGGCCGGGATCGAGGCGCGCGGCAGGCGGCTGGTGGAGCGGATGGCTCTGGTGCTGCAGGGCTCGCTGCTGGTCCGCTGGGCACCGCCGGAGGTCGCCGACGCGTTCTGCGCCTCACGGCTGGGCGGGGACTGGGGCTCGGCGTTCGGGACGCTGCCGCACACCCTGGATCTGGCGTCGGTCGTGGAGCGGGCGCGGCCCGTGGCGGGCTGACATCCGTCCTCGGGCGCGCGCGGGGGCAGCAACGGGGGGTGGTGCTGCGCCGACACGGCACCACCCCCCATGCTGTACACACCGGGCTACGAGGCCGAGGCCGCGCCGTCCGGTGTACCGCCACTCTTGTACGGACCGGGGAGCGTCGCCAGAGTTGCAGAGGGTTGCAACCATTGTGTGGAGTTGCGGCATCGGGACCCCGGCAGCGGCAGGATGGGGCCCCGCGTCCTTGACACGGGTATCAAGAGGCTCCAGGGGGGATCCGGCATGGAGGCAAGTCCTGTCGATGTGATGCGGCTGGCGGTCCGGGAGTCGGACCGGGCCGCGCGCCTGATCCACCGGGCCCGCGAGGCGCGGCTGGCCGGTGACCGCATGCCGCTCGCGCCGCGGGCCGAGATCGGCGACTCGTGGAACCGGGTGCTGCGCAGCGGGATCGATCCGGAGAAGTCCACCCACAGCGTCCTGCTGGAGCCGGACGAGATCGAGCACCGGCGCAGGAGCTCCACGCTGGGCGAGGTGATGCCGCTGCTCGGTGACGCCCTGACGGCCATCGCGGACGCCTCGCAGCAGATCATGGTGGTCACCGATGTGGAGGGCCGGGTGCTGTGGCGCCAGGGCAACACGGGGGTGCTGCGCCGGGCCGACGACATCTGCCTGGCGGAGGGCGCCGCCTGGTCGGAGGAGAGCACCGGCACCAACGCGATCGGCACGGCGATCGCCGCGCGCGCCCCGGTCCAGGTGCACTCCGCGGAGCACTTCGTGCGGAGTCTGCACGGGTGGACGTGTGCGGCGGCCCCGGTGCGCGATCCCAGGGACGGCCGGCTGATGGGGATCGTCGACATCAGCGGACCCGCGTCCACCTTCCATCCGACGACGCTCGCCCTGGTCGGTTCGGTGGCCCGGCTGGCGGAGAGCGAGATCAGGACCCGGCATCTGGAGTCCATCGACCGGCTGCGCTCGGTGGCGGCGCCGATGCTCTGCCGGCTGGGCGGCCGGGCGCTGGCCGTGGACGGCCACGGCTGGCTGGCGGCGGTCACCGGGATGCCGCCGGTGGACCGGCTGCCGCTGCCGAAGTCCCTGCGGCCGGGCCGGGTGTGGCTGCCCTCGCTCGGGATGTGCCGGGTCGAGCCGCTGCCGGGGGGCTGGCTGGTGCAGGTGGCGGACGGCGCGATGGACAGCCCGCCGCGCCGGGTCGTGCTCGACCTGAGCCGGCCGCGCGGCCTCGCGGTGAACGTGGTCAGCCCGGTGGGTACCTGGACGCAGCGGCTGTCCCCGCGCCACGCCGAGCTGCTGTTCGCGCTGGCGCTGCACCGTGAGGGGCGTACCGCCTCCGAGCTGGCGCAGGACATCTTCGGTGATCCGACCAGGACGGTGACGGTGCGGGCCGAGATCTCCCGGCTGCGGCGCCATCTCGCGGAGGTGCTGGCGCACCGCCCGTACCGCTTCGGTGACGGGGTCGAGGTGGAGGTGATCCACCCGGAGCACCCGGGCGATCTGCTGCCGCGCTCGAACGCCCCGGTGGTGACGGCGGCGCGCAGCGCGGGTTGAACGGGTGCGCGCGGGCCCGGAGCACTCGTTGAACGGCGTCCGCGCAGGTCGTGGCCGTCCGGCTGCCGGGACCGGCTTGGGCCGGGGCCAGGGGGCATGGTTTTCTGGCAGTCATGAGCAACCCCGAGCGCCCCGTAGATCCGACCGCAGAGGTGACCGCAGAGGTGACCATCTGGTCGCTGGAGCAGACCTCCCCCGATGATCTGCGGCCCTCAGCCGCGCCGGAGGGGGATGTCCGGATCGTCCGGTCCGGGATACCACTGCCCGAGTTCAGCCGCTTCCTCTATACGGCGGTCGGCGGTGACATCCGGTGGACGGACCGGCTGTCGATGACGTACGCGCAGTGGCAGGAGGCGCTGGACCGGCCCGGCGCGGAGACGTGGGTGGCCTACGCGGACGGCACACCGGCCGGCTACATCGAGCTGGACCCGCAGGACGACGGCGTGGTCGAGATCATGTACTTCGGTCTCATCCCGGCGTTCCGGGGGCGCCGGATCGGCGGCCATCTGCTCTCGTACGGGGTGGCCCGCGCCTGGGACCTGGCGGAGCGGTGGCCGGAGCGGCCGACGACGAAGCGGGTCTGGCTGCACACCTGCTCGAAGGACGGTCCGCACGCCATGGACAACTATCTGCGCCGAGGCTTCCGGCTCTTCGACACCAGGACCGAGACGGAGCCTGACGTGGCGAATCCGGGTCCGTGGCCGGGTTCCGGCCGGGAGCTGCTTCCGTAACCCGACACGCATGGGAAATGCACACAGTTGTCCGGTTATCCGGGCGGCCCGGCGTCCGTCACCTCAGTGACGGGCGCCACAGTGTCTCACCTGACGGGACAGTCTCGTCCACATCATGGATAGTGGTGGACTGGTCCGAGATTCGCGTGACACGCTTCCGTCATGTCTGGAACTGGAATTGCCTTGGTGAGTCGACGCCACGTCGACCTCGGCCGCATGTCCAGCGCCATCTGTCCGGCGAGCTGAGAGTCTCCAGCACCGCCGCGATCCCTTTCCTCTGCAAACCCTGCGCACCGCCGCGCCCAGACGCGAGTGTGCAGTTCAGAGCCGCCCTCCCGCAGTCCAGAAGGACGTACCGTCATGGCCGCTACCCCGGAACAGCCTGCGCCCGCCGCACCTCGCCGCAAGGCGGGACGCCACCGCGGCGAAGGGCAGTGGGCCCTGGGGCACTACACCCCCCTCAACGGCAATGAGCAGTTCAAGAAGGACGATGACAGTCTCAACGTGCGGACGCGCATTGAGACGATCTACGCCAAGCGCGGGTTCGACTCGATCGACCCGAACGACCTTCGCGGACGCATGCGCTGGTGGGGCCTGTACACGCAGCGCAAGCCCGGGATCGACGGCGGCAAGACCGCGGTCCTGGAACCGGAGGAGCTGGACGACCGGTACTTCATGCTCCGGGTCCGCATCGACGGCGGCCGGCTGACGGCGGCGCAGCTGCGGGCGATCGGTGAGGTCTCCGAGAAGTACGCGCGAGGCACCGCCGATGTCACCGACCGGCAGAACATCCAGCTGCACTGGATCCGTATCGAGGACGTCCCCGCCATCTGGGAGAAGCTGGAGGCCGTCGGCCTGTCCACGACGGAGGCCTGCGGCGACTGCCCGCGCGTGATCATCGGCTCCCCGGTGGCGGGGATCGCCGCCGACGAGATCATCGACGGGACCCCGGCGGTCGACGAGATCCACGACCGCTACATCGGCAGCAAGGAATTCTCGAACCTGCCGCGCAAGTTCAAGACCGCGATCTCCGGCTCGCCCGTGCAGGATGTGGTCCACGAGATCAACGACATCGCCTTCGTCGGCGTCGTCCACCCCGAACACGGCCCCGGCTTCGACCTCTGGGTCGGCGGCGGCCTCTCGACCAACCCCCGGCTCGCCGAACGCCTGGGCGCCTGGGTGCCGCTGGCCGAGGTCCCGGACGTCTGGGCGGGAGTCGTCGGGATCTTCCGTGACTACGGGTACCGGCGGCTGCGCACCCGCGCCCGGCTGAAGTTCCTGATGGCCGACTGGGGGCCCGTCAAATTCCGCCAGGTGCTTCAGGACGAGTACCTCAAGCGGCCGCTGCTCGACGGCCCCGCGCCCGAGCAGCCCAGCAGCCGCTGGCGCGACCACGTGGGCGTCCACGAGCAGCAGGACGGCCGCCTCTACGTCGGCTTCGCACCGCGGGTCGGCCGGGTCGACGGTCCCACTCTCACCAAGATCGCCGATCTGGCCGCCGCGCACGGCTCCGACCGGCTGCGCACCACCGTCGAGCAGAAGATGCTGATCCTCGACGTGGAGCCGGACCGGGTCGAATCCCTGGTGGCCGGCCTCGAAGAGCTCGGCTTCCAAGTGAAGCCGTCCCCCTTCCGCCGAGGCACGATGGCCTGCACCGGCATCGAGTACTGCAAGCTGGCGATCGTCGAGACCAAGGCGCGCGGCGCCTCGCTCATCGACGAACTGGAGCGCCGCATGCCGGAGTTCGACGAGCCGCTCACCATCAACATCAACGGCTGCCCCAACGCCTGCGCCCGCATCCAGACCGCCGACATCGGCCTCAAGGGCCAGCTCATGCTGGACGGCGAGGGCAACCAGGTGGAGGGCTACCAGGTGCACCTGGGCGGCGCGCTCGGCCTGGAGGCCGGCTTCGGCCGCAAGGTCCGTGGCCTGAAGGTCACTTCCGACGAACTGCCCGACTACGTCGAGCGGGTCCTCGGGAACTTCCAGAAGGAGCGCGAGGGCGACGAGCGCTTCGCGACCTGGGCGGCGCGGGCCAGTGCGGAGTCGCTGTCATGAGCGAGCGCGCCGCACCGTTCCACTGCCCCTACTGCGGTGACGAGGACCTGCGCCCGCACGAGACGGGACACGGGGCCTGGGAATGCGCCTCCTGCAACCGAGCGTTCCAGCTGAAGTTCCTGGGCCTGCTGACCCGGGGACTGGTGCGCAACGACGTTGAAGGGGACGGGATATGACGGACACGCTGCAAGTCGAGAAGCTCACGTCGGACGAGCTCAGGGAGCTGGCGGAGAAAGCCGGACGCGAGCTGGAGGACGCCTCCGCAGCGGAGATCCTCGGCTGGGCGACCCGCGTCTTCGGGCCGCGTTTCTGCGTCACCTCCTCGATGGAGGACGCGGTCGTCGCCCACCTCGCCTCCCGGGCCCTGCCGGGCGTGGACGTGGTCTTCCTCGACACCGGCTACCACTTCCCCGAGACGATCGGCACCCGCGACGCGGTGGAGGCGGTGATGGACGTCAACGTCATCACCCTGACCCCGCGGCAGACCGTCGCCGAGCAGGACGCCGAGTACGGGCCGAAGCTGCACGACCGCGACCCCGACCTCTGCTGCAAGCTGCGCAAGGTCAAGCCCCTTGAGGAGGGCCTGACTTCGTACACCGCCTGGGCGACCGGGCTGCGCCGCGACGAGTCCCCCAGCCGGGCGAACACCCCGGTGGTCGGCTGGGACGAGAAGCGGCAGAAGGTCAAGGTCTCACCGATCGCCCGCTGGACCCAGGACGACGTCGACGCGTACGTCGCGGAGCACGGGGTGCTCACCAACCCGCTGCTGATGGACGGTTACGCCTCCGTGGGCTGCGCGCCCTGCACCCGCCGGGTGCTGGAGGGCGAGGACGCCCGCGCCGGCCGCTGGGCCGGCAGCGGCAAGACCGAGTGCGGGCTGCACGGCTGATGACGACTGATCAGGAGACTTCGATGAGCGTGACGGAGACGGGAGCCACCATCTGGCTGACCGGTCTGCCGAGCGCGGGCAAGACCACCATCGCCCGCGAACTCGCCGCGCGGCTGCGCGGCGAGGGCCACCGGGTGGAGGTGCTCGACGGCGACGAGATCCGGGAGTTCCTCTCCGCGGGCCTCGGCTTCTCCCGCGAGGACCGGCACACCAACGTGGCTCGGATCGGCTTCGTCGCCGGGCTGCTGGCGGCCAACGGAGTGAAGGTGCTGGTCCCCGTCATCGCGCCGTACGCGGACAGCCGGGAGGCGGTCCGCAAGCGGCACCGGTCCGAGGGCACCGCGTATCTGGAGGTGCACGTCGCCACACCGGTCGAGGTGTGCTCGGTGCGCGATGTGAAGGGGCTCTACGCCAAGCAGGCGGCGGGCGAGATCAGCGGGCTGACCGGGGTGGACGACCCCTACGAGGCCCCCGAGTCGCCGGACCTGCGGATCGAGTCGCACCGGCAGACCGTGCAGGAGTCCGCGGCGGAGCTGTACGCGCTGCTGAGCGAGAGGGGTGCAGCGTGACGACCGTCGCGACTGTGTCGGAAGGCACCGCCAATCCGTACGCACTCAGCCACCTGGACTCCCTGGAGTCCGAGGCGGTGCACATCTTCCGTGAGGTGGCGGGGGAGTTCGAGCGGCCGGTGATCCTGTTCTCCGGCGGCAAGGACTCGATCCTGATGCTGCACCTGGCGCTCAAGGCCTTCGCGCCCGCCCCGGTGCCGTTCACGCTGCTGCACGTGGACACCGGGCACAACTTCCCCGAGGTCCTGGAGTACCGCGACCGCACGGTCGCCGAGCACGGGCTGCGGCTGCACGTCGCCTCCGTCCAGGAGTACATCGACGCCGGGAAGCTCCGCGAGCGCCCCGACGGCACCCGCAACCCGCTGCAGACGGTGCCGTTGACCGAGGCGATCCAGCAGCACCGGTTCGACGCGGTGTTCGGCGGCGGGCGGCGTGACGAGGAGAAGGCGCGGGCGAAGGAGCGGGTGTTCTCGCTGCGCGACGAGTTCTCCCAGTGGGACCCGCGCCGCCAGCGCCCCGAGCTGTGGCAGCTCTACAACGGCCGGCACGCCCCGGGTGAGCACGTCCGGGTCTTCCCGATCTCCAACTGGACCGAGCTGGACGTGTGGCAGTACATCGAGCGCGAGGGCATCGAGCTCCCGCAGATCTACTTCGCCCATGAGCGCGAGGTCTTCAGCCGCTCCGGCATGTGGCTGACCGCGGGCGACTGGGGCGGCCCCAAGGAGCACGAGCGGACCGAGACCCGCCAGGTCCGCTACCGCACGGTCGGTGACATGTCCTGCACCGGCGCCGTCGACTCCGACGCCACCACCCTGGACGCCGTGATCACCGAGATCGCCGCCTCCCGGCTCACCGAGCGGGGCGCGACCCGCGCCGACGACAAGATGTCAGAGGCCGCGATGGAAGACCGCAAGCGCGAGGGGTACTTCTAACATGACCACACCCACCCAGCCGGCCGAGCAGCTGTCGACCACCACCCTGCTGCGGTTCGCCACCGCCGGGTCCGTGGACGACGGCAAGTCCACCCTCGTGGGACGGCTGCTGCACGACTCCAAGTCGGTCCTCACCGACCAGCTGGAGGCGGTCGAGGACGCGTCCCGCAAGCGCGGCCAGGAAGCACCCGACCTCGCACTGCTGACCGACGGACTGCGCGCGGAGCGCGAACAGGGCATCACCATCGATGTCGCCTACCGCTACTTCGCCACACCCCGGCGCCGGTTCATCCTCGCCGACACCCCCGGCCACGTGCAGTACACCCGCAACATGGTCACGGGCGCCTCCACCGCAGAGCTGGCCGTCGTGCTGGTCGACGCCCGCAACGGGGTCGTCGAGCAGACCCGCCGGCACGCCGCCGTCGCCGCCCTGCTCCGCGTCCCGCACGTGGTCCTGGCCGTGAACAAGATGGACCTGGTCGACTACGCGGAGCCCGTATTCGCTGCCATCGCCAAGGAGTTCACCGCCTACGCGGCCTCGCTCGGCGTCCCGGAGATCACCGCGATCCCGATCTCCGCGCTGGCCGGCGACAACGTCGTGGAACCGTCCTCCCACATGGACTGGTACGGCGGCCCGACCGTCCTGGAACACCTGGAGACGGTCCCGGTCAGCCACGACCTCACCGCCTGCCACGCCCGCTTCCCGGTCCAGTACGTGATCCGGCCGCAGACGCCGGAGCACCGCGACTACCGGGGCTACGCCGGTCAGATCGCCGCCGGGGCGTTCCGGATCGGCGAGCCCGTCACCGTACTGCCCTCCGGCCGTACCTCGACGATCGCCGGCATCGACCTGCTCGGCAACAGCGTGGACACCGCCTGGGCCCCGCAGTCGGTGACGATCCGCCTCACCGACGACGTCGACGTCTCACGCGGCGACCTGATCGCTCCGTCGGACGACGCCCCCGCGGTCACCCAGGACGTCGAGGCGACCGTCTGCCACGTCGCGGACCGGCCGCTCACCGTGGGCCAGCGGGTGCTGATCAAGCACACCACCCGCACGGTCAAGGCCATAGTCAAGGACATCCCCTCCCGCCTCACCCTCGACGACCTCTCCCAGCACCCTGCCCCCGGACAGCTCGTCGCCAACGACATCGGACGGGTCGTCGTACGCACCGCGGAACCACTCGCGCTCGACGCGTACGCCGACTCGCGCCGCACCGGCTCGTTCCTGCTGATCGACCCGGCGGACGGCACCACCCTGTCGGCCGGCATGGCGGGCGCCTCGTTCGCCGCCGTGGTGCGGGCGGCGGCCCCGGCGGACGACGAAGCGGAGTGGGACTTCTGATGAGCAGGGACATCTTCTCGACCTTCGCGAAGGAGGGCGGCCGCGTCGGCAGCGGCGCCCTCGGCAGCGGCCAGGGCGGGGTTGCGCGATGTGCGCGATGACGTACGCGCACTGCCTGCGCGCCCGGCAGCTCCAACCGCACCGCCCGCAAAGCCAGTTCAGACGAAGACCTGCCGACCGCCCGGCCGCGTCACCCGCCTTAGCGGGGGCGTGAGCACCGGGCCTCCGAGAGGAATCCCTCCCGTGTCTGCCCCACGTACCACGCTGCGCCGCAGCATCGCCGCTGCCGCCGCCCTGCCGCTGCTCGCCGTGGCGCTCACCGCCTGCGGCTACGGTTCCGACTCGAAGGACGACGACGCCAAGAAGGGACACGTCTCCGCCGGCGGGAAGAAGCTCTCCGCGGACACCGTGAAGATCGGGTACTTCCCGAACCTCACGCACGCCACCGCCCTGGTCGGCATCCAGGAAGGCATCATCGCCAAGGAGCTCGGCTCCACCGAGGTCAAGCCCTCGACGTTCAACGCGGGCCCGTCCGAGATAGAGGCGCTCAACGCCGGCTCGATCGACATCGGCTTCATCGGCCCCTCGCCCGCCATCAACGGCTTCACCAAGTCCAAGGGCAAGAGCCTGCGCATCATCGGCGGTTCGGCCTCCGGCGGGGTGAAGCTGGTCGTCAACCCGAAGAAGATCAAGACCCTGGACGACCTCAAGGGCAAGAAGATCGCGACCCCGCAGCTCGGCAACACCCAGGACGTGGCGCTGCTCAACTGGATATCCGAGAAGGGCTGGAAGGTCGACGCCCAGAGCGGCAAGGGCGACGTCTCCGTGGTCCGTACCGACAACAAGGTGACCCCGGACGCCTACAAGTCCGGTTCCATCGACGGTGCGTGGGCGCCGGAGCCGACCGCGTCCAAGCTGGTCGCGCAGGGTGCGAAGGTGCTCCTCGACGAGCGGAAGCTCTGGCCGGACGACAAGTTCGTGATCACGAACATCATCGTGTCGCAGAAGTTCCTCGACCAGCACCCGGACGTCGTGGAGGCGGTGCTGCGCGGTTCGGTCAACACCAACGCGTGGATCAACGCCAACCCGGACAAGGCGAAGGCTTCCGCCAACAGCGCGCTCAAGACGCTGTCCGGCAAGGAGCTTCCGGCCGACGTCATCGACCCGGCGTGGAAGTCCATCGAGTTCACCGACGACCCGCTGGCCGCCACGCTCGACGCCGAGGCCGAGCACGCGGTGAAGGCCGGTCTGCTGGACGAGCCGGACCTGAAGGGCATCTACGACCTGAGGCCGCTGAACAAGGTCCTCAAGGCCACGGGCAAGCCCGGGGTCGCCGACGCCGGTCTCTCGGTCAAGTAAGCACCCGACCCGTTCCAGGATCTCCCAGGAGGTGACGACCATGGCCACGACCACGCTCACCACGGCCGAGGACCGCACGGCGGTCGGGCACGCCGCCCGTCTCGACCACGTCTCGAAGTCCTTCGGCGGACCGCAGGGGCAGCAGCTCGTCCTGGACGACATCACGCTCGATGTCGCCCCCGGCGAGTTCGTCACCCTCCTGGGAGCCTCCGGGTGCGGCAAGTCGACGCTGCTCAATCTGGTGGCGGGACTCGACCGTCCGACCGCGGGGTCCATCGAGACCCCCGGCGGGCGGCCGGCCCTGATGTTCCAGGAGCACGCCCTCTTCCCGTGGCTGACCGCGGGCAAGAACATCGAACTGGCGCTGCGGCTGCGCGGCGTACCGAAGGCGGACCGCCGCCCGGAGGCGGAGCGGCTGCTCGAACTCGTCCGCCTGGGCGGGGCGTACGGCAAGCGGGTGCACGAACTCTCCGGCGGCATGCGGCAGCGGGTGGCGATGGCCCGCGCGCTCGCCCAGGACAGCCAACTGCTGCTGATGGACGAGCCGTTCGCCGCGCTCGACGCCATCACCCGGGATGTGCTGCACGACGAGCTGACCCGGATCTGGCGCGAGACGAACGTCTCGGTCCTCTTCGTCACGCACAACGTGCGCGAGGCGGTCCGCCTCGCCGAGCGGGTCGTGCTGCTGTCCTCGCGGCCGGGCCGGATCGCGCGGGAGTGGACGGTCGACATCGAGCAGCCGCGCCGCATCGAGGACACCGCCGTGGCGGAGCTCTCCGTCGAGATCACCGAACAACTGCGTGGGGAGATCCGCCGACATGGCCAGCACTGAGACCACCGCCGCGAGCGGCACCGCCGGGGCCGGGGCCCCGAAGGACGCCGCCCAGGACATGGCAGGCCTCGAAGCGGGGCTCGACGCGCTCGACGCGGTACGGATCAGCCGGACCCCGGTGCGCCAGGTACTGACCCAGAAGGTGCTGCCTCCGGTGGTGGCCGTCGCACTGGTGCTCATCATCTGGCAGATCCTGATCTGGGCGAAGGTCACCGACGACTACAAGCTGCCCTCGCCGTCCCAGGTCTGGTCCGAGGTGTCCGACGCCTGGGCCCAGGGCACCCTGCTCGGCTACATCTGGACCAGCGTCTCGCGCGGTCTGCTCGGTTTCCTCCTCGCACTCGTCATCGGCACCCCGCTCGGGCTGCTGGTCTCCCGGGTGAAGCTGGTGCGCGCGGCGATCGGCCCGGTGCTCTCGGGTCTGCAGTCACTGCCCTCGGTGGCCTGGGTGCCGCCCGCGGTCATCTGGCTGGGCCTGGACGACACGATGATGTACGCGGTGATCCTGCTGGGCGCCGTCCCCTCGATCGCCAACGGGCTCGTCGCCGGTGTCGACCAGATCCCGCCGCTGCACCTGCGGGCCGGCAAGACGCTGGGCGCCACCGGGCTCCGGGGCACCTGGCACATCGTGCTGCCGGCCTCGCTGCCCGGCTATCTGGCCGGTCTGAAGCAGGGCTGGGCCTTCTCCTGGCGCTCGCTGATGGCCGCGGAGATCATCGCCTCCTCGCCCGATCTGGGCGTGGGCCTGGGACAGCTGCTGGAGCAGGGCCGCGAGACCAGCAGCATGTCGATGGTCTTCCTCGCCATCTTCCTCATCCTGATCGTCGGCATCGCCATCGACCTGCTCATCTTCAGCCCGCTGGAGCGGTGGGTGCTGCGCAGCCGCGGTCTCCTCGTCAAGAACTGAGCTCCGACATGACTTCTCCGGTCCTCCTCGTCATCGCCCACGGCAGCCGCGATCCCCGGCACGCCGCGACCGTGCACGCGCTCACCGCGCGGGTACGGGCGCTGCGGCCGGGGCTGCGGGTGGAGACCGGGTTCCTGGACTTCAACGCGCCGTCGGTGCCGCGGGTCCTGGAGCGGCTGGACGGGCAGGGCGTGAGTGACGTGGTGGCGCTTCCGCTGCTGCTCACCCGGGCCTTCCACGCCAAGTCCGACATCCCGGCGGTACTGCGGGAGGCGCGCGGCAGACTGCCGCGGCTGCGCGTGCGGCAGGCCGAGGTGCTCGGCCCCTCGCCGCTGCTGAACTCCGCCCTGGAACAGCGGCTGCACGAGGCCGGGGTCCGCCCCGGCGACAGAGGCTCGACCGGGCTCGTCCTGGCCTCGGCGGGCTCCACCGACCCGGAGGCGATCGCAGTGATCGCTGAAATCGCGCGGGAGCTGCGGCACACCGGTTGGTGTTCCGTGCGGCCTGCGTTCGCCTCCGCATCCCATCCCCGTACCGAGGACGCGGTACGGGCCCTGCGGGCGGAGGGTGTGCGCAGGGTCGCGGTGGCCCCTTACGTGATCGCGCCGGGCCGCCTCCCGGACCGCATCGCGGCGGGGGCGGCAGAGGCCGGTGCGGATGTACTGGCCGGGGTGCTGGGCCCGTCGCCGGAGCTGGCGCGGCTGCTGCTGGACCGGTACGACGAGGCCCGGGTGCCGGCCGCCGGGATGGCGTCGCTCAGCGCGTAGTCCGGCCGCGGTCGAGCTCGAAGAAGGCGTCGTAGCCGGCGAGGCCATTCAGCAGCTGCCCGGCTGGGCCGCTCTCAGGCGGCGGTCCACTGCGGATCGCGACCGCTCAGGGCCAGCGCCCGTTCGAAGCCGGACACCGGATTCCCGACGGCGATCTCGGCTGCGAAGCCCTCGTACCGCCGGTAGAGCTCGGCCGTCTTCTCCACGGTCTTCAGTACGTAGCCGGCCGTGCCGTCGGGGAGCCGGAACTCCTGGCCTGTGGCCCGCGCGACGTCCCAGCCGTGCAGCGCCGTCTCCATGATGAGCATCTCGGCGGTGTCCGCGGCCGGGGAGGCCGAGTCGCCTTCTCCGATGGTGCCCTCCCAGACGGCGGGGTCCGACCAGGCGGCGACGGCGCGGTCCAGCTGGGCCGCGTACCGCTCGGCCCAGTCGGCGTCCGCCGTGAAGTCGCGTGTGGTGAGCTCCTCGGGGATCTCGGTGCGCAGGGCGCGGTGCTCCATGCCGTGCGAGGTGTAGAGCACCCAGTGGTTGACGAGCCCCCGGACGTCCCAGCCTTCGCAGGGGGTGGCGGAGCTGTCGAGTTGTGCGGGACGGACGGCGCGGGCGACTCGGGCCGCCTCTGCGGCGCATTCGGTCATATGGGCGTGCTCGGTCTTCATGCACGTCAGGCTAGGACCGGGGCCTGCCCCGGGTATTGAAGAAAAGCGACAGTCGGCGGGTGGATTACTGTTTCTCCATGTCCAACGAGCTCCGGTCCCCCGATGACACCTTCCTCCTCGGCGGCGAGCTGCCCGTGCGCCGTCTCGGCTACGGCACCGCGCAGCTGACCGGCCCCGGTTACTGGGGGCCTCCCGCAGACCGGCAGAAGTCGCTGGCCGTGCTCAGGGCGGCGGTCGACCAGGGCGTGACCCTGATCGACACCGCGGAGAACTACGGCCCCGGGGTCGCGGAGGAGCTGGTGGCCGAGGCGCTGCACCCGTACCGCGACGATCTGGTGATCGCGACCAAGGGCGGTGTCGTGCGCACCAGTGACAGCAGCTGGCACATCGCGGGGCGGCCCGAGGACCTGCGGGCCATGTGCGAGTCCAGTCTGCGCCGGCTGCGGACCGACCGGATCGACCTCTACCAGCTGCACCGGCTGGATCCGCAGGTGCCGATGGCCGAGCAGCTGGGCGCTCTGGATGAGCTGCGGCAGGAGGGTAAGATCCGGTACATCGGTCTGGACACCCTTACCGCAGACCAGCTGGAACAGGCGCTCTCCCTGACCGGGATCGCCTCGGTGCAGAACCGGTTCAATCTCCTGGACCGTTCGTCGGACGCGGTACTGAAAGTGTGCGAGGCCCACGGCCTGGCCTTCCTGCCCTGGTTCCCGCTGGCGAACGGCGCGCTGACCGGCGAGGACGCCGCGGCGCTCGCCGGGATCGCGGAACGCCACGGCGCCACCCGTGGGCAGATCGCCCTCGCCTGGCTGCTGCACCACTCCCCCGTCCTGTGCCCGACTCCGGGCACCGGTTCGCCCGTCCATCTCGCGGAGAACCTCCGGGCCGGGGAGATCTCGCTGTCGACCGACGACCTGAGCCTCCTGGAGGCGCTCGCATCCGCATGAAGGAGTAACCGCACGTGACCACCACCGCCCCCCTCGCCCCTTCGTCCCCCACGGCCCCGGTACCGGTGATCAGGGCCGGCGGCGTCACGCTCGTACGGGACGGCAAGGTCCTGCTCGACTCGGTCTCGATGACAGTGCGCAGCGGGGAGCACTGGGCGCTGCTCGGCGCCAACGGTGCGGGCAAGAGCACCCTGCTGGGGCTGCTCGGCGCGATCAGGCACCCCACCCGGGGCACGGTGGAGGTGCTGGGCCGCACCCTGGGGCGGGTCGATCTGCGGGAGCTGCGGACGCTGCTGGGGCATGTCGATCCGCGCCATCCGCTGCGCTCCCCGCTCTCGGTGAAGGACGTGGTGCTGACGGGGCTGACCAACTCGGTCGAGCCGGTGCCGCGCTGGTCGGCCGGCCCGGAGCAGCGGGAGCGGGCGGAGCGGCTGCTGAAGATGCTGGGCATGGGCGGCAAGGAGGGGTCGCGCTGGCCCGCGCTGTCGCAGGGCGAGCGGGGCCGTACGCTCATCGCCCGTGCTCTGATGCCGCAGCCCCGGCTGCTGCTGCTCGACGAGCCGGCCACCGGTCTCGACCTGGCCGCACGGGAGCAGTTGCTCGACAGCCTGGACGCGCTGCGCGAGGAGCACCCGGAGCTGGCGACGGTGCTGGTCACCCATCATCTGGAGGAGCTGCCCGCCTCCACCAGCCACGCGATGCTGCTGCGCGGCGGGCGGTGTCTGGCCTCGGGTCCGGCGGACGAGGTGCTGACCACGGAGCAGGTCAGCGACTGCTTCGGCCATCCGGTGCGGATCTCCCGTACGGACGGCCGGTGGGCGGCGCGGGCCAGGCGGACGCCCCGTGGCTGACGGTTTCCGCTGACGGTGCCGCCCCGCTCAGTGGCTGTCGGTCTCCGGGCCGGTGACGAAGGGGGTGGCCTGGTGGTAGTAGAGCAGCCAGCCGGCGGCGGTGAGCCGCCACAGTGAACTGCGGTGGGCGCGCATCCCCTTGGCCTCGGTGTCGAAGGTGACGTGGACGAGTCCGTCCGCGAGCTGGACCCCGCGCATGCGGGAGGCGGTGAGCTGTCCGGGGCGTGCGGCGGTGCCGGTGATGAGCGAGGTGATGACCGTGTCCCGGTCCCGGTGCCGGCCGGTGGTGTCGACCTCGCGGAAGTCGGGGTGCAGGACCTGGACCAGGAGTTCGCTGGAGGCCCGCACCAGCGGGTCGAGGAGGCGGAGTTCGCCCTCGACCGCCGCGGCCACGCCGGGTGTCGGCTCGCTCATGCCTCGCCTCCAGTCATCTCGACGAGTCTGGCGACGGTGTTCCAGTTGCGCGAGGTGCCGGTGAGGCCCTTGTTGAGGGAGGGCCGGGAGAGGGCGGCGGCGAGCTTGGAGCGGCCCAGCCCGTCGGGGGCGTAGAGGTAGAGGGCGCGGTCGCCGAGCCTGAACTCCTCGGGGAGGAAGGCGGCGGCGTCCAGCGGGGCGAAGCGGGCGGCGTCGACGGGCCGGTCGAAGTACGTGACGTGAAGTTGCCGGCCCTGGAGCTCTGCGGCCGGGAACGGGCAGCCGGCGGCCACGGCGGCGAGGTAGGCGGCGTCCCTCACCAGGCACTCGACCGCGAAGCCGAACTGCTCCTCGATGGCCCGCTCCAGCTCCGCCGCGAGGGTGTTCTCGTCGCCGGTCCCGTTGCTGAAGACCGCGTTGCCGCTCTGCAGGTACGTCGCGACGTCGCCGTGGCCGAGCCCGGTGAGCAGCGTGCGGAGTTCGGCCATGGGGACCTTGCGGTGGCCGCTCACATTGATCCCGCGCAGCAGCGCCGCGTACATCGTCATGGGCACACCATAGGACGATCAGCCCGAGCCGTGCGGCCGCCGCGCCCCGTGGGGGAGGGCGCGGTGGCCGCCGGTTCAGGGAGTGGTGCTGTTACTCAACGACCTTCAGCAGCTTGTTCGCCGTGCCCGCGGTGGCGTTGCTGATGGCGTCCGGGGTGGCTCCGTCGGTCAGTGCCGTGGAGACGTCCGCCGGGGTGGCGTCGGGGTGTCCCGCCAGGTAGACGGCGGCGGCACCGACGACGTGCGGAGTCGCCATGGACGTACCGGAGATGGTGTCGGACCCGGTGTCGCTGTCGTTCCACGCCGAGGTGATGTCGGAGCCCGGGGCGTAGAGGTCCACCAGCGAGCCGTAGTTGGAGAACGAGGACTGCTCGTCGTCCACCGTGGACGAGGCGACCGTGATGGCCTCCGGGACGCGCGCCGGGGAGCTCTCGCTCGCGTCGCCCGACTCGTTGCCCGCGGCCACTCCGTAGGTGACTCCGGAGGCGATGGACTTCTGGACCGCCGCGTCGAGGGCCTCGTCCGCGCCGCCGCCGAGGCTCATGTTGGCGACGGACGGGCCCTCGTGGTTCGCGGTGACCCAGTCGATGCCGGCGACGACCTGTTCGGTGGTGCCGGAGCCCGAGTCGTCGAGGACCCGGACGGCCACGATCTTGGCCTTCTTGGCGACGCCGTACGTCGCACCGGCGATGGTGCCGGCCACGTGGGTTCCGTGGCCGTAGCCGTCGTCGGCGTTGTCGTCGTCGTCCACGGCGTCGTAGCCGTAGCTGGCCCGGCCCTCGAACTCCTCGTGGGTGATGCGGACCCCGGTGTCGATGACGTACGCGGTCACGCCCTCGCCCGCGCTGTCCGGGTAGGTGTACGCGTTGTCGCCCGCGATCCCGGTCTGGTCGATGCGGTCCAGGCCCCAGGACGGCGGGTTGGCCTGGGTGGCGTCGACGTGGAACTTCTTGTTCTGGACGACCTTGGAGACCGACGGGTCGGCGGCGAGCCGCTTGGCCTCGGTCTGCGAAAGGCCGCTGGCGGAGAAGCCGTTGATGGCGGAGCTGTAGTTGCGCTTCAGCTTGCCGCCGTACTCCTTGGCGAGCTTCGACTTGTCGGCCTTGTGGTCCAGCATGACTATGTAGCTGCCGGACACGGCGGTTGCCGCGTCGGCACCGTAGATCTTGCCCATGGCGGGGGCGGGTGCCGCTCCGGCCATGGGGCTGCCCAGCAGGGTGATGCCGGCTGCGGCGGCCACGGCGGTGATCGCGGCAGTGAGCTTGATCCGGTGGGTGCGCTTGTGAAGTGCCATGAAGAGGGGTCTCCTCGTCATTCTTTGTGGGGGGATTGGCCCTCGGCCGGAAGATCTCCGGGGGCTGGCTCGAAACCCTCGCTTATTGACGCGCTCAGATCAAGACCTTCAGCCACCTGTAACTTACTCAACAAGGTTCTGTAATAAGAATCCGGCCAACAGCGCCCAAGCCGGACCAGCTCACCTGCGGCTGCCGTCAGTTGACGTGTTCTCACTGCTCAGCGAGGGTCTCCGGCCCCGGAGGCCGGACGGGCCGCGCGGGCGTAACGGGCGGCGAGGTCCCCGAACGCGGCGGCCAGCGGGGGCGGGCCGACGACTTCGATCTCGGCGTCGAAGCGGCCGAGGACGGCGGCGAGCCCGGTCCATGACCAGGAGCCGAGGATGAGCCGGCAGCGGTGCGGCCCGAGTTCCACGACGATTCCGTCCCGGGCGAAGGGCGCGACGTCGGCGGCCGGAAGGTGGAGGATGACCTCGCCCCGGCAGGGCCAGTCGGTGGTGGTGCCGTCGTTGCCGCGGAACCGGCTGGTGACGAAGGCACAGACGCTGCCGCCAGGAAGGTCTCGCGGGGCGAAGCGGGGGCCGGTGGGTGTACGGGGCCGGATCCGGTCGACGCGGAAGGTGCGCCAGTCCTCGCGGTGGAGGTCCCAGGCCACCAGGTACCAGCGCTGCTGCCGGGTGACCAGGTGGTGGGGTTCCACCCGGCGGACGTCATCGGCCGGGGTACCCGGGCCCGGGGCGTAGTCGAAGCGCAGTTCCTCGCGGGCACGGATGGCGCGGCTCAGGTCCAGCAGCACGGGGGCGTCGGGCTGCTGGGTGCCTTCGGCCGCCGGCGGCGGGACCGCGGTGACGCGCAACAGGTCGATGCGGTGGCGCAGTCGGGGCGGCATGACCTGTCCGAGGGTGGCCAGCGCGCGGGAGGCGCCTTCGGCGACGGTGGCGCCGGCGGCCGCGGTCTGCAGCGCGACGGCGAGGGCGACGGCCTGCTCGTCGTCGAACAGCATGGGCGGCAGATGGGAGCCGGCCTCCAGCCGGTAGCCGCCGGCCGGTCCTCTGACGGTCGTGATCGGGTAGTCGAGTCCGCGCAGGCGGTCGATGTCACGGCGCACGGTGCGCGAGGTGATGCCGAGCCGCTCGGCGAGATCCTCCCCGGACCAGTCACGGGGCGTCTGGAGGAGCGAGAGCAGCGCGAGCAGCCGGGCGGACGTCTTGTGCATGTTCCCCATGCTCCCAGGAGTAGCGGACTCATCCTGTCCGCTACTCCTGCCATCGTGGCCGACGAGCCGTCCGGAGACATGAACTCCGGTCACGGCCGACGGCGCACATGTGTCACATCGAGGCAAGGAGCAGGTCATGTCCGTCACGACCACCACTCATCTGAACTTCCGGGGCGCCGCACGTGAGGCGCTGGACTTCTACCGGTCCGTCTTCGGCGGACGCACCGTCGCGGTCACGTACAAGGACGCGGGCGCCGTACGGAACGAGAGCGAGGCGGACTGGGTGATGTGGGGCGAGGTGACCGGCGCCGACGGCTTCCACGTCATGGCCTACGACGTGCCCTCGCAGCTGCCCTGGAGCCAGGGAGACAACCCGTTCTTCGTCTCCGTACGAGGCGACGACGCCGAGGAGATCAGCGCCCTGTGGGGCAGGCTCGCCGAGGGCTCGGCCATCGTGAGCCCGCTGGAGCCCGCGCAGTGGGCGCCGCTGTACGGCATGCTCACCGACCGCTTCGGCGTCACCTGGGTGCTGGACGTCGCGGCCCCGTACAACGGCTGAACCGGCCGGGCGCGGACCCGGGGGCGCGGCTCAGCGCTGGTAGCGGGCCAGCACCCGGTTCCCGTCCTTGACCAGACGCTTCCTCAGTTCGGCCGCGTCGATCGCACCGCTGTAGTACTCCTGGTACGCGGGGGTGGCGACCTTGTCCTTCCACTCGGGGTAGCCGCGCACGGACTGGGCCGGTGCGGAACGCAGTGCGCCCGCGAGGGCGACGCCGGTCGCCCAGCCCCGGTCCGCGGTGTGCAGCGAGGGGTCCGCCAGCGCCTCCTTGCCGGTGGGCAGCATCCAGTCGCCCTTGGCGAGGCGCACCATGTTCGCCGGCCGGAGCAGGAAGTCGATGAACTCCACGGCCTCCTTCTTGTGCGGGCTGTCCTCGGCGACGGACAGGGTCTGCGGGCTCACGCCCTGGGCAAGGCCCGCGCTTCCGGCCGGGGCGGGCAGCACCGTCCACTCGAAGCCCTTCGGGGCCTGTTCGACCACCTGCTGACGGTAGGAGAACCCCAGCGGCACCATGGCGTACTTGCCGCCGAAGAGACCGGGAAGGGCGTCGCCGCCGCCCATGCCGAGCGCGGTACGGGCGGCGCTGTGGTCGGTGTTGACCTGGTCGTGGATGGTCCGGGGGACGACGAGATCGCCGTCGTCCATGGCGAGCGTGACCTTTCCGTCGGCGCCTCGGTGGAACAGCTCGCCGCCGGCCGAGAGGCCGAGGTTGAGCGTGACGGAGACCGGTTCCTTGAGCGGCCAGGCGACTCCGTAACGGCCCTTGCCGGTGAGCTTCTTGGTGACCTGCCCGAATTCCGTCCAACTCCAGGGCTTCTCCGGGGTCGGGACGCGGACCCCGGAGGCCTTGAGGATCTTGGTGTTGGCGATCAGGACGCGCGGTTCCTGGAGGAAGGGCACGCCGTAGACGCCGCCGTCGAAGGTGCTGGTGCGCCAGCTCCGCTGCGGGATGTCGGCGGTGAGCCGGCCGGGCAGCAGGGTGCGCAGATCGGCGAGGTAGCCGCCGTAGGCGAAGTCCGCGAGGTCGTCGGACGCGTCATGGATGACGTCGGGCGCCTCGTCCCCCTCGAACGAGGTGAGGAGCTGGTCGTGGACGCTGTCCCAGCTGCCCTGGACGTACTGGACCCGGACATCGGGATGGCTCGCGTTCCACTCCTTCACCAGCTGCTTGTTGGCGTCGACGGACTCCTTCTGCCAGGCCAGCGACTGGAAGCGGATCGTGATCCTGCCGTCCGCCCCGCCGTCACCGCCGCCGCATCCGGTGAGCAGCAGGGCCAGCGCGGTGGCCGCCGCGGCTGCCGTGCGTACCACTGCCCGCATCAGCTCTTCACCGCCCCGGCCAGCATGCCGCCCGTGATCCGCCGCTGGATGACCGCGAAGAGGACGAGTGAGGGGAGGGTGGCGAGGAACGCGGCGGCGGCGAGCGGCCCGAGATCGCTCGCGCCCTCCGCGCCGAGGAAGTGGGTCAGTACGACCGGCAAGGTCTGCTTCTCCGGTGTCTTGAGCAGGACGAGCGCGAAGAAGAACTCGTTCCACGCGGTGATGAAGGCGAAGAGCGCGGTGGCGACGATCCCGGGGGCCAGCAGCGGCGCGGTGACCGAGACGAGCGTCCGCAGCCGGCTCGCACCGTCGACCGCCGCCGCCTCCTCCAGTTCGGGCGGCACGGCCCGTACGTATCCGACCAGCATCCACAGCGCGAACGGCAGCGACCACACGACGTACACCATGATCAGCCCCCACAGCGTGTTGATCAGATGCAGGTACTTGAGCACCAGGAACAGCGGAATGATCAGCAGGACGAACGGGAACGCCTGGCTGACCACCACCCAGCCGGTGGCGGCGGCGGAGAGCCGCGAGCGGTGGCGGGCCATCACATAGGCCATCGGGGTGGCGATGACGACCGCGATGAACCCGGCCGAGACGGCGGCGATCAGCGAGTTGGCGGCGGCCCGCAGCAGCGGCTGTTCGTCGAACGCGGCCCGGAAGTTGTCGAGCGTCGGGTGGTGCGGGATCCAGGTGGGGTGCAGGGAGCCCAGCTCCGGCGCCGGTTTGAAGGCGGTGGAGATCAGCCAGAGGAACGGGAACGCCAGGAAGACCAGGTAGCACAGCAGCGCGAGGTACTGCCCGGCCCGCACGGACCTGCGGGTACGCATGCTCATCGGTCCTCGCCTCCCCCGAGCCGTCCCACCAGGTACACGGCGAGGATCACGGAGATCACCGCGACCATCACACAGCCCATCGCCGCTGCGTAGCCGAACTGTCCGTAGCGGAAGGCCTCTTCGTACGCGAAGAGCATCGGCAGCCGGGTCCGGCCGCCGGGACCGCCGTTGGTCAGTACGTAGACCAGGGCGAAGGAGTTGAAGTTCCAGATGAAGTTGAGCGCGGTGATGGAGAGGGCGACCGGCTTGAGCGCGGGCCAGGTGACGGTACGGAAGCGGCGCCAGGCGCCCGCGCCGTCCAGCGCGGCGGCCTCGTGGAGTTCGTGCGGGGTGTTCTGCAGGCCGGCCAGCAGGGCGACCGTGGTCTGCGGCATCCCGGCCCAGACCCCGACCAGGATCACCGCGGGCAACGCGGTGGCGAGCCCGGTCAGCCAGTCCCGGCCGTCGCCCAGGCCGAGGTCGCGGATGGTCTCGTTGAGGATTCCGGCGTCCGGGTTGTAGACCAGCCGCCACATGATGCCGACGACCACCTCCGGCATCGCCCACGGGATGATCGCCAGCGCCCGCGCCAGCCACCGCATCCGCAGGTTCTGGTTGAGCAGCAGCGCGAGGCCGAGGGCCAGCACGAACTGCGGGACGGTGACGCCGACCGCCCATACCAGGCCGATCCGGAACGAGTCCCAGAACAGTCCGTCGTGCAGCAGGTCCTGGAAGTTCAGCACCCCGGTCCACTGGGTGGACCGGGTACGCCCCGACTGGGCGTCGGTGAACGCCAGCGCGATGCCGTAGAGCAGCGGTCCGACGCTGAGGACCAGGATCGGGAGGAGGGCGGGCAGTACCAGGAACCAGGTTCCGGCGTTCCGGTTGATCCTCGCGGACCCCTTGCCGTGCGGGCCGCCCGGCGGTCCGTGCCGCCCGGACTGCACGGTTGCACTCGCCAATGTCATGGATGCGACCCCCTTGCGTCATTCGACCGGCTTGGTACCGTTCCGGCCGCTCAGGTGGCCTCCGCAATGGTGCTGAGGCCCCGCCGGTTCGTCAAGACAACCTGCACGGATGCGAAAATCGGATCCATGAACGAGATGCGAGCGCGCGAGGCACTGACCGCTGCCGGACACCCCGGCGACGCGGAGCTGCTCGCGCTGGGCGAGAACGCGGTGTTCGCCGTGGGCGACCTGGTGGTCAAGATCGGCCGGGACGCCGTGCGCAGTCCCGAGCTGCGCGAGCGGGCCGAGCGCGAGGTGGCCGTCGCGCGCTGGCTCGCCGCGTCCGGTGTCCCCGCGGTGCGGACCGCGGAGCCCGCGGCCCGGCTCGTCGAGGGCCACCCGGTGACGGTGTGGCACCGGCTGCCCGAGCCGGTGCGGCCCGCGGAGCCGCGGGATCTGGCGCCGCTGCTCACCGCGGTGCACGCGCTGCCGGCCCCGGAGGGCCTCAGCCTGCCCCGGCGGGAGCTGCTCGGCGGGGTCGAGCGCTGGCTGACCCTGGCGGGCGACGCGATCGACCCGGCCGACGCCGGGTATCTGCGTGAGCGCCGCGACGGCTTCGCGACGGCCGCCGCCGCGCTGGTGCCGCACCTGCCCCCGGGCCCGATCCACGGCGACGCGCTGCCGCGCAATGTCCATGTCGGTCCGGACGGGCCGGTCCTGGTGGACCTGGAGACCTTCTCCACGGATCTGCGCGAGCACGACCTCGTGGTGCTCGCCCTGTCCCGTGACCGGTACGGGCTGCCGGCCGAGGCCTATGACGCGTTCACCGCCGCGTACGGCTGGGACGTCCGGGAGTGGGACGGCTGCGCGGTGCTGCGCGGGGCCCGGGAGACGGCGAGCTGCGCGTGGGTCGCGCAGCACGCGCCGGCCAACCCGAAGGCACTCACGGAGTTCCGCAGGCGCGTGGCGTCGCTGCGCGACGGGGACACGGGGGTGCGGTGGTACCCCTTCTGAGCGTTATGCCCTCAATCGCCGGACCGGCTCAAGAGCTGTCCTCAATCGCCGGACGGGCTTGATTTCAACTCGAACACCGGCTCCCGTACCGGCCAGCGGCCGTCGATCACCGCGTCCGCCGTGCCCTTGCGGCGCAGGAACTGCTGGAAGTCGGCGGCCCACTCCGCGTACCACGCGATCTGCCGCTCGTGGAGCTCGGCCGCGGACAACGCGGCCACCGAGCCGTGCCGCGCGGCTATCGCGTACGCCACCCGCACCGCGGCCAGCGCGTCCGCCCCCGCGTCGTGGGCGCCGCCGTGGACCACGCCGTACTCGACGCAGACCGCCTCCAGATTCCGCTTGCCCTTGCGGTAGCGGTCCACCGCCCGGTCGATGGTGTACGGGTCGAGGACCGGGCCGATCCCCGCGCCGCCGAGCCGCTCGCTCAGCGACGGGAGTCCGTGTCGGCGCAACTCCGCCGTCAGCAGCGTCAGGTCGAAGGCGGCGTTGTACGCGACGACCGGCACGCCCTGGCGCCAGTAGCCGGTCAGGGTCTCGGCGATCTCGTCGGCCACCTCGCGCACCGGCCGGCCCTCCGCCGCCGCCCGTTCGCTGCTGATGCCGTGGATCGCGGAGGCCTGTGCGGGGATCCGGATGCCCGGATCCGCCAGCCAGGTGCGCTGCCGCTCCGGCTCTCCGTCGCCGGCGCGGACACCGACGACCGCGGCCGTCACGATCCGGGCCTCCAGCGGCTCCGTACCCGTCGTCTCCAGGTCGAAGCCGACCAGCGCATGCCGGTGCCAGCTCATCCCATACCTCCTTCGTGGTGCTTCCCCCAGGTGACGACCACCCTCGCACGGGCCACTGACAGCACCCTCCTGAGGTCGGCCCGTCAGGAGACCGGCCGGGAGTCCGTCCAGACGGACTCGAACTCCTCGCGGTACGTCTCGAACAGGCCGTGCTCGCTGTCCTGCCCGGCCCGGACCACCGCCCGGCCGCCGCCCCTGAGCACCAGCACGGGTGCCTCCATGCCGCGGGCGCGGCGCAGATACGTCTGGACGACCCCCACCGCGTCGGCGCCGTCGCCGTCCACCAGGTAGGCGGTGAAGCGCGGGGTCTCGTCGAAGACGTGGATCTCGAAGGCGCCCGGGTCGCGGAGCTTGGAGCGGACCCGGCGCATGTGGAGGATGTTCATCTCCACCGTCCGGCTCAGCTCCCCCTTCTTGAGCCCCAGCTCCCGCTCCCGGCGCTTGACCGCGCTGCTGGCCGGGTTGATGAAGAGCAGCCGGACCCGGCAGCCCGACTCGGCCAGCCGGATCAGCCGGCGGCCGGAGAAGTTCTGCACCAGCAGATTGAGCCCTATGCCGATCGCGTCCAGCCGGCGCGCTCCGCCGAAGAGGTCCTCCGCGGGCAGCTGGCGCTGGAGCCGCACCCGGTCGGAGTGGACGGAGACCACGTCCGCGTACCGGTCGCCCACCAGCTCCTCGACGGCGTCGACGGGGAGCCGGTCGGCGGACGGCACCGCGGCGCCGCTGCCGAGGATCTCCAGCAGCCGCGCGGAGGCGCGCTCGGCCTGGGCGAGCACCGCCTCGTTGAGCGCGCGGTTGCGGGAGACCACGTTGCGGGCGACCTCCAGCTCGTCGAGGGCCAGCTCCACATCGCGGCGGTCGTCGAAGTAGGGCTCGAAGCAGGGCCAGTGCTGGACCATCAGCTCACGCAGCTGAGGCAGCGTGAGGAAGCTCAGGACGTTGTCGTCGGCCGGGTCGAGCAGATAGCCCTTGCGGCGGGAGACCTCGCGCACGGCGACGGCGCGCTGCACCCACTCCTGTCCGGCGGGTCCCGCCGCGGCCACCACCCAGTCCTCGCCGTGGACCGGCTCGTAGATGGGCCGGAGCACCGCGGCCACCACGGCGCGCAGCCGCTGCTCCACGAGATTCAGCCAGATATAGGCGCGCCCGGCCCGCTGAGCGCGGGTGCGCACCTCGCTCCAGGCGTCCGCTCCCCAGTCCAGTTCCGCGCCGATCTCCAGGGGCCGGGCGAGCGAGACCGCCCCGGGCGTCACATCGGTGGCGTCCCCCTCGTGACCAGCGTCACCTGGGGGCAGCTCGAAGCCTCCCGAGCTCACCCGCACACCGCCTTCCACTCCCCCACCAACGATCAAGGAAGGGTACTCCGGGAGCGGGAGCCGGTGCAGCCGGATGCGCAGGCTCCTTCTTCAACTCCCCTACGGATCAAGCCTGTTCTTCTGGACAAGATCTGCCGTAGTGAGCGGATTCATAGTGATTAAACACCCCACCGCAAGCCGCATACCGGGCAGCGGGCCGAACAGGTCCGCCTGATTCGGGTTCCGGGCGACAAGAAGAGGCCCGATGTTGACCGGACCCCGCGACGCCGCCCCCCGATTGCCGGTCGGTCCTAGGTAAGGGCCGCCCTTTCGGGGAAGATCTGGCAGGGAGCCCGCATTCCCCAGGCAACCGCATCAGAGTGGAAGAGTCGAAACCTATGCAGGTCTGGCCGGGACAGGCGTACCCCCTCGGTGCCACGTACGACGGCGCCGGGACCAACTTCGCGGTCTTCTCGGAGGCCGCCAACCGAATCGAGTTGTGCCTGCTGCACGACGACGGCTCCGAGACGGCGGTGGAGCTGCGGGAGACCGACGCGTTCGTCCGGCACGCCTATCTGCCCGGGGTGATGCCGGGTCAGCGGTACGGGTTCCGGGTGCACGGGCCGTACGAGCCGCAGCGCGGCGCCCGCTGCAACTCCGCGAAGCTGCTCCTGGACCCGTACGCGCGGGCGGTCGCCGGGCAGATCCAGTGGGGCGAGGCGGTGTACGGCTATCCGTTCGGCCGGCCCGACGCGCGCAACGACCTCGACTCGGCGCCGCACACCATGACGTCCGTCGTGGTCAACCCGTACTTCGACTGGGGCGACGACCGGCGTCCCCGTACGGACTACCACCGCACGGTGATCTACGAGGCCCATGTGAAGGGCCTGACGATGCTTCATCCGGGGCTGCCGAAGGAGCTGCGCGGTACGTACGCCGGGCTGGCGCACCCGGAGGTCATCGCGCACCTGACAGAGCTGGGCGTCACGGCGATCGAGTTAATGCCGGTGCACCAGTTCGTGCAGGACCACCGGCTGGCGGACGCGGGGCTCGCCAACTACTGGGGTTACAACACCATCGGCTTCTTCGCCCCGCACAACGCCTACGCCTCCTGGGGCGACCGGGGCGAGCAGGTGCTCGAATTCAAGCAGGCCGTACGGGCGCTGCACCAGGCGGGCATCGAGGTGATCCTCGACGTGGTCTACAACCACACGGCGGAGGGCAACCACCTGGGGCCGACGCTCTCCTTCCGGGGCCTGGACAACGCCTCCTACTACCGTCTGACCGACGACCAGCGCTACTACATGGACACCACGGGGACCGGGAACTCCCTGCTGATGCGCTCTCCGCACGTGCTCCAGATGATCATGGACTCGCTGCGGTACTGGGTGACCGAGATGCATGTGGACGGCTTCCGCTTCGATCTGGCCGCCACGCTGGCCCGTCAGTTCCACGAGGTGGACCGGCTGTCGTCGTTCTTCGACCTGGTGCAGCAGGACCCGGTGGTCAGCCAGGTGAAGCTGATCGCGGAGCCGTGGGACGTGGGCGAGGGCGGCTACCAGGTGGGGAACTTCCCGCCGCTGTGGACCGAGTGGAACGGGAAGTACCGGGACACGGTCCGCGACCTGTGGCGCGGTGAGCCCCGGACGCTGGCCGAGTTCGCCGGGCGGCTGACCGGCTCCTCCGACCTGTACCAGGACGACGGCCGCCGGCCGCTCGCCTCGATCAACTTCGCCACCTGCCACGACGGCTTCACCCTGCACGACCTGGTCTCGTACAACGACAAGCACAACGACGCCAACGGCGAGGGCAACCGGGACGGCGAGAGCCACAACCGGTCCTGGAACTGCGGCGTGGAGGGCGAGACGGACCGGCCGGAGGTGCTGGAGCTGCGCGAGCGGCAGATGCGCAACTTCATCGCCACCCTCATGCTGTCGCAGGGCGTGCCGATGCTGAGCCACGGCGACGAGTTCGGGCGCACCCAGCTCGGCAACAACAACGGCTACTGCCAGGACAGCGAGCTGTCCTGGGTGCACTGGCCGGACCCGGCCCAGGCGGCGGCCGACGACGACGGCGACGGCGAGGAGACAGCGGACCCGGGCGGCGACGGGCTCTCCCGCAGCCTGCTGGAGTTCACCCGGGCGATGGTGTGGCTGCGCCGCGACCATCCGGTCTTCCGGCGGCGCCGGTTCTTCCACGGGCGGCCGGTGGAGGGCACGCACGACGAGCTCTCCGACATCGCCTGGTTCACGCCCGAGGGCCAGGAGATGACCCAGCGGGACTGGCAGGCGGCGCACGCCAAGGCCCTGACGGTCTTTCTGAACGGGCACGCCATCTCGGAGCCGGGGCCCCGCGGCGAGCGGATCTCCGACGACTCCTTCCTGCTGATGTTCAACGCGAGCGCCGAGACACTGGAGTTCGCCGTCCCGGTGAACCACGGCCGGCAGTGGCATGTCGTCGTCGACACGGCGCGCCCGGCCGGCGTGCTGACCGGCGCCGGACCGAAGGTGGCGGCGGGCGACCGGGTGACGCTGGTGGGCCGGAGCATGGTGGTGCTCCAGCGGCCCGCTTAGGGGAGAGAGCGCCGGGGACGGGGCCGCCGGTCGGGCCCTTGTGCCCGACCGGGTGACACAGAGCGCCCGGATCTGGGTACGAACGTCTTCATGACGCCTTCCGCCACGTACCGGCTCCAGCTCCAGCCGGACTTCCCGTTCTCGGCCGCCGAGGACGCCGTGCCGTACCTCGCCACGCTCGGCGTCTCCCATCTGCACCTGTCCCCCGTCCTCGAAGCCGTGCCCGGGTCCACGCACGGCTACGACGTCGTCGACCACGGCCGGGTGCGCGCCGAGCTGGGCGGCGAGGAGGGGCTGCGGCGGCTCGCCCGCACCGCCCGGCGCCACGGGCTCGGGCTGGTCCTGGACATCGTGCCGAACCACATGGCCGCGGACCCGCGGCACAACCACGCCTTGCGGGAGGTCCTGCGCGAGGGGCCCGGCTCCCCCTACGCCCGCTGGTTCGACATCGACTGGGCGGCGGGTGACGGGAAGGTCCTGCTGCCCGTGCTCGGCGGTCGGCTCGGCGACGAGATGGACGGGTTCCGGGTCGACGGGGAGGTGCTGCGCCACGGCGAGCAGGAGTTCCCGCTCCGGTCCGGCACCTCCGGCCTCCCGCTGCCCGAGCTGCTGGACGCCCAGCACTACCGGCTCTGCTGGTGGCGGCTGGCCCGTACCGAGCTGAACTACCGGCGGTTCTTCACCATCTCGGAGCTGATCGGGGTGCGGGTGGAGGACCCGGAGGTCTTCGCCGCCACCCACGCCAAGATCCTCGAACTGGTTCGGGACGGGACCGTCGAGGGGCTGCGGATCGACCACCCCGACGGGCTCGCGGACCCGGCCGGCTACCTGGAGCGGCTCTCCGGCGCGAGCGGCGGCGCGTGGACCGTGGTGGAGAAGATCCTCACCGGCCCGGAGCCGCTGCCGGCCGGCTGGGCGGTGGCCGGGACGACCGGGTACGACGCACTGCACCGGATCGACGGCCTCTTCGTCGACCCGGTGGGCGCGGCGGAACTGCTGGGCCACTACCGGGAGTCCGCCTCCCCGGCGGGCGACCGGGGCGGCTACTGGCAGGCGACGGTGCGCCGGGCCGCGTACCGCGTCGTCACCCATGAGCTGGCCGCGGAGACCGCGCTGCTGACCCGGCTGGCGTCGCGCGTCTGCGCCGAGGACCCCGCACTGCGCGACCACGCCCCGTGGGCGCTGCGCACCGCGGTGCGGGAACTGCTGGTCCGGGTGCCGGTCTACCGCCCGTACGTGACGGCGGGCGGACCCTGTACGGAGTCGGCCGGGGCGGCGCTGGACGCGACGGCGGTGAGCGACGCCAAGGCGGTGTTCGCGGTGCGGGAGGAGGCGGCGGCCGTCGACGTGGTGCGGGAGCTGGCGCTGGGGCGGCTCGGTCCCGGCGGCGACCGGGCGGCGTTCTGCGACCGGTTCGCGCAGACGGCGTCCGCGCTGCGGGCCAAGTCGGTCGAGGACACCGCGTACTACCGGTACGTGCCGCTGATCTCGGCGAACGAGGTGGGCGGTGATCCGGGCAGGCCGGCGGTGACGCCGGAGGACTTCCACGTCTTCTGCGCCCGCCTCGCCCGGGACTGGCCGGCCACCGGCACCGCGCTGACCACGCACGACACCAAGCGCAGCGCCGATGTCCGGGCCGCCGTCGCGGTGCTCTCCGAGTGCCCCGGGCGGTGGTCGCGGCTGGTGGCGGAGCTGGCCCGGACGGCTCCGGCGGCGCCCGATCCGCAGCTGGCGTGGCAGGCGTGGCAGACCGCGTTCGGCTGCGTGGGGTTCCCGGCCGGTGAGCAGGCGGCGCGGCTGGCGCCCGCGCTGCTGAAGGCGGCGCGGGAGTCGGGTCTCTTCACCAGCTGGACCGAACCCGATCCGGGGTACGAGCGGGCGATGTCGGACTTCGTGGCCGCCGGCCCCGCCGCCGCGACCGGCCCCGCGCGGGAGCTGCTCGCGGAGTTCGCGGCCTCGCTCGCCCCGCATGTCCGGGCCAACGTGCTCGGCGCGGCGCTGGTGCAGCTGACGATGCCGGGGGTGCCGGACCTCTACCAGGGCACGGAGCGCGAGTACCTGGCGCTGGTCGACCCGGACAACCGGCGGCCGTTCTCGACGCCTTCCCCGGACGCGCCCGCCTCCGCGAAGGAGGCGCTGACGGCGGCGGCGCTGCGGCTGCGGCGCGAGCGGCCCGGGGTGTTCGGGGAGTCGGGGACGTACGCCCCGCTGGCGGCCTCCGGGCCGGCGGCCGGGCACTGTCTGGCCTTCTGCCGCTCGGGCGAGGTCGTCACCGCGGTGACCCGGCTGTCGCTGCGGCTGGCGGAGGCGGGCGGCTGGCGCGGGACGGAGCTGGCGCTGCCGGACGACGGGGTGTGGCGGGATCTGCTGGCGCCGGGCCGGGAGTTCTCGGGCGGCACGGTCGCGGTGGCCGAGCTGTTCGACGGGGGTCCGGTCGCGCTGCTCAGCAGGGTCGCACCAGCAGGGACCTCGGACCCCGGGTGAGCAGGCCGGTGGCGGACGGCCTGAATCCGTCCGCCCAGCGGAGCCCCGGCATGGCGTCCAGCAGGGCACGCACCCCCTGTTCGGCCTCCAGCCGACCGAGCACCACGGCCGGGCAGCCCGCCGGTCCGCCGGTGGTGCGGCCCTGGTCACGGCGGAAGGGGTCGAACAGGTCCGGTGCGGCGAACCGTTCCGGATCGCGTCCCGCCGCGCCGATCAGGCAGGCGACGGGGGCCCGCGCCGGGAGGGTGCCGCCGCTGAGGGTGACCTCGGTGAGGGTCCGCCGCAGGACGACCTGGACGGGCGGGTCCCGCCGCATCGTCTCCGTCCAGGCGCGGCCGGCGAGCGCGGGTTCGACGCGCAGGGCGGCCAGCAGGTCGGGGTCGTCCAGCAGGTTGGCCAGGAACGAGGCGAGGGCCGTCTCACGCAGTCCGGTGTGCCGGGTGCAGGGCCCGTCGCCCAGCTGGGCGGGGTCGCCGTTGCGGGTCCGGAAGGGGCCGCTGCCCGCGGGCAGCCAGCGGCAGAACTCCTCGACGAGATCGGCCTGCCGCCGCCCGGCGATCCGCCGGGCCAGCACGAACGCGGTCCGCTCGACGCGCTCGGCCAGGTGCCGGGGCACGGTGCCGGTGACCACCGTGTACCGCTCGCGGGGCAGGCAGCGGGCGCTGCCGTGACAGAGGCCGAGCGGGGCGGGGCCGCCGCGCGGCGCCCCGTCGTGCGGGTAACCGGTGAACCGGGGGCCGGTGAGCGCGGCGATCACGTCGTCGTACCGGCTGACCAGCCAGGCGCCCAGCGGGGCGTCGTAGCAGAGCGGATGCTCCTCGCGCAGTACCCGGTAGAGCCGGTACGGGTCGCGGGCGGCGCCGGGGGCGAGGAGGCTGGGGCCGGCTCCCGGGCGGGCGGAGCGGGACGGCCCGGCGGGGCGGTGGTCGGGCGAGGGCGTCGGGGCGGGTATGCCTCCTGGGGCGTCGGCCTGCATCCGTACCCCCGGTGGTCGGTGCGCCGGTGTGCGGCGCGGTCCCCCTCAGGGGATCACCCGGACCGACCCGGCGCAGTCGGCGCGCGGCCGTCCGGGTGACGGGGCGCGTCCCGCGGTCCGGTGACGGCGGGGGCCCGCCGTCACCGCCGTCACGGGGCGGGCCGGGGGCCCGGTGGCCGGAACGCGGCGAGCAGTTCGGTGAACGCGGCGGCGGCGCCGGTCAGTTCGACGCGGGAGAAGACCGCGAGCGGCCGGGACCACGGCGGGTCCACGGTGAGCACCGCGCAGTCCTCCCCGACCGCTCCGCGCACGACGTGCGCGGGGGCGGTCGCGATTCCGACGCCGGCCGCGGCCATCCGTACCGCGGTCGAGGTGTGCTCGGTCCGCACCGCCGTGCGCGGTAC
Organism: Streptomyces sp. NBC_00341; assembly: GCF_041435055.1. Classification (NCBI taxonomy): domain Bacteria; kingdom Bacillati; phylum Actinomycetota; class Actinomycetes; order Kitasatosporales; family Streptomycetaceae; genus Streptomyces; species Streptomyces sp. NBC_00341. The sequence continues at coordinate 7,157,539 of NZ_CP108002.1, read as the reverse complement.
GAAGCCGGCTTCGGCGCAGACCCAGTCCAGGAACGGCCGGCCGTGCACGACGGCCTCCATCGCGCACCGCACCCAGGGGCGGTCCGCGAGCTCCTGGAGGCGGACGGAGGCGCGTCCGGCGAGCCGGTCGTCGAACGGGACGACCAGGACGATGCTCTCCTCACCGATCGGGACGAGGTGGCCCGGCCAGTCGGCGGGCGGCGGGCCGACGGCGAGGTCGGCGGTGCCGCGCTCGATCTGTTCCTCCAGGGCCTCCGTGGTGGCGTACTCGTGGAGCACGAGGCCGACGCCGGGGTGGCCGGAGCGCCAGCGGGCGAAGACCTCGGGGAGGATGCCGACGGCGATCGCGTGCACGGTGGCGATGTGCAGTTCGCCGCCCTCCGCGCCGGCCGCAGCCCGTGCCGCGCGCCGGGCCTGGGCGGCGCTGCGCACGGACCGCTCGGCGTGCGGCAGGAAGGCGCGGCCCATCGGGGTCAGCCGCACGCCCCGCGGCAGCCGTTCGAGCAGGGCGCCGCCGACGGTCCGCTCCAGGGCCTTGATCTGGTGGGACAGCGCGGGCTGCGTGACGTGGAGCAGCTCGGCGGCCCGGGTGAAGGAGGTCTCCTCGACGACCGTGAGGAAGTACTCCATCTGACGCAGGCTCATCGATCAGCTCCCCGCCCTCTGCCATAGACGTTGTGCATCGGCCCCACACAAACATTGCCTTGGACTCATGGCAACGGTGCGGCGGAGAGTGGGAGCCATGACACAGACGGAGAAGGTGACCGAGACCGACGTGCTGGTGATCGGCGGGGGGACGGGCGGCTATTCGACCGCGCTGCGGGCCGCGGCGCTCGGTCTGCGGGTGGTGCTCGTGGAGCGCGACAAGGTGGGCGGCACGTGTCTGCACCGGGGCTGCGTTCCCAGCAAGGCGATGCTGCACGCGGCGGCGTTGGTGGACGGTATCGCGGAGGCCCGTGAGCGGTGGGGGGTCAAGGCGACCCTGGAGTCGGTGGACTGGCCGGCGCTCGTGGCGACCCGGGACGACATCGTGGACCGCAACCACCGCGGGGTGACCGGCCATCTCGCGCACGCCGGGGTGGAAGTGGTGCGCGGCAGCGCGGAGTTGACGGGTCCGCACGGTGTCCGGATCGGCGGGTACGGGGAGATCACCGCCCGGCGCGGCATCGTGCTGGCCACCGGGTCACGGCCGCGCACCCTGCCGGGTCTCGCGGCCGACGGGCGGCGGGTGGTCACCAGCGACGACGCGCTGTTCGCCGTCGGCCTGCCGGAATCGGTGCTGGTGCTGGGCGGCGGGGCGATCGGCGTCGAATACGCCTCCCTGCACCGGTCGATGGGGGCCCGGGTCACCCTGGTGGAGGCCGCGGACCGGCTCGTGCCGCTGGAGGACGCCGACGTGTCCCGGCACCTGACCCGCGGGCTGAAGCGGCGCGGGATCGATGTGCGCACGGGTGCGCGGCTGCTGGAGGCGACGGTACTGGAGGACGGGGTGCGGGCCGCGGTCCGCACCCCGCGCGGTGAGACCCGCACGGTGGAGGCGGACCGGCTGCTGGTGGCGGTGGGCCGGGTACCGGTGACGGACGGTCTGGGGCTGGCGGCGGCCGGACTGTCCACCGACGAGCGGGGGCATGTGGTCCCGGCGGACTGGGACCGGCTGGAGACGTCGGTGCCGGGCATCCACGTGGTCGGCGACCTGCTGCCGCCGCCGTCCCTCGGGCTGGCCCACGCGTCCTTCGCCGAAGGCCTGTTGGTGGCCGAGACGCTGGCCGGGCTGCGTCCGGCGCCGGTGGACTACACGGCGGTGCCCCGGGTGACGTACTCCGCCCCGCAGACCGCCGCCGTGGGGCTGTCAGAGGCCGGGGCCCGTGACGCCGGGCACGACGTGGTGGTCGGCACGATGCCGCTGACGGCGGTCGCCAAGGGCATGGTGCACGGGCAGGGCGGGATGGTGAAGGTGGTCGCAGAGCGGGACGGCCGGGTCCTGGGCGTCCATCTCGTCGGGCCGCACGTCTCGGAGATGATCGCGGAGAGCCAGTTGATCGTCGGCTGGGACGCCGAACCGTCCGACGTCGCCCGTCACGTGCACCCGCACCCGACGCTCTCGGAGGCGGTCGGTGAGGCCTTCCTGACCCTGGCGGGCCGTGGGCTGCACCAGCAGGCGTGAGGTGCTCCGGCAACCCTGGGGCCTGTCGTCGAACTGCCGTCTGCCGCGCGACGACACGCCCTAGGCGGGCGGCCTGAGCGCGGGGGCGGAGAGCCGGAACATCATCGTGCCGAAGCTCACCTGGTCCCCCTCGCGCACCGAGACCGTCCCCGTGACGCGCTGGCCGTTGACGCAGGTGCCGTTGGTCGAGCCCAGGTCGCGCAGCAGCCACCGGCCGCCGTGCACGGTGAGCTCGGCGTGCATCCGGGAGACGGTCTCGTGGCTGAGGCGCAGCCCGTTGCCCGGGTCCCGGCCGATGAGCAGGGGGTACGGACTCGGCGCCGGCAGCAGCAGCTTGGGCAGCCGCTCCGCCCACCAGGCCCTGCGTACCCGGCCGGGAAAGCCGGAGACTCCGCTGACGACCCGGATCAGCTGCCGCGACAGGCGGCCCCCGGTGTCCAGATCGGCGGTGAGCGCGGCCAGCTCCTCCGAGCGGTTCGCGGTCAGGGCCAGTTCCATGCGCCGCATGAAGGTGTCGTGGGAGAGCCTTCCCTGCGCCGCGCCTTCTCTGAGCACGCCGAGAACACGGTCGCGCTGGGCGTCGGACACCCGCGCGGGATACGTGTGGAACTCGAAGGAGGACGTCACAGGGACAAGTGTCGGGCCGATGGCCCCAACGTGTCCAGAACGGCCGCCCCTTCCTCGCTCCCTGACCTGCGCGGGCGGACCGGCCAGGGCTCTCCTGCACCACCTTCCGGATAATCGCGGGCGCCCGGAGCGGGACGTTGCTACCGTCTGCCGCCGTGCCGCCCCGATGACCATCGGGGCGCTCCCTCGTAGTTCCTGGAGACTCTGTGCCCGCTGCACCACTCGAACTGAACATCCGTCCGCTCGCCGGCCCTCAGGAGCTGGATCTCTTCCGCCGGCTGCCCTACGTCCTGGACCACGAGCTGGCGGACGACCTCGACTCCGGCCGGCGCCGGCCGGAGTGGATGTGGGTGGCTCTGCGGGGCGAGCGGATGGTGGCGCGGATCGCGTGGTGGAGCCAGGACGGCAGGGCGCCGCTCCTTCTCGACTTCTTCGACCTCGACGACACCCTGCCGGAGCCGGAGCGCGGCGAGGTCGGCCTGCGGCTGCTGGAGACGGCGAGCGCGGCGGTGCTGCCCGCCGGCGGCCCGCGTCCGGAGTACGGGCGGTTCGTCCCGGCCGACTGGCGCGAGGACCCGGTGGTCCGTGATGTCGTCGAGGCCCGGATCCGGGTCATGGAGCGCAGCGGTGCCCGGATGCTGGTCGAGCGGCTGCGCCTGGAGTGGCGCGCGGGCACCCCGGTGCCCGCCGACAGCGGCCGGCTGCGGTTCCGCCCGGTCGCCGGGCGCGAGGACCTCCTCGCGCTGATGGCGCCCGTGATGGAGGGCACCCTCGACGCGCACGGTCAGCAGGACCTGGCCTCCGGCCTGTCCCCGCTCCGGGCCGCGGAGAAGCACTACGACGAGGAGCTGGCCCGCTACACCACCCCGCGGGAGTGGTGGCGCGTCGCGGAGCTGCCGGACGGCGAACCGGTGGGCTTCGTGATCCCGGCCCGCAACGACTACAACCCGATCATCGCGTACATCGGTGTGCTGCCGGCGCAGCGCGGCCACGGCTACATCGACGACCTCCTCGCCGAGGGGACCCGGGTGCTCGCCGGACAGGCCGGGGTGGAGCGGATCCGGGCCGCGACGGACCTCGGCAACGTACCGATGGCGAAGTCCTTCGCACGGCTGGGGTACGTCAACTTCGAGCGTGCGTTCGACATGGTGTGGGACTGACGGACCGGGTGCTCCGGCGGGCTGTCCTACGCTGGGCGTGATCGCTTGGAGGAGCGCATGGAACGAGACAGCGTCGACGAGGGCTTCGTCCGCACCCTGATCGGGGACCGTTACCCGGAGCTGGCCGGTCTGGAGATCCGGCGGGTCGCCTCCGGCTGGGACAACCAGCTCTGGCGGCTCGGGGAGGAGCTGGTCGTCCGGCTGCCGATGACCGAGCGCGCTCCCGAGCTGCTGCGCAAGGAGTTCCGGTGGCTCCCGGAGCTCGCCGGGCAGCTGCCGCTGCCCGTGCCGACGCCCCGGTTCCTGAACGAGCCGGACGCGCTCTTCCCCCGGCCGTGGTCCCTGGTGAGCTGGGTTCCGGGCGAACCGGCGGACGGCGTCGAGGTCACCGACGCCGCCCGCTCTGTGGCGAACCTCGCGGGGTTCCTGCGCGCCCTGCACCGCCCGGCACCGGCGGACGCCCCCACGGATCCGGGACGCGGCGGCTCCCTGGCCACGGTCACGGACGACTTCGAGGCCCTGCTCGCCGGGGTGGCGGAGGCGGTCGACGTACCGCGCGTGCGCCGGGTGTGGGACCGGGCGGTCGCCGCGCCGCAGTGGACCGGGCCCGCGGTCTGGCTGCACGCCGATCTGCACCCCGCCAACGTCGTCGTCGCCGACGGCGCGATCTCCGGCATCGTCGACTTCGGTGACCTCTGCGCCGGTGATCCGGCCGTCGACCTCGCCGCCGCGTGGAAGCTGCTGCCGCAGGGCTCGGACGGCGACTTCTTCGACGCGTACGGAGGGACGGACGAGGCGACCGTGCGGCGGGCCCAGGGGCGGGCCGTGCTGAAGGCCCTCGTGCTCGTCTCGGTGGGCCAGGCGTGGGACCGGGGTCTGCCCGGCGGCCAGCCGACCTGGGGCCGGGCCGGCCACCAGGTCCTGGAGCGGGTCTTCGCCGCCGCCTGAGGGCGGCCGTCAGGCCCGGTCCGCGCCGGTCCGGCCGCCCGGACCGGCGCCCTGCCGCTTCTGTTCCCTGATCATGTCGCGGTACCAGGCGTAGGAGTCCTTGGGGGTGCGGCGCAGCGTCTCGTAGTCGATGTGGACCAGACCGAAACGCTTTCCGGCCCCCTCGATCCACTCGATGTTGTCGGTGAGCGACCAGGTGAAGTAGCCGCGTACGTCGACACCCGCGTCGATGGCGGACCGCAGCGAGTTGAGATGGGCGTCGAGGAAGGCTATCCGGCGGGTGTCCTCAGTCGGTTCGTCGATGGCGCAGCCGTTCTCGGTGATGTAGAGCGGCGGGAGCCGGTCGCCATAGCGGTCGTTGAGCTGGACGAGGGTGTCGCGCAGTCCGTCGGGGACGACGGGCCAGCCGAAGTCGGTCGTCTCGTATCCCTCGATCTGCCGTATCCCGAAGGGCAGTTCGGCCGGCATTCCGAATCCGGCGAAGGTGTCGAGGGCGGCGGGAGCGGGAGCGCCGACGAGCGTGGGGTTGTAGTAGTTGACCCCGTACCAGTCGAGCGGGGTGGAGATGGTCCGCAGGTCGTCCTCGACCGGGCCGGGCATCAGCGCGGCGAAGTTCTCGTCGGGGTAGCGGCCGGTGAGGAGCGGGTCGGAGAACAGCCGGTTGGTGAGGGTGTCGTACAGACCGGCGGCGAAGCGGTCCTCCTCGCTCTCGCCCGCGGTCCAGACCGGGGAGTGCGAGACGGCGATGCCGATGTTCCCGGCGCCCGCGGCCCGCAGGGCGCCGACGGCCAGGCCGTGGGCGAGGAGCTGGTGGTGGGCGGCGGGCAGGGCGTCGAAGAGGAGGGTGCGGCCGGGGGCGTGCTCGCCGAGCGCGTAGCCGAGCAGGGTCACTTCGGCGGGTTCGTTGATGGTGATCCACATGGGCACGCGGTCCGCGAGGCGTTCGGCGACGACGCCGGCGTACTCGGCGAAGCGGTGGGCCGTGTCCCGGTTGAGCCAGCCGCCCGCCTCGTCCAGCGGGAGCGGGGTGTCCCAGTGGTAGAGGGTGGGGGCCGGGGTGATCCCGTGTGCGCAGAGTTCGTCGACGAGGCGGTCGTAGAAGTCGAGTCCCTGGGGGTTGACCGGCCCGCTGCCGCCGGGTACGACGCGCGGCCAGCTCACCGAGAAGCGGAAGGCGTCGGCGCCGAGACCGGCCAGCAGGGCGACGTCTTCGCGGTAGTGCCGGTGGAAGCCGGTGCCCCGGGTGGTGTCGGCGCCGTCCTTGATCCGTCCGGGCTGCGCGGCGAAGGCGTCCCAGCCGGAGGGTCCCTTGCCGTCGGTGTCCGCGGCCCCCTCGGTCTGGAACGCGGAGGCGGAGGCTCCCCAGAGGAAACCGGGCGGGAACGTCGGAACGGTCATCTCGGCCTCCACAGCCGTTGGTAAGACCACCGGCAATCGGGGGCGGTCCAAGAGGGAGTGCGTATGGCAGAAGTCGGCAGGGCAGTGATCAGAACCAGACCTTAATCGCCAGTAACGGGCTCGATCCAGTGTCGTTGGTCGGTGATCGCGGCTTCTGCCGACCATGGGCCGGAACGAGGAGACGAGGAGCGTCGCATGCTGTTCGACGTATGGGCACCGGATGCGGAGTCGGCCGCTCTGTGGCTGGCCGGTGAGCTGCGGTCCATGGAGCGCGATCCCGTACGGGCGGGCTGGTGGACGGCGGCGGCGGAGGCCGGTGACGGCGACCGCTACGGCTTCGTCCTCGACGGCGGGCCGGTGCGCCCCGACCCCCGCTCGCGCCGCCAGCCGGACGGGCCGGACGGCGAGAGCGCGGTCGTCGACCACTCCGCGTACGCATGGCGCTCCGACTGGGCCGGGCGCGGGCTGCCGGGCGCCGTCCTGTACGAGCTGCACGTCGGCACGTACACGGCCGAGGGCACCTTCGACGCGGCGGCCGAGCGGCTCGGGCATCTGGCAGAGCTGGGCATCACCCATGTGTCCCTGATGCCGGTCTGCCCCTTCCCGGGTGTCCACGGCTGGGGGTACGAGGGGGTGTCGCTGTGGGCGGTGCACGAGCCGTACGGCGGCCCCGAGGGGCTGAAGCGCTTTGTCGACACGGCGCACGGCCTTGGCCTCGCCGTGGTCCTGGACGTGGTCCACAACCACCTGGGCCCCTCCGGCAACTATCTCCCCGCCTTCGGCCCGTACTTCACCGAGACGCACCACACCCCGTGGGGCGCGGCGGTCAATCTGGACGCCCCCGGCTCGGACGAGGTGCGGGCGTTCCTGCTGGGCAGCGCGCTCGCCTGGCTGCGCGACTACCGGCTGGACGGCCTGCGGCTCGACGCGGTCCACGCGCTGGCCGACACCCGGGCGCTGACGTTCCTGGAGGAGCTGTCGGCGGCGACCGACGCGCTCTGCGCCGAACTGGGCCGCCCGCTCTCGCTGATCGCGGAGTCCGACCTCTGCGACCCGCGCACGACGACGCCCCGGGGGGCGGGCGGCACCGGACTGCACGCGCAGTGGAACGACGACTTCCACCACTGTCTGCACACCGCCCTCACCGGCGAGGCCCAGGGCTACTACGCGGACTTCGCCGTGGCCCCGCTGGCCGCGCTGGCGAAGACCGTGTCGAGCGCCTTCTTCCACAACGGCACGTACTCCGGTTTCAGAGGCCGTACGCACGGCCGCCCCGTCGACGTCACCCGCACCGCCGCCCACCGCTTCGTCGGCTACGCCCAGACCCACGACCAGATCGGCAACCGGGCGCTCGGGGACCGGCTCGCCGCCTCCCTCTCCCCCGGACTGCTCGCCTGCGCGGCGGCGCTCGTGCTCACCGGCCCGTTCACGCCGATGCTCTTCATGGGCGAGGAGTGGGGCGCCCGTACCCCCTGGCAGTTCTTCACCGACCACACGGACCCGGAGCTGGCCGAGGCGGTGCGCAGCGGCAGACGGCGGGAGTTCGGCGCGCACGGCTGGGCGGAGGAGGACATCCCGGACCCGCAGGACCCGGCCACCCGGGACCGCTCCTGCCTGGACTGGGACGAACCGGGCCGGGAACCGCACGCCCGGCTGCACGCCTGGTACCGCGAGCTGATCGCGCTGCGCCGCGCCATGCCCGACCTCCGTGACCCGGATCTGGCGACGGTGAAACCGGCGTACGACGACGGGGCCCGCTGGTTCGCCTTCCGCAGGGGCGATCTGCGGATCGCGGTCAACCTGGACGAGAAGCCCGCCGCGATCCCGCTCGGCGGCGGCCGGCACCGCAGCGGCGCAGGCAGGGTGCTGGCCGCCTGGCAGCCGGTCGGGGCGCCCGGCGAGGACGGCGTGCTGCACCTCCCGGCCCAGTCCTGCGTGGTGCTGGCCGACGGCTGAGCGCGAGGCGGTCCGCGCCCCGTAACCCGCTTGCCCTGAAGCGCACTTCAACTCATAGCCTGCCGGAAACCAACGGGAGGATCTCCTTATGAAGCAGCGATTTCTCGGCCGGTCCGGGCTGCGTGTCAGCGAACTCTGCCTGGGCACCATGACCTTCGGCCAGGACACCGACGAAGCGGGCGCGCACCGGGTGCTCGATGCCTTCACCGAGGCCGGCGGCACCTTCATCGACACCGCCGACGTGTACCAGCAGGGCGTCTCGGAGGAGATCGTGGGCCGCTGGCTGAAGAGCCGGCGCCGTGACGACCTGGTCGTCGCCACCAAGGTGTTCGGCACGATGGGCGAGGCGCCGAACGCGGGCGGGCTCAGCCGCAAGCACATCCTCTCCGCGGTCGAGGCGAGCCTGCGGCGGCTCGGCACGGACCACATCGACCTCTACCAGACGCACGTGTGGGACGCGACGACACCGGTCGAGGAGACCCTGTCCACGCTCGACACCCTGGTGAGGTCGGGGAAGGTGCGCTACCTCGGCGCGAGCAACGTCTCCGCCTCGCAGCTCCAGCGCGCCCAGGACCTGGCCGCCCGCAACGGCTGGGAGCGCTACATCAGCCTCCAGCCGCTCTACAACCTCCTCGCGCGCGAGGTGGAGTGGGAGCTGGCGCCGGTGAGCGAGGCGGAGGGCGTCGGCATCATCCCGTGGAGCCCGCTCCAGGGCGGCTGGCTGACGGGGAAGTACCGGCGCGGCATGAGCGAGGCCGCGCCGGGCACCCGGGAGGCCCGCTACCAGCGGGAGCTGGGGCGCGAGGCCTGGCGGGAGCGGGACAACGAGGAGACCTGGCGGGTCGTCGAGGCCGTCGTCGCCGTCGCGGAGGAGACCGGGCGCACCCCGGCGCAGGTGTCCCTGCGCTGGCTGCTCGGCCGGCCCGCCGTGGCCGCGCCCATCATCGGGGTGCGGACCGTCGAGCAGCTCGCCGACAACCTGGGCGCGGTGGGCTGGGAACTGACGCCGGAACAGACGGTACGGCTGGACGAGGCGAGTGCCCGTCCGCTGCCGTACCCGTACGACGTGCTGCACCGGTTCCGCGACCGCGAGCCGCAGGGCTGACCTGCCGGGGCCCGGTGACCGCTACTCGACGATCGCCAGTTCGCGGGCGGTGGCGTTGAGGCGGCGGCCGCCGTCCTGCGTGACCGTCACGATGTCCTCGATCCGGACACCGAAGCGGCCCGGCAGATAGACGCCGGGCTCCACGGAGAAGCACATGCCGGGGACGAGCTGCTGCTCCTCGCCCTCGATCATGTACGGGGGCTCGTGCGTGGTGACGCCGATGCCGTGGCCCGTGCGGTGGATGAAGCGGTCGCCGTAGCCGAACTCGGTGATGACGGCGCGGGCGGCCCGGTCGATGTCCTGGCAGGCGGCGCCGGGCCGGACCGCGTTGCAGCCGGCCTCCTGCGCCTCCCGCACGATGTCGTGGACCCGCTGCTCCTGCACGGTGGGTTCACCGACGTGGACCGTACGGGAGGTGTCGGAGCCGTAGCCGTGCTTGAGGCCGCCGAAGTCGAGCACGACCATGTCGCCGCGCTCGATGGTGCGATCCCCCGCCTCGTGGTGCGGGTTGGCGCCGTTGGGCCCGGAGCCGACCACGGTGAAGTCGACCTGGGAGTGCCCGTACTCGGTGAGCAGCCGGGCCAGATCGGCGGCGACCTCGGTCTCCCTGCGCCCGGAGAAGCGGACCTTGAGGATCTCCTCGTACGTGGCGTCGGCGGCGGCCCCGGCGGCGGCGATCCGCTCCAGCTCCGCGGCGTCCTTCACGGCGCGCAGCATCGGCAGCGCCTCGGTGAGGGAGGCGTACGAGGTGCCGGGCAGCAGTTGCTGGAGGCCGAGCAGGTGCATCGCCCAGGCGTTGTCGCTGATCCCGAACCGCCCCTTGGCGTCGAGCAGCGGCGCCGTCACGGCGTACGGGTCCTTGCCGTCCGTCCAGTCCCGCAGGGTGAGGGCGGGTGCGCCGGCGCACTTCTCCGCGTCCGGCGCCTCCAGTGTCGGTACGACCAGGACGGGGTCCTGCCCGGCCGCGAGGACGAGGAGGGTGAGGCGTTCGGTGTCCGCGGTGGGCCGGTATCCCGTCAGGTGGACCATGTCGGGTCCGGGTGCGACCAGGACGCCGGCGAGACCGGCGGCGGCCGCGCTCTCGGCGGCCCGTGCCATCCGGGCCCGGTAGTCGTCGGCGGTGAACGGCGCGGGCTGGTTCGGGCTGGGCATGCGGGACCTCCTGGGGCACGGAACGGCTCCCCGCATCCTGCCGGGTGCGGGGCGCCCGCGCGAGCGGTCAGGGGCGTTGCCGGTGCGGTTCCTCACTCGTTCCGGAGCCGGCCGGACTCCGCCCCGAGCCGCACGACGAGGTCGGCCCGGTCCCGTCCCCGGGCGACGAGCCGGGCGTTCGCCTCGTCGGATCCGGCGACCCAGCGTTCCGCGTGCGGGCGCGGCTTCCCGAACCGCACATGCCGGTCGACCAGTCGGCGGACCCGTACGTCCTGGTCGAGCTCCAGGTACCACGCCTCGTCGAGCAGCCCGCGCACCGGCGCCCAGCCGCCCTCCGTGTGCAGCAGGTAGTTCCCCTCGGTGATGACGAGGGAGATGTCCGGGCCGACCGGGACGGACCCGGCGACCGGTTCCTCAAGGGCCCAGTCGAAGGCCGGGGCGTACACGACGGTGCCCGGTTCCGGTGCCCGCAGCCGGCGGAGCAGGGCGGCGTACCCGGCGGCGTCGAAGGTGTCGGGCGCGCCCTTGCGGTCCGCCCGGCCGAGCCGTTCCAGTTCGGCCCGGGCGAGGTGGAAACCGTCCATGGGCACGAGCGCGGCGAGCGGCCCGAGGGTGTCGGCCAGCTGCGCGGCCAGGGTGGACTTGCCGGCTCCCGGCGGGCCCGCCAGGCCGAGAACACGGCGCTTCCCGGTCAGGGCGAGCCGACGCGCGCGGGCCGTCAGCCCGGTGAGGTCACTGGTCTCCATGACGGATATTGTCCCGCTACGGGCCCGGCGGCCTCCCTTCCGTCCCGCGAGGAATCCGAGGAATCCCATGTCCCACATCGCCCTGGTCACCCTGGTCGTCCGCGACTACGACGAGGCACTCGCCTTCTACACCGACGCCCTCGGCTTCGAGCTGGTGGAGGACACAGACCGGGGCGACGGCTCCCGCTGGGTGGTGGTGCGTCCGCGTGGCACACAGGGCACGGGGCTGCTGCTGGCCCGCGCCAAGAACACGGAGCAGGGAGCGAGCGTCGGGGCGCAGACGGGTGGCCGCGTCGGCTTCTTCCTGCACACGGAGGACTTCGCGGCCGACCACGCACGCATGCTGGCGGCCGGGGTCCGCTTCCTGGAGGAGCCCCGGCACGAGGCCTACGGTTCGGTCGCGGTCTTCGAGGACCTGTACGGCAACCGCTGGGATCTGCTCCAGCCCGCGTGACGCGCCGGAGGCCGCTCAGCGCGGCCCGTTGCCCTCCAGGTAGGCGAGCACGGCGAGGACGCGGCGGTGGACCGTTCCGTCGTCCGGTTCGAGGCCGAGCTTGGCGAAGATCGAGCCGATGTGCTTGCTCACCGCCCGCTCCGTGACGACGAGTTCGGCGGCGATGGTGCCGTTCGCCTTGCCCTGGGCCATCAGTTCCAGGACCTCCCGCTCGCGGGGCGTGAGGCTCAGCAGCGGTTTCGCGGACGCCTTGCGGGTCATCAGCTGGCTCACCACCTCCGGATCGAGCGCGGTGCCGCCGTCCACCACCCGGTCGAGGGCCTGGAGGAACTGGTCGACCCGGCCCACCCGGTCCTTGAGCAGGTAGCCGATGCCCTGGGCCCCCTGGGCGAGCAGCTCGGCGGCGTAGGTCTCCTCGACGTACTGCGAGAGGACCAGGATCGGCAGGCCGGGGAGTTCCCTGCGGGCGGCCACGGCGGCGCGCAGCCCCTCGTCGCGGAAGGTGGGCGGCAGCCGGACATCGAGCACGGCGGCGTCCGGGCGGTGCGCCAGCAGGGCGGGCAGCACCTCGGGCCCGGCCGCGACATCGGCCACCACCTCGTGGCCCGAGCTGGTGAGCAGCAGGATCAGGCCCTCCCGCAACAGGGCGTTGTCCTCCGCGATCACGATCCGCACGGCAGCTCCACTTCGATGTCGGTCGGCCCTCCGATGGGGCTGCTGATGCGGGTGGTGCCGTCCAGAGCGGCGATCCGCCGCCTGATCCCGACCAGCCCGCTGCCGGCGCCTTCATCCGCGCCGCCGCACCCATCGTCCCCGATGGATACGAGCAGTACGCCGGGGGCCCGGTCGATCCGTACGCGCGCGGCCGTCGCGCCGCTGTGCTTGCTGATGTTGGTGAGCGCCTCCGCCACCACGAAGTAGGCGGCGGCCTCGATCGCGGCGGGGAGCCGCCGTCCGTCCTCGACCCCGTCCAGTTCGACCGTCACGGGGATACCCGCCCCGGCCGCCAACGCCCTTACGGCGCCGCCCAGTCCACGGTCCGTCAGCACCGGCGGATGGATGCCGCGCACGACGTGCCGCAGCTCGGCCAGCGCCGCGTCGGCGCCGTCCTGGGCCTCCTCCAGGCGCAGGCGGGCGGCGGCCGGGTCCCGGTCCAGGAGCTGTTTGGCCAGGCCGACCCGCATCGACAGGGCGACGATCCTGGCCTGGGCGCCGTCGTGCAGATCCCGTTCGATGCGGCGGAGTTCGGCGCCGTGCGCCTCGACCGCCCCGGCCCTGCTCTCGGTCAGCTGGTCGATGCGCTCGGCGGACGGCGAGGCCGTGAGCAGGGACCGGGTCCAGCTCGCGGCGAGGTCCGCCAGTACGGGGTGCCAGCGCAGCACCCAGCCGCGCCGCACGGGCGGCGGTGTGCCGTACTCGTCGGTGGTGCGCCGGTCCAGCAGGTGTACGACGGAGAGCCCGATCCCGTCCACCAGCATCCCCACCGGCCACAGCACCATCGTGAGGTAGCCGAGCCCGTTGCCGATGAGGGCCTGGGCCGGCAGCCAGAGGACCTCGCGCCGGTTCGTCGGGTCGGTGAGCACCCGCCTGACCCGCTCGGAGAGTTCGCCCCGGTCCAGCGGCAGATAGCGCGTCGGACGGAACGGCACACCGAGGTACGCGGCGGCCCTGCGCCGCTCGGACTCCGCGAACCTGTGCAGCACTTTGGCCGCCTCCGGCAGGGCGGGCAGTCCGATGATCACGACGCCGAACAACAGGACCGCCACCACCAGGAACGCGCTGACATAGGCGAGCAGCGCGATCGGGATGCCGAGGAGGAGGTACTGGGAGGCATGCCATGAACGCCGGACGGCGGCCGTCAGCGGAGTGGGCGTACTGTTCATGCCGCACCACGTTACGGGGACGGGTCCGCCACCGGAGTGGGGTGCCCACCACGGTCCGTGGTGGAGCTGGCTGCACCATCGTCCGGGAGCCCGCGCCCTGGTCCCCGCAAGCCCCCGGCTCCTAGCGTTTACGCAGGTCAGGACGGATGTCCGGCAGAAACGAGGGGACCCACGGTGGACACGTTCACGGCGGTGCGCACGGCGGCGCTGGAGCTGGAGTCGGTGAGCCGGCGCCACGGGCGGCGCGGCAGCGGCCGGGAGGTCGTCGCCCTGGACGATGTGAGCTGCACGGTCCCGGCCGGGAGCTTCACCGCCGTGGTCGGCCCCTCCGGATCGGGCAAGAGCACGTTCCTCCAGTGCGCGGCCGGCCTGGACCGGCCGTCGTCGGGGACGGTACGGATCGGCCGGACCGATCTCGGCGGGCTCTCCGAGGCGGCGCTGACCCGGCTGCGGCGGGACCGGATCGGCTTCGTCTTCCAGTCGCACGCCCTGAACCTGGTGCCCTCGCTCAGCATCGAGGAGAACGTCGTGCTGCCGCTGGTACTGGCTGGTGCGCACCCCGGGGCCACCGGGGTGCTGGAGCGCGGACGGCGATTGCTGGACCGGGTCGGGCTCTCCGGGCGCGGCGGTGGCCGGCCGACGGCCCTGTCGGGCGGTGAGCAGCAACGGGTCGCGGTGGCGCGGGCGTTGGTGACCGAACCCCAGGTGGTGTTCGCGGACGAGCCGACCGCGTCCCTGGACCCGGAGTCGGCGGAACTGGTGCTGGGGCTGCTGCGGGACGCGGTACGGCGCGACGGCCGCACGGTCGTGATGGTCACCCATGATCCGGTGGCGGCGGGCTGGGCCGACACGGTGCTGACGATGGACGGCGGCCGACTGCGATGAGTGGGACGAAGACACGTGACAGGAAGCCCCGCACCGGGGACGGGGCGGTTGCGGGCGCGGACGTACGGGCCGGAATGCGGCGGGCCTCGGCGTTCCTGGCCCGGCGCTCGCTGGACACCCATCGGCGAGCCTGGGCCGCGGTGTTCGCGGCGACGGCGGCCACCACGGCACTGCTCGGGGCGTTCGCGCTGGTGCTCGGCTCACTGCTGCTGGCGGGCCCTCCGGTGGAACGGTACGCAGGGGCCGACGCGGTCGTGGTGGCCGACCAGCGGGTCACGTACACGGCGAAGCCGTGGGGCAGCGAGCCGCGGACGGCCACCGCCCACCTGCCGGAACGGGTGCGGCTGGACCGCGCGTCGGTGGCGCGGGCGGCAGCGGCCGAGGGCGTGGCGCGGGCGGTCGCGGACGACTCGGTCCCGGTGGTGGCGGGGCACGGGACATCGGCCGTGGGGCGCTCCTGGCCGGCCGCCGCGCTGACCCGGTACGAGCTGACCGGGGGCCGCGCGCCGAGGTCCGCGTCCGAGGTGGTCGTGGACTCCGCGCTCGCGGCCGAGAGCGGCGGGCCCGGGGGCCGGGTGACGCTTCAGGTCGACGGGGCGGCCCGGCGGTACACGGTCAGCGGGGTGGCCGGCACCGGTCACCGGGGCGGCGCGCCCGCCGTCTTCTTCACCGAGGCACGGCTCACCCGGCTGGCCGGGCACCCCGGGACGGTGGACGCGATCGGCGTGCTGGCCGAGCGGGGCGTCTCCGAGGCCGCGCTGCGGGCGTCACTGGGCGACGCCGTGGCCGGGCGCGGCGGTGGCGAACGCGGTCCACGCGTACTGACGGGTGCCGGACGCGGCGAGGCCGAGCAGCTCGACGCGCTCGGCGCACGGGGTGATCTGCTGACGATGCTCGCGTCGATCGCCGCGACCGTCGTCATGGTCGCCCTGCTCGTGATCGCCACCACGCTCTCCCAGGCCGTCCACCAGCGGTCCGGTGAACTGGCGCTGCTCCGGGCGGTCGGGGCGACTCCCCGGCAGCTCCGCTCCGCCGTCGGCCGCGAGGCCGGCCGGGTGGCGGGCGCCGCCGCGCTGCTGGGCGCGGTCCTCTCCGTACCGCTGGGGCTGCTGATGCGGTCGCTGCTGACCACGGACCCGCTGCCGCTGCCGGTCCCGGTGTGGCTGCCGCTCGCGGCGGGCGTGGTGGGCGCGCTGATCGTCGCGCTCGTGGCCCGGCCGGTGGCGCTGCTGGCGGCCCGCTCCATCACCCGGCTGCGGCCCGCGGTGGCCCTGGGTGCGGCGCGGGCGCCGGAGCCGGACGAGCCGGGGCGGCCGCGTACCGTCGCCGGGGTGCTGCTGGTGGTCGCGGGGCTCGGTTCGGCCGGTGCGGCGACCGCGCAGGGCGGGCAGGCGGCGGCGCTCGCCGCGTCGGCCGCCGCGACCTCGCTGATCATCGCGGTGGCGCTGCTCGGCCCGTGGATCGCGCGGATCTCGATGCGCGTCCTCGGCGCGCCGCTCCGGCGGGCGGGCGGGGTCGCCGGATTCCTGGCCGCCCGCTCCGCCGCCGCACACCACCGGCGGCTGGGGGCGGCGCTCACCCCGGTGGTGCTGGTCGTGGCGTTCGTCTGCGTGCAGCTGGCGGCGGGCAGCACGCTGGAGCGGGCCGCCGACCGCCAGGCCTCGGACGCCCTGCGGGCGGACCTGGTGGTGACGGGGCCCGCCGCCGGCATCCCGTCCGAGGTGGCCGACGCGGTGCGCGGGGCCCCCGAAGTGTCCGCCGCCACGGGCCTGCTCCGGTCGTCCGTGGTCCTCGCCCACCGCGAGACCGGCGATCCGAAGCTGGACCGCTACCCGGTCCTCGGTGTCACGGCGGACCAGCTGTCCGGCACCCTCGACGCCCGGGTCACGGCGGGCGATCCGGCCCGCCTCACCGGCCGGGGCACGGTCGCGGTCGGCCGGGACCGGGCCGACGAACTCGGCGCGGGCGTCGGTGACACGGTGCGGCTGCGCCTGGGCGACGGTGCGCGGGTCCGGCTCCGGGTGGTGGCGGTCTACGAACGCTCGCTGGGCCTGGGCGAGTTCATGCTCCCGCGCGAGGCCCTTGCCGCGCACGTCTCGGCGCCGCGCGACCGGCAGGTCCTGGTGCGCTCGAAGGACGGGGACGGGGACGCCGTTTCGGCAGTACGGCGCGCGCTGGCACCGTACCCGGGGCTCGATGTCCGCCCGGCGACGGCGGACGACGTACGGATCAGCCCTTCTTCCTCTGACCAGGACGACGCCCTGACCGTCATCGGTGTCGGCGTGATCGGCGGCTTCGCGCTGCTGGCGGTGGTCAGCACACTGACCCTGATCACGGTCGGACGCCGCCCGGAGTTCCGTCTGCTCCGGCTGGTCGGCGCGGGACGCGGCCAGCTGCTGCGGATGCGGGTCCTGGAGACGGCCCTGGTCACGGTGGCAGGCCTGGCCATCGGGACCGCGGTCGCGGCGATCCCCCTGCTCGCGTTCTCCCTGACCGCCACGGGCTCGCTGCCCTACCTCCCGCCGGTCCGGTACGGGGTGCTGGCGCTTGCCGTGACACTGGCCGCGGCGGCGGGCACGGTGCTGCCGGGGGCGGGGAGCGGTGCGGGCCGGACCGGTTAGGGCGTGTCACGGACACCGGCCCCGTTCCTACGACGCGAGGGTCTTGAGCCAGTCCTCGACCGTGATGACGTCCCCCCAGCGCGGGAACAGATTCTCGGTGAGGACCCGGTGCAGTTCGGGGTCGGTGTCGTGGCAGGCGTCCACCAGGACGGTGAGGCCGAGGTCCCGGTCGACGGCGGAGCACAGGGTGGACAGCACCACACCGCTCGTGGCGATGCCGGTGACGACGAGGCTGTCGATGTCGCGGGCCCTGAGCACCAGATCGAAGTCGCTGCCGGAGAACGCGCTCCCCCGCCTCTTGGTGACCACGGCGTCGCCCGGCCGGGGGGTGACGCCGTGATGGACGGCGGTGCCGGCGGCGCCCTCGGTGAACAGTCCGTCCCGCACGATGCCGCTGATCACCCGGTTGCGCGTGCTGACTTCCGGATCGCCCGCAGGCAGCGCGATGGTCACGTAGATCACGGGTATGTCCGCCGCGCGGGCACCCTCGATCGCCCGGTTCAGGCGCGCCAGATATCCGGAGCCGGCATCGGTGATGTCCACGATGTCCTGCTGGACGTCCATCACAAGGAGTGCGCTCTTCGTCATGCCCGCTGTCCTCTCGTCACCGGATAACAGCGGCAAGTCTGGCCGTACGGACGGCACGGCGGTGGAGATTCCGGAGATCCCCCGCGCAACCAGGGCCCCGGCGCCTCAGCCCGTACCGCGCCCGAGCCCGACCCCGCCCGCCGCCCCCGCCAGCGCGTCCAGCACCGGAGCGATCAGCGGATGCGCCTCCGCGCCACGGCGTACCGCCGCGAACACCCGGCGCGTCGGGGCGCTGCCGTGCACCGGGCGCACCACCACACCGGTCAGGGCCATGCCGCGCAGCGCGGATCTGGGGACCAGGGCCACCCCGGCGTCCGCGCCGGCCAGGGCGACCACGGCGTGGAAGTCGTCCGAGGAGTGTTCGAGGGCGGGTTCGAAGCCCGCGTACTGGCAGGCCAGGACCACCACGTCGTGGCACGGGTTGCCCGGGTAGGGGCCGATCCAGGTGTCCTTCGCCAGGTCTGCGATCGCGACCTGCTCCTGGCCGGCCAGCCGGTGCCGTACCGGAAGGACCGCGTCGAAGGGTTCCGAGTACAGCGGCACCCTGGTCAGCCGGCGGTCGTCCTCGCCCGGTGCCCCCCGGTACTCGACGGCGACGGCCACATCGGCCTGGCGGTCCAGCACCATCGGGACGCTCGCGTCGCCCTCCGCGTCCTGGACCCGGACCCGGATGCCGGGCGCGGACTCGCCGAGGGCGGCGATCGCGGGGGCGAGGACCAGTCCGATGCCGGTGGCGAAGGCGGCGACCGTGACCGTCCCGGCGTCGCCCGCGCCGTAGGCGGCCAGCTCCGCCTCGGCCCGCTCCAGCTGGGCCAGCACCGCGTTGGTGTGGGTCAGCAGGATCTCCCCGGCCGAGGTGAGCCTGGCTCCCCTGGCGTTGCGCTCGACCAGCCGGTGCCCGGTCTCCTGCTCCAGCGCGGCCAGCTGCTGGGAAACGGCGGAGGGGGTCAGGTAGAGCGCGGCGGCCGCGGCGGTCACCGTGCGGTGGTCCGCCACCGCACGCAGAATGCGCAGCCGCCGTGCATCGATCATGTGCCCTATTGTCCCAGGTCGTGGAGGGCGTCCGGGACGCCCTCCACGAAAGGGGCCTACTCCCCGAGCGCTGCCCGCGCGTCGACGAACGCGTCGACCGCGCGGTTCACGTCCGCCGTGGAGTGCGCGGCGGACAGCTGGACGCGGATACGGGCCGCGCCCTGCGGGACGACCGGGTAGGAGAACCCGATCACGTACACACCGCGCTCCAGGAGAAGCTCCGCCATCCGGCCTGCCTTCGCCGCGTCCCCGATCATCACGGGGGCGATGGCGTGGTCGCCGGGCAGGACGTCGAAGCCTTCCGCTGTCATCCGGGTACGGAAGAGCGCGGTGTTGGCGTTGAGCTGCTCGCGCAGGTCGCCGGCGGACTCCAGCAGGTCGATGACCTTCAGGGAGGCCGCCGCGATGACCGGGGCGAGCGAGTTGGAGAAGAGGTACGGGCGCGAGCGCTGGCGCAGCAGGGCGACGATCTCGGCGCGGGCGGCCACGTAGCCGCCGGAGGCACCGCCGAGCGCCTTGCCGAGGGTGCCCGTGATGATGTCGACGCGGTCCATCACGTCGTGCAGCTCGGGCGTACCGCGCCCGCCGGGGCCGACGAAGCCCACCGCGTGCGAGTCGTCGACCATGACCATGGCGTCGTAGCGCTCGGCCAGGTCGCAGATCTCGCGCAGCGGTGCGACGTAACCGTCCATGGAGAAGACGCCGTCGGTGACGATCAGGCGGCGCCGGGCCCCGGACGCCTCCTTGAGCTGCTGCTCCAGGTCGGCCATGTCGCGGTTGGCGTAGCGGAAGCGCTTGGCCTTGCACAGCCGGATGCCGTCGATGATCGAGGCGTGGTTGAGGGCGTCGGAGATGACCGCGTCCTCCGGGCCGAGGACGGTCTCGAAGACACCGCCGTTGGCGTCGAAGCAGGAGGAGTAGAGGATCGTGTCCTCCTGGCCCAGGAAGGAGGAGAGCCGCTGCTCCAGCTCCTTGTGGACCTCCTGGGTGCCGCAGATGAAGCGGACGGAGGCCATGCCGTAGCCCCAGCGGTCCAGCGCCTGGTGCGCGGCGGCGATGACGTCGGGGTGGTCCGCGAGGCCCAGGTAGTTGTTGGCGCAGAAGTTGAGCACCTCACCGGGGCGGCCCCCGGCGGTGACGGCGACGGTCGCGGACTGCGGGGTGCCGATCACGCGCTCGGGCTTGTGCAGCCCGGCGGCCTCGATCTCTTCGAGGGTGGTGCGCATGTCGTCGCGTACGGAGTCGAACATGAGGGGTGTCTCCCGGCTCGGTAGCTGGATACGGGGGTGGTCAGGCGGTCCAGTCGAGGATGACCTTGCCGCCGCGTCCGCTCGCCGCGTCGTCGAAGGCCGCCTCGAAGTCGCGGTAGCCGTAGCGGCCGGTGATCACGGGGGCGAGGTCGAGGCCGCCCTCCAGCAGGACGGACATGGCGTACCAGGTCTCGTACATCTCGCGGCCGTAGATGCCCTTGACCGTGATCATGGAGGTGACGATCCGGGCCCAGTCGACGGCGAACTCCTCCGACGGCAGTCCGAGCATCGCGATGCGGCCGCCGTGCGTCATGTTCGCGATCATGTCGCGCATCGCCTCGGGGCGGCCGGACATCTCCAGGCCGATGTCGAAGCCCTCGCGCAGGCCCAGCTCCCGCTGGCCGTCCGCGATGGTCTGCTCCCCGACGTTGAGCGCGAGGCTGACGCCGACCTTGCGGGCCAGGTCGAGACGGGCCTCGCTGACGTCGGTGATCATGACGTGACGGGCCCCGGCGTGCTTGGCGACGGCCGCGGCCATGATGCCGATCGGGCCGGCGCCGGTGATCAGGACGTCCTCACCGACGAGCGGGAACGACAGCGCGGTGTGCACGGCGTTGCCGAACGGGTCGAAGATCGCCGCGACGTCGAGGTCCACGGGGACCCGGTGCACCCACACGTTGGACGCGGGCAGCGCGACGTACTCCGCGAAGGCCCCGTCGCGTCCGACGCCGAGCCCGACCGTGGAGCGGCAGAGGTGGCGGCGGCCGGCCAGGCAGTTGCGGCACTTGCCGCAGACCAGGTGTCCCTCGCCGCTGACCAGGTCGCCCACCGCGATGTCCACGACGTCCGCGCCGATCGCGGCGACCTCTCCGACGAACTCGTGGCCGAGGACGAGCGGCGTCTTCACCGCCTGCTGCGCCCAGCCGTCGTAGTTGCGGATGTGCAGGTCGGTACCGCAGATGCCGGTACGGAGCACCTTGATGAGGACGTCCGAGGGACCGGTCTCCGGCTCGGGAACGTCCATCAGCCAGAGTCCCGGCTCGGCCTTCTGCTTCACGAGTGCCTTCACGGCTGCGGCTCCCTGTACCTGGTACGGCGTTGAGCTCCCCGGGCAGCGGGCATGCCTGAGGAAGCCTGCGGCCCGGGGAGGAATGAGGGGACGGCGTGGCAGCGCGCTTCTACCGGCTGCCGCGCACCATCCTCCGCCGTCACGGAGAAATCTGCCGTACCGCGCGCCCCAGGTCCATCGAGGTTTTCTTAAGCGCGGCCACAGCTCCGCTTCACGCCCCGGCCGGGCGGGCGGGGCGCGGCCTGCTCCATCCGGGGGATTCCAAGGATTCCGGGCCGTCGGGCCGGGGTCACTCCTTCCGCAGGAACTCCCGGATGTGACCGGCGAGACGTTCCGGCTGGTCCTCCGGGATCAGGGTGCGGCTGTCCTGGATCTCCACCAGTTCGCCCCTGGGCAGCAGCTCGGCCAGCCGGCGGCCGTGTTCCGGCGGCATCACCCGGTCCTGCGCCGCCCAGGCGACCAGTGCCGGGCGGTCGAAGGTGCGCAGCGCGTCCGCCCAGCCCAGCAGCTCGGCCCTGGGCGGCACCCCGAGGACGTACTTGCGCAGGTCGCGGCGGATCTCCTTCGAGGTCCAGAGCGGCCGGAACCAGCCGTCCATCACCTCGTCCGGCACCGGCCTCACGGTCATCAGGCCCCAGGTCATCGGCAGCCGCCGCATCGGCTTCAGCCTGAGCAGCGCGAAGGCCGCCCGCAGGCCGCCCGGCATCCTGGCGGAGGCGTACAGGTTCTTGCCGGGCAGGCCGGGCGGGAAGTTGTCGAAGGCCTCGCAGGAGGTGATGACGAGCCTCCCGATCCGCTCGTCCCGGCCGTCCGCCACCAGGGCCTGCGCCCCGCCCCAGTCGCTCATCACCAGGGTGACGTCGGTGAGGTCGAGCGCCTCCAGGAACTCGGCGACCAGCCGTGCGACGCCCAGGACCGACAGATCGGCGTCGGGCTTCATCGGGTGGCGGTGGGCGCCGAGCGGCAGGGTCGGGACGATGCAGCGGTGGCCGGTCCGCAGATCCGCGACCACGTGGCGCCAGAGCGTGCCGTCCATGGCGACGCCGTGCAGCAGGACGAGCACCGGACCGTCGCCGCCGGTGTCCTCGTACTCCACGACGCCCGCGGAAAGCTCCAACTCGGCCATCTGGCACACCTCTCACTGGACGGCTGCGCATGGCGGGCCACTGGCCCGTGAGGTCACGCTACTCATCCGGCAGGCCGGGTCCGGGGCTCACCCGGAATCCGGTGCCGGGACGCTTCCCCGGGAGACTTCTCCGGGCCGGGATGGAACTCGATCCCGCCGAACGGCGAAGGACAGGTGAAATACCCGAACAAGCCCACGCATGCGAATCGTTCAGACGAACGGAAGGAGCCCCGATGACCGTCGAGCCGCCGGGCGCCCGCACCTGTGAAAAGGATCGCGGAGACAGCGACGCCCGTGTGATCGCACGGTCCCGGGATGAGCCCGAGCAGTTCGCCGCGCTCTTCGACCGGTACGCCGGCGCCGTGCACCGTTACGCGGCCCGGCGGCTCGGTCCGGAGGCCGCGGAGGATCTGATGGCGGAGACGTTCACGACCGCCTTCCAACGACGCCACACGTACGACCTCACGCGTGCCGACGCCCGTCCGTGGCTGTTCGGCATCGCGACCAACCTCGTGAGCCGCCATCGCAGGGCCGAGGCACGCCGTTTCAAGGCGCTCGCCAAGGTTCCGGAGCCGGTGGAGCACGAGGATCCGGTCGCGGACCGCGCGGTCGCCAGGGCCGGCGCTACAGGGGTGCGCCGGGATCTGGCGGCCGCGCTGGCCGGGCTTTCCGCCCGGCATCGCGACGTCGTACTGCTGGTGGCCTGGGCCGACCTCGACTACGAGGAGGCGGCGCGGGCCCTCGGAGTGCCTGTCGGCACCGTCAGATCCCGGCTGCACCGGGCTCGCAGCAAACTGCGCGAAGCACTGGGCGGATCCGATCCGACAGCTTTCCGAGAGGCAGACGCCCATGCGTGACACTGACGAACTGCGAGAACTGAGGGACTTCGACACGGGGGCTCCCCCGCTCGACGACGCGACCAGGCAGCGGGCACGGGCCCGGCTGTTCGCTGTGATGACCGCGCCGGACGGGTCCGCTCCGGCCCTGCGCAACCGCCGCCCCGTGCTGCGCATCGCCGTGACGGGTGCGGTGGCTGCCGCGGTCGCCGCCGGCGTACTGGTCGCCGTGCAGGAGGACGGCGGCGGCAAGGGGACCACGGCCGCGCCGCCGGGAACCAGCTCCCCCGCCATGCGGAACGTCAGCGTGCGGACGGTGCTCAACGGCGCTGCCGCGTACGAGCGGAAGCACGAGCGGACGGTCAGCCCCCGGGACGACCAGTTCATATACACCAAGGAGATCATCAAGGAGACCGAGGCCGGGACCGGCGCCACGAAGAGCTACGTCGACGAGAACTGGCGCTCGGTGGACGACTCCCAGCGCTCCTGGGTCATGGAGATCGGCCATGGCTGGTGGTCGCCGCCCGTCGGCAAGAACGAGAGCATGTGGCCACCGCAGGACTGGAGCAGGCTGAAGAAGCTCCCGGCCGACCCGGAGAAGCTGATCCTCTCGCTCCTGCACAAGACCGGGCCGGACGACCGGAACGACTCGCTCCACGACATCAGCGACCAGGAGTGGTCGGAGATCCACTTCAGTCTCACCGGGCTGCTCAAGCTGGTGCCTGTGATGCCCCAGGGGCTGCGCCCGGCGGCGTACGAGGCGCTCGGCATGGTGCCGGGCGTGAAGGTGGTGCCGGACCAGAAGGACGCCAAGGGCCGCACCGGCGTGGCCGTTACGTACGACGACCCGACGCTGCCGAAGGGCGTCACCAGCTTCGGGGGTTACTTCATCTTCGACCCGGAGACCTACCGGTTCCTCGGCTTCCGCGACAAGCGCACCTCGGGCGACGGCGCGAAGATGAAGACGTACACCCAGCTCTCCTACCTCGACAGCTGGGCCGTCGTCGACAAGGTGAAGCAGCAGCCCTAGCCGGAAGACGGGGGCGGCCCGGACCGCGGGGTGGTCCGGGCCGCCCCCGTCACACAGATCCGTAGAGCCCCAGGAACCGGGCCCGTCCGTCGTCGATCCGGTACAGGAAGATGCCCTCCTTGCGCGGGACCAGGTGACTGCTGTCGAAGGCCAGCCGTCGGGTGATGCCCCGGTACTCGGTGCGGAAGACGCGCTGGGCGATTCCGCCACGCAGGGCGTCGGTGGCGCTGGTGGTACCGGCGGCCCGCGCGATCAGGCCCACCGCGTCGTAGGCCTCTGCGGCCCAGGTGGCGGGCGGTGAGCCGAACCGTTTGCGGTGCGCGGCGGTGAAGGCCCTGGCGGCGGGCAGGGCCGCGGGGTCGGTGTAGGCCTCCGCGAAGACCCAGCCCTCTGCGGCCCTGCCCGCGTCCCGGAGGAAGCCCGGTGCCAGAACGGGGCCGGTGGACAGGGCGGTTCCGGTGAATCCGGCGGCCTCCAGGTCGGTGGCGCAGCGGGCGCCCCGGGCGGGGGACGTGCCCGCGTAGACGACCGCTCCGGCCCCGGCGGCGATCGCGGCGCGCGCGACCTGGGCGAAACCGGCGGTGTCCGCCGCGACGGTGTGCGTGGTGACGGCGATGCGGCCCATCTTCGCGTCCCGGAACGGGTTGGCAACCGTCCAGCTGCCCTGCGGATCGGCCCGGTCCTCGATGACCACGGCTTTCGTGACGTTTCGGTCCTTCGCCATGTGGTGGATCAGCCCGGAGGCGAGCGAGGAGTCGTAGGGGCGCAGTACGCACAGGTACTCGGAGTCCGCCGACTCGGTCGCGTACCGCGCGGCGACGACGACCTGGGTGAGTCGGGCCTTCGCGTAGCGGCTGACCACCGCCGCGGCGGTGACGTCTGCGGTGGGTCCGATGACGGCGAGCACCGCGGGGTCGGCGGCCAGCCGGTCCGCGACGGCGAGGGCGCGGGTGGCGTCCCCCGCGTCGTTCTCGATGCGCAGGCCGAGCCGGAAGGTCTTGTCCGTACGGGAGTTGTGGTCGTCGACGGCGAGCCGGACGCCCCGCACATGGGCGATGCCGACGTCCTTGCCCGGTCCTGTGGTGTCCGTGTGCAGTCCGATCGTGTATGCGGGGAGCGTTAGGGGCGTCGCTCCGGTGCCGCTGCCGCCGCGCCGGGCGGCCAGCCAGGCGGTGGTACCGCCGCCGGTGAGCAGGACCGCTCCGGCGGCCCCGGCGGTGAGGACGCGCCGGCGGCTCGGGCGGCCGGTCTCCGGGGCCCGGTCCGCTGCGGGGTGCGGGGGTTCCGGGTCCGGCAGGGCGAGGGCGGCGGCGGAGCGTTCGGCGATCGTGGCGGACAGGCCCGGCACCTCCCAGCCGGTGCCGTCGCCCGTGAGCAGCCGTTCGGTCTCCGCCGCCGTCGGACGGTCCGCCGGGTCCTTCGCGAGGCAGGCCGTCACCATGGGGAGCAACGCGGACGGCAGGCCCGCCAGGTCCGGTTGGCCGTGGACGGTGCGGTAGAGCACTCCGGCCGCCGTCCCGTAACCGAACGGGCGCTGCCCGGTCGCCGCGTACGCCAGGACGCAGCCCAGCGAGAACACGTCGCAGGCCGGTCCGAGCGGCCCGGCGGAGGCCTGTTCGGGCGCCAGGTAGCCGGGCGTGCCCATCACCGCGTCGGTCGCGGTGAGCGCGGTGGCGCCCTCGTGGCGGGCGATGCCGAAGTCGATGAGCCGGGGCCCGTCGAGGGCGAGGAGCACGTTGCCGGGTTTGACGTCGCGGTGCAGGAGACCCGCCTCGTGGACCGCGACGAGGGCCCCGGCGAGGCGGGCGCCGAGGGCCTGGACCGTGGCCTCCGGCAGGGGGCCCCGCTCCCCGACGGCCTCGCCCAGCGAGGGGCCGGGCACGAACGCGGTGGCCAGCCAGGGCTCGCGGGCCTCGGTGTCCGCCCCGGTGACCGGGACCACCCACGGGCCGGTGATCCGGGCGGCGGCCTCGGCCTCGCGGCGGAACCGGGCGCGGAATCCGGGGTCGGCGGCGTGCTCGGCGCGGATCACCTTCACGGCGGCGAGCGCCCCGCCCGCGGAGCGGGCCAGGTAGACCACACCCATGCCGCCCGCCCCGAGCCGGGCCAGGGTGCGGTACTCGCCGATGGTGCGCGGGTCGTCCGAGGTGAGAGGGCGCATCCGGGTCAGGTCTTCTCGGCCTTCGGCGCGGCGCCGAGGTGGACGAAGCGCCCGTCCCGCACTCCGTAGAGGTAGGCGTCGGCCCCCTTGATCCGGTGCAGCTCGTCGAAGGCGTAGGTCCGGGAGACGCCCTTGTACGAGGATCCGGCGATCTTCGCCACCAGGGCGGTCCGGGTCGGCCGCACCGGCTCGGCCCCGCTTCCGGCGAGGGCGGTGACGGCGGCGGTCACGAGCCCGGCCGCGTCGTACGCCTCCGCGGCCCAGTACCCGGGGGCGGAGCCGTACGCGGAGCGGTGGGCCGCGGCGAACTTCTCGGCGCCGGGGGCCGTGGCGTCGGTGTAGGGCGCGGTGAACTCCCAGCCCTCCGCGGCCTGTCCGGCGTCCTTGAGGAAGCGCGGCTGCATGGCCGTGTGCATGGCCATGCGGGGGCCCTTGAAGGGGGTGGCGCCGAGCGCGCGTGCGGTGCGGGCGGCCCCGGCCGCGTCGCCCGCGTAGAAGAAGGCGTCGCTGTCGTGCTGGAGCATGTCCTTGATGACCGGAGCCAGGTCCTTGGTCCCGGCGGGTACCACGCGCGGGTAGGTGGTGCCGGTGGTGAGCACGCCGGTCTGCATGTTGGTGAGGTAGCCGACCTGGTAGGCGGGCTGGCCGCCGACCCGGTCGAGCAGCACCCCGAGCCGTTCGACGTCCGGCCGGAGCACCAGCCTCCGGATGACGGGCGCGCACAGCACGCCGTCGGACGGGACCGCCTGGAAGAACGACTTCTTGGAACCGGCCTGATAGGACAGCAGCATCGAGGAGACGGTGATGATCGGCAGCATCGCCTCGTCGTAGGTGGTGAGGACCGCCTCCGTGGTGTAGTCCCCGGTGGGTCCCACCACGGCGAGCACATCGCGGTCGCGGGTGAACTGTGCGGCGGCCCGGACCGCGCGCTTGACGTCGCCACCGTCGTCGATTGCCTTGACGGTCAGGGTGAAGGGCTTGTCCGTACGGGAGTTGAACTGTTCGACGGCCAGCCGCACCCCGCGCTCCTGGGCCCGTCCGGCGACGCTCTGCGGGCCGGACAGGTCCGCCTGTACGCCGATGGTCCAAGCCCGTTCGCCGGACTTGGCCGCCTTGGCGCCGGAGTCGTCGCGCAGCCATTCCCGTACGGCGAATCCGCCGCCTGCCGCGATGACGACACCGGCGCCCGCGAGCAGCAGTCTTCGTCGGCCGGGACGGGCCTCGGGCGGCGGCGTTGCCCCGTCGGCGACGGTGGGTTCGATGCCGGGCAGGTCGAGCATGGCGGCGGACCGGGCGGCGATCAGCGCCACGACGTCGTCCGGCAGCCAGTCGATGGAGCCGTTCGGCGCGTCCTCGGTGATCCGGGTGTCGAGTTCGGCCGCGGTCGGCCGGTCGGCCGGCTCCTTGGCGAGCAGCGCGCCGAGCAGTTCGCGGAGTCCGGGGTCCTGGACCCCTTCGAGGTCGGGTTCGTCGTGCACGGTCCGGTAGAGCAGCGCGTCGACGGCTCCGCTGCCGAACGGCGGCCGTCCGGTCGCGGCGTACGCCAGGAGGCAGCCGAGGGAGAAGACGTCGCTCGCGGGTCCGGCCGCCGTGCCGCCCCCAGAGGCCTGTTCCGGCGAGAGGAAGCCGGGGGTGCCGACCACGAGGTCGGCGGCGGTGAGCGCGGTGGCGTCGGTGGCCCGCGCGATCCCGAAGTCGATCAGGCGCGGCCCGTCGACCGTGAGGAGTACGTTGCCCGGCTTGACGTCCCGGTGGACGAGTCCCGCCGTGTGCACGGCGGTCAGGGCGCGGGAGAGCAGCCTGCCGAGCACCCGGACGCTGCGGGCGGGCAGCGGCCCGCACCGTGCGACGGCCTCCGACAGGGCGGGCCCCGGCACGAACGCCGTGGCGAGCCAGGGGCGCGTCCCCTCCGTCTCGGCGCCGGTGACCGCGACCGCCCAGGGGGTCTCCACCCGACGGGCGGCCTCGACCTCACGGCGGAACCGGGCCCGGAACTCCTCGTTCTCGGCGAACTCCGGGAGGATCACCTTGATCGCGGTCAGGGCTCCGCCGTCCGTGCGGCCGAGGTAGACGACACCCATGCCGCCGGCGCCGAGCCGTCCGAGCAGCCGGTGTCCGCCGATCGTCGAGGGGTCTGCGGGACGCAGCCGTTCCATCACGCTCTCCGCTCTCTCAACTCTGCTCCCTCAACTCTGCTTCTCGACGTCCGACTTGAGCCGCACCAGCATGGCTGCCTGGGCCTGGTTCGTCAGCCTGTCGAGTTCCTCGTCGGTCCGCCCCTTGGCCCCTTTTCCGGTCACCGCCACGGTGAACTGGAGGATCTGGGCCTGCTGCCAGACGTACGGGAAGGGGCCGCCGAGCGTGGAGCTCCGGTACTGCCCGATCTCGGTCAGCGCGTCCGCGGAGTTCACCTGGCCGCCTTCGCCCTGCGGCAGTGTGGCGGCGACCAACGAGCCGATCAGTTCGCCCTTCTGGAGCTGCTGCGTGGGGCAGCGCATCGTCTCCTCCACCGATTCCGCCATCTCCCACTGGGCGCCCTCGCGGCTGCGGTGCACGGTGACGACGGCGGAGAGCCGTACCGGCCCCTTGCCGTCTGCGGCGGGTACCTCGAAGGAGCGGCTGCGGGTGGCCAGCACGCTCGACAACGGTTTCTGCTGCTCCCAGACGCAGTCGGTGCCGAGGACCGGCCAGGTGGCCGGGTCGCTCTCGTACGGACTCCGCCTGGTCACGTCGGGCCCGAAGCTGGCGGGGTCCGCGATGACCCGGTCGATGAGGTCGAGCGCCTCGCCGCGGGACGTGGGCAGCCTGGCCGGGTCCGCCTCGATGTCGCCGGTGCCCTCGATGCCCGAGGTGGTGTCCGGGGCCGGCTCCGAGGTGGCGCCACCGGTCGCCCGGGTGCTCCTGCCCTCCCCGCCCGGACTCCCGCCGCTGGAGCACGCCACCAGCACCAGTGGAGCCAGCACCAGCACTCCGTACCTGTGTATCGGCCCGCCGTACGCCACGATCCGCCACCCCGTCTCCCCGAAGACCCCTCTGATCCTATGATCGCGGGCCCTTTCGGGGCGGCTGTCCGCGAAACTGTTGCACCATCAAGACGGGTCCGGTGTAAGCCACTTACCGTTTCGCACGGCGCACTGACGACGGGGAACCCGCACGCTCCGCCGATCGGGTGACGCCCCTGTGGGCGGCCCCCCGGCCCGCTACCCGAACAGCTCTGCCCCGATGGCCGGCCTCCGGGGCCCGCGGTCCACTGGGGCCGACCGCCCCACTCGTGCGGGCGGCCGGACGACTGAGGAGCCTCGATGAAACGCCACACCAGGACGGCCGCAGTGCTGGCCTCCGCGACTCTGCTGGCCGCCGCGGCGGCCGGATGTTCCGGGAGCGGATCCGACAGCGGCTCCGGCACTACGGACACCGCCGGCCTGGACAGCGCCCGCCAGGCCGACGTGCCCGCCGCCGCGTCCACGTCCACGTCCCCCAGCCCGTCCAAGTCCCCCGCCCCGACGGTCTCCGTCAGGAAGGGCAAGTACGGCAAGACCCTGGTGAACGAGAAGAAGATGACGCTCTACGTGTTCGACAAGGACACCAAGAACAAGTCCGCGTGCACCGGGGACTGCGCCAAGGCATGGCCGCCGCTGCTCGACAAGAAGACGCCGACCGCGGGCACCGGGGTCAGCTCGAAGCTGCTGAAGACGACGACCCGCAGCGACGGCAAGAAGCAGGTGACCTACAACGGCCACCCGCTGTACCTCTTCGACGAGGACCAGAAGGCCGGCGACGCGAAGGGCCAGGGCGTCGACGCGTTCGGCGCCAAGTGGTACGTCGTCAACGCCAAGGGCAAGCAGGTCACCACCACCGCGACCGCCACAGCCACGCCGACGAGCAGTAGCAGCAGTGGCACCGGCAACGGGTACTGACCCCCGCCGACCCGGCCCCCGCACCCCCGGAGACGCCATGCCGTTCCCGTTCCGTACCGGCCGGACGCGGTTCGCCGTGGCCGCCGCCGCCCTCACCCTCTCGCTGACGGCCCTCGCGGGCTGCTCGGACAGTGGCGGCGGAGGCGGCGGCAGCTCGTCGGCCCCCGCCACGCCCCCTTCGCTGATCCCGGCCACGACGGCACCGCCCTCGGCGTCCGCCTCCTCCCGGCCGCCCGCAGGCGGTGCGGTGAAGGTGAGCATCAAGGACTTCACGTTCCGGCCCGCCAAGCAGACCGTCGCACCCGGTACGCGGATCACCGTGACGAACAACGACACGACCACGCACACGATGACGGCGACCAAGGGCAAGGCGTTCGACACCGGTCACATCGCGCCGGGCAAGTCGGCCACCTTCACCGCCCCGTCGAAGGCCGGCGCGTACCCGTACGACTGCACGATCCACCCGTTCATGACGGGGACCCTCACCGTCAAGTGAGCCCCGGACGCCGCCCGACGGCCACCGGCGCGAATGGAGCCGCAATGTCCGCAGAACTCCCCGTCACACCGGACGCCCGCTCGCACGGGGGCGGCTCCGGCCGCTTCCTGCGTGGTGCGGCCCGGGTGCTCGCCGCGGCCGGTCTCGCCGTGGACGCCTATGTGCACGCGCACCTGGCCGGGCGGTACGACGCCGTCATGGCCGACATCAGCCAGGGCACGCTGTTCCGGATCGAGGCGGGCATGGCGGCGCTGGCCGCACTCCTCGTGCTGGTCTGGCGCCGGTGGCCGGCCGACCTGTTCGCCTGGTCGGTCGCGACCGGCGGACTCGCGCTCCTGCTGATCTACCGGTACGCGGACATCGGTGCATGGGGGCCGTTCCCGAGCATGTACGAACCGGTCTGGTTCACCGAAAAGCGGGTCACCGTCGTGGCCCAGGCGGTCGCGATGGTCGCCACGGTGTACCTGCTGCTCTTCCGGCCGGGCCCCCGGACCCGCGACGTCCGCCCGCACTGATCCCCCGACTGCTCCGGCGCTACGTTTCAGGCATCCGAGGAGACCGTGACGGTGATCGGGCCGGAGAGCCCCGTCACCGCCCGGACCGAGTCCACGAACACCTCGGTCGCCCAGGCGGCCACATCCGTCGACCACTCGCGCGCCTCGCAGCGGTAGGCGAGCGCCCGCCGCAGCCCCTCTGCCTGCACCACTCCGGCCAGGGGCTGCGCCAGCCCCGGGGTCTTCACCGTGACGGGCTTGAGGGGCTCGACCCCCAGGTGCCCGTAGGTGCGTTCCAGCGCCGCGTCGCGGATGTCGGCGGACCGCGCACCGAGGTTCGCCGACGGCAGGGCGGACACGGTGACCGTCAGCGGGGCCGCAGCCGACGGGTCGGCGAGGGCGAACCAGTCCGCCACCTCTGCGAGTTCGATGCGGGCGTCCCCGGCACGGTGCAGCGGCACGAGGGCGTGCGTGCCGGTGAGGCGGACGGTCCCGACGCGGCGCAGCGCGTCCGAGAGGACCGTGATGACGGGCAGCACCGGGAGGCGGCGGGCGCGCTGTCGCTTCCCCGGGGTGTTCGAGGGACGGGGAAGCGACGACTGGAGCCAGGCCAGCTGACGGACCTGCCCGTCCTGCGTCCAGTCGCCGTCCGCGTCGTTGTGGTCCCAGAGGTTGTCCGCCGGCCTGTCCGTAAGGACGGTGGAGCTCCAGGCGTAGGCGGACGCCCGCTTCACGGCGAGGCTGAAGACGTCCTCCTCAAGGTCGAACTCGGCGCTCACCCGGTCGATCCAGGGGTGCCGGTCCAGTACCCCGTGGAGTCCCACGATGAGGGTGGCGCCCGGATCGGTGTCGCTCATGGCCGTACTCCTGGACTGGTCGTACCCCTGGATCGGGCTGCTGCTACGGACCCCAGGAAATCAGACGCCGCACTTGACGGTGACCGGCTTGGTGTACGCCTTCTCCGGCGAGTCGGCCACCCCGATGAGATCGACGTCGATCTTGGTGCGCCACTGGCGCTTGCTGCGGTTCGCGCACTTCTTGCGCGCGACGACCCGGCGGGCGCTGCCGCCGTTGCCGGACTTGAGGTTCTTCGCGTTCCTGGCGACCGAGTGCCACTTCTTTCCGGACTTCATCTGCAGCCAGATGGTGACCTTGGCCTTCGTGCCGGGGCCACTGACATGGGTCCACCAGGCGTGGGCCGACGCCGTGCGTGGCGGGGTGCTCGAAATGTGTACGCGGTCGCCATTGGTGACGAAGACGCCGGGGCCCTTCGCGGCGGCGGGCGCGGCCGTCGCGGGGGCGGCCGTCGCGGGCGCGGCCGTCGCGGGCGCGGCCGTCGCGGGCGCGGCCGTCGCGGGGGCTACGGAGCCCGCGAGCAGCGCGGTGGTCAGAGCCGCCGACGTCAAGAAGGTGCGCGTGCGCATGGTGTGGTGTCCCCCCGTCCTCGTGGGCGGCCGGCAGGAACGGTGCCGACCGCGCACACATCACGCTAGGGGGAGACCTCGTTGCGAGGCAATCACACAAATGATGGTGATTCAGCGACTTTTCGCCTGCGTCCGGAAAGGCCGCCGGATCAGGACTTGTCGCGCGGCCAGGGCCGTCCGTCGAGGCGTTCGATGCCCCGGTTGAGCCGGGCCAGGCTGTCCGCGAGCTGGCTCGCCTCCTCCGGCGTCCAGTCGGCCAGCAGCGCTCCGAGGCCCTCCAGGTTCTCCGACCGGTCCCGGTCCAGGCGCCGCGTGCCCTCCTGGGTGATGACGAACTTCCGGGCGATGCCGCCCTCCGGGTCGGGGATGCGCTCGACGACACCGGCCCGCAGCATGGCGGCGGTCTGCCGGTTCAGCGTGGAGGCGTCCAGGCCGAAGGCGTCGCGCAGGTCACCGATGGACATCGGGCCCTCGACCTGGATGCGGCTGAGGAGGATGTAGGCACTCCGGTCCAGCCGTCCGCCGCCCCGGGAGGCGAGCAGGCTCATATGGCGGCCGAGAAGCATGGTCTCGAACTCGATCCGGTCCACAGGCATGTCCACGCGAGGCTTCCTTCGACTGCGAGTGCGGGCCCGCCTCCCTGCCGGGAAGGCCACCTCTCTGTACAGATATACCACGGATTGTATGCATGCTGCATTCAGTATGCATGACACACCACCAGTGCACGATACACATCGGTTGCACGATGCATCCCGCCTACGGGCCGGACCGCCCGCGCGCCCGTAGACTCGCCGGATGGCGAAGTATTTCGATGTACACCCCGAAAACCCCCAGCGGCGCACCATCAGCAACGTGGCCGACAGCATCCGCTCCGGCGCGCTCGTCGCGTATCCGACGGACTCCTGCTACGCGCTGGGATGCCAGCTCGGCAGCCGTGACGGCATCACCCGCATCCGCGCGATCCGCAACCTCGACGACCGCCATCACTTCACGCTCATGTGCCAGAACTTCGCCCAGCTCGGGCAGTTCGTGCACATCGACAACGACGTGTTCCGCACGATCAAGGCGGCGACGCCCGGTCAGTACACCTTCATCCTTCCGGCGACGAAGGAGGTGCCGCGCCAGTTGCTGCACCCGAAGAAGAAGACCGTGGGCGTCCGTATCCCCGACCACGCCGTCGTCCAGGCCCTGTTGGGCGAACTCGGCGAGCCGCTGCTCTCCAGCACCCTGCTCCTGCCCGACGAGGAGGAGCCGATGACCCAGGGCTGGGAGATCAAGGAGCGGCTCGACCACGAGGTGGACGTCGTGGTCGACTCCGGCGACTGCGGCACGGAGCCGACCACCGTCATCGACTTCTCCAGCGGCGAGCTGGAGATCGTGCGACGGGGAGCGGGCGACACGTCCCGCTTCGAGTAACCAGGGGATCGTGACCGGGCGTGAACGGCAGCCCGGTTCAGTACACCAGGTCCAGTTCCACGCCGACCGTCTTCCCCGGTACGCGATCCAGCACCGCCCACCGGTCCGCCAGCGCCTCGACGAGGACCAGCCCGTACCCGCCGCCCGACCCGGGCGGCGGCTTCACGACCTCCCCCGGGCCGGGCGGGCGGCGCTCACCCCGGGTGTCGGACACCTCGATCCTGAGCCTGCCCAGCACCTCCGGGCATCCGGCGATCATGCCGAGCAGCAGCTCGAAGTCCCTCCCCGGTACGCGGCCGTGCGTCGCCGCGTTGGCCGCCAGCTCGGCCACCAGCAGCGCGGCCGTGCCGGACACGTCGGAGCGGTACGGGATGCCCCAGACGTTCAGCTGATGAACGGCGAGTCTGCGGGCGAGCCGCGCCCCTCGGGGTGTGGAGCTGAACCGCTGCACGAAGAGCCTCTCGGTGCGCGGCCGGTGGGGGGTGGCGGGTGCTTCCATGCGGGTCAGCCTCTTCGGCGGGGGCCCCGGCGACCAGCTACAGAACCCGTACGCTCGGTCAGCGTACGGGTACGGAGCGTGGACAGTATGGGTCACGATGCGTGACCATGGGCGGGTTGCGGATCGGGGACAGCACGCGAAAGGCGGCCGCGCATGACCGACGAACCCGAGTACTCGGAGAGCCTCAAGTCGTTCGGAGAGGTACTCAAGGTCCTGCGCAGACGGGCCGGGCTCACCCAGGAGCAGTTCGCCCCGATGGTGCGGTACTCCGTGCCGATGGTCGCCTCGATCGAGCAGGGCCGCAGGTTTCCGCCGCCGCTCTTCGTGGAGCGGGCCGAGTCGGTGCTCGACGGTCTGGGGGTGCTGAAGGCGGCGGCGAAGCATCTGTCGCGGCGGCCGGGGCTGGCGAACTGGTTCCGCCAGTGGGCGCAGCTGGAGCGGGAGGCGATCGCCCTCTACACGTACGAGTGCCGCGTGGTCCCCGGGCTGTTGCAGACCGAGGCGTATGCGCGTGCTATCTACTTGAGTGTTCCGCCCCCGCCAAATGAAGACGAGATGAACGAGAGGATCAGCGCGCGCCTGGCGCGTCAGGAATTGCTCTCAACGAAGCGTAGGCCACCCAGAACATTCAGCTTCATCATCGAACAAGCAGTACTGGAACGTCAGACTGGTGGCGTGGATGTCACACGCGAGTTGCTCGACCACGTGATCGAAACAGCCGAGCGCCACTGGAACGTCGAGCTGCAGATCATGCCGCTCAGGCAGCCGACACACGCAGGGTTGGACGGACCGCTCCAACTCCTGGAAACGCCCGAGAATCGATGGTTTGCATACTCGGAGGGCCAGGACACCGGCCAGCTCATCTCCGATCCGAAGGTGGTCAGCCTTCTGCACCAGCGGTATGCCAAGATGCGCTCGCAGGCTCTTACCCCGGAGGACTCCTTGAGCCTGCTGCGGCAGATGCGAGGAGCGTTATGAGCAGCACCACCGAACTGGCCTGGTTCAAGAGCAGCTACAGCGGCGGCGACGGCGACAGCTGCGTCGAAGTCGCCCTGTCCTGGCACAAGTCCAGCTACAGCGGATCACAGGGCGACTCCTGCGTCGAAGTCGCCACCTGCCCCACCACCATCCACATCCGCGACTCGAAGGTGCACGAGGGCCCGCAGCTCGCCCTCGCCCCCGCCGCCTGGACCCGGTTCGTCGGCTACGCCGTTCAGGGCTGAGCGTCCGCCCGCCACTTCTCGAACTCCCAGGCGGGATAGCTGGTACCGAGGTACGGCAGGTGCTCGTCCCAGTCGGCGGCGGTGAGAGCCGCCGCCGGCCGGACGGGGATATTTCCCTCGGCGTCGATGCCGAATCCCCAGGAGAAGCCGGTCAGGGGTATCACGCACCGCTGTTCGCGGTCCAGCGGCGTGTACGCCAGGAAGCTGTGCGCGAGCCAGGCCATCGGCCGTCGTTCGGCCCGTGACGGGGCATCGAACAGGGTGGGGTTGATGCCGAAGAAGCAGTACGGGGAGGGCGCGTCCTCGAACAGGATGAACGGGTCCATGTCGAAGTCGGCACCGCCGGACGCGTTGTCCGTCGAGCGGACGAACTGGACCCAGCCGAACATGGCCCGGTAGCCCCTGCCCGGATACGTCACGGTGGACGTGCAGCACGGATAGCCCCGCATGGCCGGGTGCTTGCCGATCGTCCGCGGATCATCGACCTGCTCAACGTCTATGGTCACGCTGCCGGTCTCACCGTCGTGGGTGAAGGGAAGAATCATTGTTCCAGCCTGGCGAGGGCTTGCCATCGGGTACAAGGCCGCCACGCCCGCCCCGGCTTCTCGCCGCAAGCGCACGCGGGTACTTGATAGCGTCGCCCCAGCGACTGCGGAACTCTCCCCGCCGGGGTCGTCGCTCTGCCGGGTCGGCTCTGCCACCACGGACGGCGGGTGCGGGTGGCAGGGGACCTTCATGGCAGGGACGAAGAGAGCCGACGCATGAGCCTCGCGCAGTTGCACTACACCTCCGCAACGGCCGGGGCCGGACCCGAGAGCGGCGAGGACGCGGAGATACCCGCCCGTTTCACGGCGGTTGACGCGGCGATACCCTCGGCAGCGCTCACCGAGGCCGGTCCGCTCCTCGCGTACGAGCCGCCGGCCGGCACCGCCCGCCAGGTCACCGAGAACGCGTTGCGCGCGCTGCCCGAGTCGTTCAGCTTCAGCGCGCTGTCCGACGGCAGCCATCTGCTGGCCAGGACCGTGCCGGTGCGCACCGCGCAGCTGTCCTCGCTGCGCTTCCACGCCCACGCGGTCCACCTCCCCGCCGGTACCCGGCTGCCGGGCGGGATGCTCCCGATCACCGCCTGCCGCTCCGCCCGCTGGGCCGCCGCGACCCCGGACCGGGTGCCCGCGGTCGACCCCGTCACCGCCCTGTCCGTCGCGACGGGCCGCGCCGCCGACCGTGAGGGGCTCAACGACTTCGCCGTCTCGCGCGGCCCCTGGCTCGCGGGCGTGCTGGCCGACCTGCGGCGGCTGAGCGAGCCGGACGGGTCCGCCGAGCCCGTGAAGGTCGTGCTCGTCGAGCGGCAGAGCGCGGACGTGGCCCGGTGGATCGCGCTGGCCGCCGCCGTCCTGCCGCCTTCGAGCGCCGAGCGGCTGACCTTCACCACGTACACCCGCCACCCGGAGCGCGCCCCGCAGCGCGTCGTCGGCGTACTGCCGCAGGACGCGCACGAGCTGTCGGGGCCCGGGTTCCGGGTGCACACCTGCACCGGTCCGCGCCCGGAGGGGACGGTGGACGACGCATGGGCCGAGACCGCGGCCCGGATCTGGCGGAGCCGCACCCCGGAGCTGTTCCGGGAGGCGGCCGAGCTGCCCGGCGAGCCGTTCGCGGCCGGCCCGGTCGCGGTGACGGCCCTGTGCGCGGGCATCGCGCTGGGCCCGTGCGGCCGTGCCGCAGCCGCCGGCTGGGCGGCCGAGCGCCCGTACGCGCTGGACGCGAAGCGCACCCGGCAGCTCGTCGACGCGCTGACCGCGGCAGGGGTGGACGACCGCACCGGGGCCGAGTTCGACGCCGCGGGGCGGCTGTTCGCCGCGCTGGACGGCCGCTCCCCCGCGACGACCACGGCCCCGCTGGCCGCGATGCTGGTGACGGAGGCGGTACGGGGCGGGAACGGTTCGGTGGAGCTGCCCGGCCGCACGGCCTTCAGCGGTCCGCAGGGCGAGGCCGTCGCCGCGGTGCTCGGCCCGGAGATCGTCACCGAGCTGAGCGGCCCGGGGGCCGGTCAGGACGTGGCCCGCACCGTGCAGCTGCTCCGGGTGGCCCGGCTGCTCGGGGTGGACTGCGCGGAGCTGCTGCCCGGTGTCGTGCGGCGGCTGGCGTCCGGCCTCCTCGCGGACACCCGGGACGCGGCCGCGCCGGACTCCCCCGGCTGGGCGCCCGCGCTGCTGGAGCTGATGGACGAGCAGTTCGACGTGCGTACGGCGCTGCTCGGCGCGCTGGACCGGATCGCACCGGAGGACCCGGCCGGGGCGGAGCGGCTGCTGGGCCGGGTGGCGCTGCCGTTCACCGGTACGCAGCTGCTGCCGCACCTGCGGATGTGCGCGGAGGCGCCCGAGGCCAAGGCGGGCTGCGGCGACGACCGGGTGGGCGCGGTGCAGCGGGTGCTGCGGGCCGCCGGGATGTCGCCGTTCGCGGAGCCGCTGGTCCTGCGGACGGCCGTGGGCCTGGTGTGGGAGGAGGACGCTCCGACGGTGGCGGAGGCCCGGCTGCTGCTGGAGGCCGCGACCTCTGACTCCCACCGGACGGCCGGCACCTGGTCGCACCTGGTCGCCGCCGCGCTGAACGCCCCCGCGGAAGAGGAGGAGGCGCCCCAGCTCGCCCACGACCTGCTGCGCGGCTTCCCGCAGGAGATCACGGGCCGGGAGCGCGGGGCCCTGCTGCTGCTGGACTTCGCCCGCGAGCTGCGCTCCGGCGAGGCCGAGCCGGAGTGGGCACAGCGGGTCCGCGCGCTGCGGCCGGGCGCGGAGCCGGTGGAGCCGGGAGTGCTCGGCCACGCGTTCGGCGCCCTGGCCGGGCGGCTGCTCGCCCCGGACGGGCCGGAGGCCGAGCAGTACGCCCTCGCGCACAGCGCCGACGCGGACCTCATCGCCGCGTACGACCGGGCCGCGCACGGCCCCGACGTCCGGGCCAGGCTGGCGGCGGACCCCGGCTACGCGGCCGGCTGCTTCGCCGTCTGGACGGCCCACCCGCACGCCGGGGCCGACTGGAGCCGGACCACCGCCGCCCTGCTGGAGGAGGTGCTGCGCCCCGCCGTGCGCGCGCTGTCCGCCGACGGGGTCGCGGCCGTGGAGGAGGCCGTCGGGCGCTCCGGCAGCAGCGGCCGGGCGGAGGCCTTCCGGGACTGGAACCGCCGGAGCCAGGGCACCCTGGGCCGACTGGGCAGGCGGCTCGCGGGCCGGGTCCGGCGGGGCTGACGTCCGCCGGACGCGGGCGGGCCCCGGAGTGTCGCGGGCGCCCCACCGCGCCCGGTAACCTGGGGCCTACCGATCTCGTGGGCCATCTGGCGGGCTGCGTGAACCCCCAGGAGGAACAGATGACGAC
Source organism: Streptomyces sp. NBC_00341 (assembly GCF_041435055.1). Taxonomy (NCBI): domain Bacteria; kingdom Bacillati; phylum Actinomycetota; class Actinomycetes; order Kitasatosporales; family Streptomycetaceae; genus Streptomyces; species Streptomyces sp. NBC_00341. Next base: position 7,118,513 of record NZ_CP108002.1, on the reverse strand, counting down.
GAACCGCGGGCGCAAGGACGTGATCCGGGACCGGATGGCCGCGACCGGTGAGTCGTACAACGTGGCCGCCCGCAACCTCAAGGCGATGAAGGACATGGGCGCCACGCGTGAGGCCGTCGTCACCCAGCGGTGGCGCCCGGCCGAATCCCTCGACGTGCCGTGCCCGTGCGGCGGCACGTGCGAGCCCGGCGAGACGTGCGAGCGGTGCCACGCCCGGCACCGGCACGTGGCGCGGTACCCGGGAAGCGCCACCGAGGTGGAGACCTGGGTCGACCGGTACGAGTGCACCGGCTGCCCGGCCTCGTACACGCTGCTCGTGGAGCTGCCGGGGCGGCCCTGGGGTGTGGCGGAGACGGTGATCCAGGGCGGTTCGGCCGAGGAGGTCGTGCGGGCCCGGGTCTTCCCCGGCGTGGTGCACCCGCTGCTGAAGCCGGAGACCGACGAAGCCTGAGCCTCGCGTTGGAGGATCTCTCCGGCCCGGCGGTCTTCCGGCCCGGTCGCTGCGTAGGCTTCTGCCCCTGGAGGGGCACGCCGGGTCGCGACGCCCCGGACACGACGATCGAAGGGGGCGCTCGGTGCGTGGAGAGGTGCTCGAAAGCCGCTACCGGCTGGTGGAGATGCTCGGGGCCGGCGGTATGGGCCAGGTGTGGAGGGCGGTCGACTCACGGCTCGACCGTGACGTTGCCGTCAAGGTCATCACCCAGAGCCCTCTCACGACCAGCCAGTCGGCCGCCCGGTTCCGCCAGGAGGCACGGGCCACCGCGCGTCTGACCCACCCTCGCATCGTGACCATTCACGACCACGGCGAGGCGGCCGTCGCGGGACATCAGGTGCTCTTCCTGGTCATGGAGCTGGTCCCCGGCCGCTCCATGGCCTCCTTCACCGCCACGGAACAGCGGAGCGTCGAGTCGGTGGTGGCCTGGGGGCTCCAGATCTGCTCGGGCCTCGCGGCCGCCCACCGCGCGGGCGTGGTCCACCGGGACATCAAACCGGCGAACGTCATGGTGTACGGGGACGGCGAACACGACCTGAAGATCTGCGACTTCGGCATCGCGCGGCTGGTCGAGGAGTCCGGGACCGGGCTCACGGGCACCGGCGCGACGATCGGCACACCCGCCTACATGTCACCGGAGCAAGTACGCGGCGACCGGACTCTCGACGGGCGCAGCGACCTCTACTCGCTGGGCTGCCTGCTGTACGAACTCCTCGCGGGCAGACCGCCCTTCGAGGGAGCGGGGTGGTCGGTACTGGCCCAGCACCTCAACGGGACGCCGGAACCGGTGCGGAGCCTGCGCCCCGGTGTTCCGGACGCCCTCGACCGGCTGGTCGTCTCCCTGCTGCACAAGGACCCGGACGATCGGCCCGCCACGGCGGACGCGGTGTCCGAGCGCCTGCGCGCTGTGCTGGACGGCCCCGGGGACGAACCTCCGGGCATCATCCCCGGGGTCCGGGACCTCGCCGCCGCCCCGACGGTCGACGCGCCTCGCGCACCGGTGGCCGGGCCCCCGCGCACACCGGAGCCGGAACCGGAACCGCCGCAGGCCATTCCGCAGCCCGCCGCGGTCACCGAGCCGGACCCCGCGCCCGCGCGCGCCGTCGCGCAGACGATGCCCGGAGCCGGACGGGTGTCGGCCTGGAGCGGGCTGCTCGCCGCCGGCGCCGTCTGGCCCCAGTTCGCCCTGCTGACCGGCTGGTCCCCGGTCTGGACCCTGTCCCTGTGCGTACTGGTCTTCCTGGTCGCCATGGCGGCTGCCTACATGGGGGCGCCGACCGTCGCACCGGACGACAAGACGCCCGCGGACACGGGCCTGGTCCTCATGGCGATGCTCTGCACCGTGCTCGCCGTCGTGTTCCTGCTGTTCTGGCCGCCGTCGCCGTGGTGGACAGCGCTGCTGTCCGGCGTGTTCGGCGTCCCCGCGCTGTTCTTCGCCGGTCTGGGACTGCGCAAGGCGGTCGGGGCGGTGGTCCGCAGGGCACCGTGGCACACGGCGGCCGGCACGGCCACCGGCCTGCTCGCCGGCGTGGTGCTGGCCGGTCTGCTGGCCGCCGGGGGCGATGTCTCCGTAAGTCTCGCGCTCGCCGCCGGTGCGGGAGCGTGGGCGGCCGTCTCGCTCGTGGCCACCCTGCTGATGCCCCGCGCCGGGGCATCAGCGGTGGCTCGGGCGCAGGCCTGACCCGCGCCTCGGCTCAGCTGCCGTCCGGCGTGAGCCGCAGCGAGATCGAGTTGATGCAGTACCGCTGGTCCGTGGGGGTCGGGTAGCCCTCGCCCTCGAAGACGTGGCCCAGGTGCGAGCCGCAGCGGGCGCAGCGGACCTCGGTGCGGACCATGCCGTGGGTGCGGTCCTGGATCAGTTCGACCGCGTCGCTGTCCTTCGGGTCGTAGAAGGACGGCCAGCCGCAGTGCGACTCGAATTTGGTGTCGGAGCGGAACAGCTCCGCGTCACAGGCGCGGCAGGAGTAGACGCCCGTCGTCTTGGTGTCGGTGTACTCGCCGACGAAGGCGGGCTCGGTGCCGGCCTGGCGCAGCACCGCGTACTCGGCGGGGGACAGTTCCGCCCGCCACTCCTCGTCGGGCTTGTCGATGTCGTACGGCACGGTGGCTCCCTCAGCTCGACAGGTGGTCCAGGATCTGCGGGCCGAGGTCGGTGACGTCGCCCGCTCCCATGGTGAGAACGAGATCGCCGGGCTTCGCCATTCCCGCGACGGCCCCGGGGACCGCGGCCTTGTCGTGGACGGCGGTGACGTCGGCCCCGGCCGCCCGTGCGGCGTCGATGATCAGGGTGCTGGTGATGCCGGGGATCGGGTCCTCGCGGGCCGGGTAGATGTCCAGCACCACGGAGGCGTCGGCGAGCGCGAGGGCCTGCCCCATCTCGGTGCCGAGCTCCTGGGTGCGGGAGAAGAGGTGGGGCTGGAAGACGACCAGGAGGCGGGCGTCGGAGGCGGCGCCGCGCATCGCTTCGAGGTCGGCGGTCATCTCGGTGGGGTGGTGCGCGTAGCTGTCGATGACCTGGACGCCGGCCGCCTCGCCCTTGAGCTGGAGGCGGCGCTTGACGCCGGTGTACTTGCCGAGGGCCGAGGCCAGGTTGTGCGCCGGGATGCCGAGGGCGACGCCGGCGGCGAGGGCGGCCACGGCGTTGAGCGCGTAGTGGCGGCCGGGGACGGAGACGGTGAAGGTGAGGTACTTCCCGTTCAGGACGACGGTGACCTCGCTGGTCAGGCCGCGCTGGTTGATCTTCTGGACGCGTACGTCGGCGGTCGCGGCCTCACCGTAGGTGACGACCTTGAGCGCCGACTGGTCGCGCACCCGGCGGGTCAGCTCGACGGCGCCGGCCTGGTCGGCGGAGATCACCAGGGTGCCGTCGGGGACGATCTTGCCGACGAAGGTCTCGAAGGAGTCGTAGATCTCGTCCATCGAGGCGTAGTTCGCGTGGTGGTCCAGCTCGGCGTTGAGGACGATCGCGACCTCGGGGTCGTACTTCTGGAAGCTGCGGTCGCTCTCGTCGGCCTCGGCGACGAAGATCTCGCCCTCGCCGTGCGTGGCGTTGGTACCGGGTCCGGCGAGGTCGCCGCCGATCGCGTACGAGGGGTCGAGGCCCAGCTCGGTCAGGGCGACGGCCAGCATCGACGTGGTGGTCGTCTTGCCGTGGGTGCCCGCGACGGCGATGGCCCGCAGCCCCTCCATCAGCGAGGCGAGCGCGTCGGAGCGGTGCACGACGGGGATCGAGAGCTCCCCGGCGCGCACCAGCTCCGGATTGTCGGCGCGGATGGCACTGGAGACGACCACGCAGGTGGCGTCGTCCGCCAGGTGCCCGGCGGCGTGCCCGATGTGGACGGTCGCCCCCAGCGCGCGCAGCGCCTCTGCGGTGGGCGACTCCTTGGAGTCGCTGCCCGCGACCTTCGCGCCGCGCCTGGTGAGGATCTTCGCGATGCCCGACATTCCGGCGCCGCCGATGCCGATGAAGTGCGGCCGTTCCATGGCGGCAGGAATACCGGGTGCCATGCGTGTGTCTCCCAGGGTCGGTACGGGTTGGGGCCACCCAGCCTATTCGCTGTGCGCGAAGAGCTTGAGCACCGGTACGCCGACCTTGTGCCGGGCGCGGGACGCCCAGTCGCGGTGGAAGAACTCCTCGACGTAGTGCGGCGCGGTCAGCACGATGACCTCGTCGGCCTCCGACTCCTCGACCACGGACGTGAGCTTGTCCAGGGGATGGGTCTCGATCACTTGTCCGACGGCTTCCGAGCCCGACTGGCGCAGGGCCTCCAGGGACACTTCGAGCGCGAGTTCGGCGGACTCCCTGGCGTTCCTGCCCTCCGGTTCCTCGCTCTCACGGGCCGCTTCCTTCAGTTCGCCCATCGCCAGGTCGTCGATGGCCCGCAACAGCACATCCGCCTGGTCGCCTCGTGGCTGCATCAGCACGACGAAGGAGATCTGCTCCTCCCCGTGCAGGGTGGTGACGAACTCGACGTCCTCGGAAGTGAGGGGCTTCTCGATCATCAAAACGCTGGTGAACACCACAGGCGCCCTTCTGCTTCAGTGACCGTCTCCGGCCACTGCTGAAACCATCCTTCCCCGTGCTCGCACGGGGTCCGCGTTCCATTCTGCCCACCGAACGCTAACCGGAACGGTATATTCCGCTGATTGTCAGATCCGACGGTACCGAGAGAAGAGGAACCCGGCCTCTTCCAGCACCGATGCCAGGGCGAATCGTTCCGGCACAGCCACCGCCGGGCCGCCCGCGATCCGCTGCGCGTCCCCGGCGGTCAGCATCGGCGCCAGCGTCAGACACATCTCGTCCAGCACGCCCGCCGCCACGAACTGACCGAGCAGCCGCGGCCCGCCCTCCGTCAGCAGCCGCCGGTGGCCCAGGCCGGCCAGCTCCCGTACGGCTCTGGCGGGGTCCACCCGGGAGCCCTCCCCCGCGACGACCACCTCCGCGCCCGCCCGGCGGGCCGCCGCGATCCGGTCCGGCGGCGCCCCCGCACCGGTCAGCACGAGCGTCGGGACCAGCGGCGAGACGAAGAGCGGGAGCGAGAAGTCCAGGTCCAGGCTGCCGCTCACCACGGCGACGGCCGGTGCGGGCCCCTGACCGGCCGCCTCCCGCCGGGCCGCGAAGGCCTCCCGGGCGCGGGCGGGCCGGTACCCCTCCAGCCGTACGGTCTCCGCGCCCGCGATCACCACGTCCGCGAGCCCCCGCAGGGTGCCGAAGATCCGCATGTCGCTCGGGCAGGAGATCGGCTGCGAGCGGCCGTCGTGCTGGGCGGCCCCGTCGAGCGTCGACACCATGTTGGCGCGCAGCCAGGGGCCCTCCGTGCCGGGGTAGGCGTAGGCGTCGGCGAGGGCGTCCAGGCTCCACTCGCCCAGGTCCTCAGCCGCTGTCAGGTCCGTCACAGGGAACAGGCGTCGCATGTCAGGCAGTCTGGCACGCCCGTAAGGTAGACGGTTGTGTCGTCCTCCCACGCCGTGCCGGGGCCCAGCCCCATAGCCGAAACGGCCCCGCTGTCCCTGTGCGCCCTCGAACCACACGTCCCCGCCGACCGGCTGGTCGCGGAGATGGTGCCGCCGCCGCGCTTCGATACGGTGCGCTTCGATACGTACGTCCCCGACCCGAACCAGCCGAGCCAGGTCGAGGCGGTCGAGGTCCTGAGCGACTTCGCCGCCGGGCTGGGCGGGGCGCACGCCAGCGGTTCCGGTAAGCGCAAGTGGTTCGGGAAGAAGCCGGCGGCGCCCAGCAGCTCGCGCGGGGTCTACCTCGACGGCGGCTACGGCGTCGGCAAGACCCATCTGCTCGCCTCGCTCTGGCACGCCACGCCCGCGGCCCCGTCCCTCAAGGCGTTCGGGACGTTCGTCGAGCTGACCAACCTGGTGGGCGCGCTGGGCTTCCAGCAGACCGTGCGGACGCTGAGCGGGCACCGGCTGCTGTGCATCGACGAGTTCGAGCTCGACGACCCGGGCGACACGGTGCTGGTCTCCTCGCTGCTGAGCCGGCTGGTCGAGGCGGGGGTGGCGCTGGCCGCGACCTCCAACACGCTGCCGGGCAAGCTCGGCGAGGGCCGGTTCGCCGCTGCCGACTTCCTGCGTGAGATCCAGGGGCTCTCCTCGCACTTCCGCCCGCTGCGCATCGACGGCGAGGACTACCGGCACCGCGGTCTGCCCGACGCCCCGCCGCCGTTCTCCGAGGAGCAGGTCACCCGGGCCGCGTACGCGACGGAGGGCGCCAGCCTGGACGACTTCCCCACGCTGCTCGACCATCTGGCCCGCGTCCACCCGAGCCGCTACGGCGCGCTGACGGACGGTCTGCGGGCGGTGTGCCTCACCGAGGTGCAGCCGGTGCCCGACCAGTCGACCGCGCTGCGGCTCGTGGTGCTCGCGGACCGGCTGTACGACCGGGAGGTTCCGGTCCTCGCCGCCGGGCTGCCGTTCGACCGGCTGTTCAGTGAGGAGATGCTGAACGGGGGGTACCGGAAGAAGTACTTCCGGGCGATCTCCAGGCTGACGGCACTGGCGCGTGACGCAAAGGGACTGGTGGCGCAGTAGGTTCGGGGGCGTAACACCGGCCGGGCACGACGGAGTGCCCCGCCATCCCCGTACAACCGCGCATTCCGTTCGAAGGGATCCAGCATGGCTACCACGCGTCAGGCGCACACGGTCTGGGAAGGCAACCTGATCGAGGGCAAGGGCGTCGTCACCCTCGATTCCTCGGGCATCGGGGAGTACCCGGTCTCCTGGCCGTCCCGCGCGGAGAAGGCGAACGGCAAGACCAGCCCGGAGGAGCTCATCGCGGCGGCGCACTCCAGCTGCTTCTCGATGGCGCTGTCCAACGGTCTGGCCACGGCCGGCACCCCTCCCACCCGGCTGAACACCCAGGCCGAGGTCACCTTCCAGCCGGGCACCGGCATCACGGGCATCCACCTCACCGTCGAGGGCGAGGTGCCCGGTCTCGACGAGGCGGGCTTCGTCAAGGCGGCCGAGGACGCGAAGGCGAACTGCCCGGTGAGCCAGGCGCTGACGGGCACGACGATCACGCTGAGCGCGTCGCTCGCCTGAGAGGCCACCCGACAGCCTCTGAGTGACGTCCCGGGCCGTCCGCGGCCCGGGACGCTTATCGGACACAGCTGAGGCCGGTGGCCCGCATGGTTCCCGCGCGGTGTTACGCGTGGTACACACGTGCGGGTCACTGCTCCTGTCCCCCACAGGAAGTTGCCTCATGTCATCCGCAGCAGCACAACAGCCCGCGTCACGACGTCAGGTCCTGGCAGGCACCGGCGCCGCCGTCGCCACGGTCGCCTTCGCCGGGGTGTTCACCGAACTCTTCGCGGGTACCTCCGCCGCCCGCGGCCACGCCGGCTACGGCCCGCTGATGCCCGACCCCGACGGACTGCTCGATCTGCCGAAAGGTTTCCGCTACCGGGTGCTCTCCCGCGAGGGCGACCCGCTGCGCTCCGGCGAGGGCCCGGTCCCCAGCCATTGCGACGGCATGGCCGCGTTCGCCGGCCGGCGCGGACACGTCCGGCTGGTGCGCAACCACGAGAACCGGGCCGACGCGGCGATCGCCGTGCCGGTCGTCGAAGGCCTCACCTACGACCCGATGGGCAAGGGCGGCTGCACGGCCCTGGAGCTCGACGGCGACGGCCACGTCCGCTCCGAGCGCGTCGCCATCGCCGGCACGGCGGTCAACTGCGCGGGCGGGCGCACCCCTTGGGACACCTGGCTGACCTGCGAGGAGACCGAGGACAAGGCCGGCACCAACGGCTACACCAAGGACCACGGCTACATCTTCGAGGTGGACGGCGCCGACCCGCACCGCACCGGAGCCGTACCGCTGACCGCGATGGGCCGCTTCCAGCACGAGGCGATCGCGATCGATCCGCGGAGCGGCGTCGTGTACGAGACCGAGGACGCGTTCGACAAGCCGTTCGGGCTCTTCTACCGCTTCCTGCCGGAGAAACCGCTGGGCGGCACGGGCTCGCTCCGGGCCGGCGGCCGGCTGGAGGCCATGCGGGTGCCGGGCGTTCCCGACCTGTCGGCGGTGCAGGAGACCGGTACGAGCTTCGAGGGCATCGAGTGGGTCCCCGTACCGGATCCACTGGCCGCACAGACACCCATCCGGTTCCAGGACTTCGGGCCGAAGGGGATCACCCACGGCCAGAAGCTGGAGGGCTGCTACTGGGGCGGCACCTGCGTCTACTTCGTCTCCAGCTTCGCCCACAGCTCGGAGGGATCGGCCGCCGACCACTTCGGACAGGTGTGGCGGTACGAGCCGCAGCGGCGCCGGCTGACCCTGGTCATCGTCTTCGGACCGGGTACGGACATCCAGCTGCCCGGCGAGTCCCCGGACAACATCTGTCTGGCGTCCGACGGCGGACTGATGGTGTGCGAGGACGGCGGTGGCGCCCAGCACGTGTTCGGCCTGACCAGGCGCGGTGAGGTGTACGCGATGGCGCGCGGCCGGCAGAACATCGGAACGCCCGAGAAGCCGGAGTGGGGCGAGTTCGCCGGGGTCACGTTCTCCCCCGACTACCGGACGATGTTCATGAACTGCTACACCCCCGGCACGACGTTCGCCGTGACGGGGCCGTGGCGCTGACCGGCTGAGTCACCCCGGACGGCGGCGGTCCGGCCCGCCGCCGTCCGGGGGCCGCTTCGCGGCGCGGGGGCGCCATGGAAGAGCCGGTGACGGTTGATCAGTTATTTTCCGATAATGACATCTTCTGTACGAAGAATGACCGCTTTGACCGTTCTGGGAGTGGTGCTCGGAAGCGCCCTCGCCGGCTGCGCGAGCACCTCGGGGGGCTCCTCGGGCGACCGGCCGGCGGCCGCCCTGGCCGCTCCTTCGAAAGCCCCCTCAAGCGCTCCCCCCGCCACCGCGAAGCCGCCCACCATGGCGCCGGGCCCGGCGGCCCTGGCCCGCGTCCTCGAACGGGGCCCGAAGAGCGCCGACAAGGTCGTCGCGCTCACCTTCGACGCCGATATGACGGCCGACGAGGGCCCCCGCGCGGCCGGGGGCGAGCACTTCGACAACCCGGAGCTGATCGCCCTGCTGCGCCGGCTGAAGGTGCCCGCGACGGTCTTCATGACCGGCCGCTGGGCCGAGGAGTACCCCTCGCAGGCCCGCTCCATCGGCACGGACCCGCTCTTCGAGATCGCCAACCACTCGTACAGCCACTACGCCTTCACGTCGCCCTGCTACGGGCTGCCGACGATGGGGTCCGACGAGATCGGCGGCGAGGTGGAGCGGGCCTTCGGCGCGATCCGGAAGACCGGCGCCCGCAATGTGGTGCCGTACTTCCGCTTCCCCGGCGGCTGCTACGACGATGCCTCGCTGCGCGCGCTCGCGGCGGAGAAGGTGACGGCGGTGCAGTGGGACGTCGTCAGCGGCGACGCCTTCGCGACGGACGCGGACGCGGTGGCGGAGCAGGTCCTCGACGGTGTGAAGCCCGGTTCGCTGGTGGTCATGCACTGCACCCGCAGCGCGGCGCCGGTCACCGACCAGGCGGTCAACCAGGTGGTGCCGGAGCTCCGGAAGCGCGGATACCGCTTCGTGAAGGTGTCCGCGCTGATGCGCGGCTGAGCATCAGCCCCGGCCGGGGCGTCAGCCCGAGCAGGCCGTGCGCTGGGCCTCCTGCCATTCGCAGACCGGGCAGAGCGTGATCCCCTTGACCGACTCGGCGTACTCGGTCGGCTTCCGGCACAGCACACACTCCGCGAACGGCGGCCCGTTGTCCGGCTCGTCCACGCTCTCGTCCACCTCGTCCTGCGCGCTCCGGTCCATGGCAGGAGCCTACTCAGCCGCGTACGGAAGTGAGCCTGCAGGCGAGTGCGAGCGCCGCCGCCGCGACGGCCGCGGCACCGGCGAAGGGGAGGACCGGCACGTGGACGGTGCCGGTGAGCGAGCCGGTGACCAGCCCCGTCACCGCGTACTTCGCGGGCGATCCACCGGTCACCAGGGCCAGCAGCGCGGCGAGCACGGTCGCGGCGACGGACCAGCCGCGCCGGTGCAGCAGCGGACGGGTGCACAGCGCCCCGACCGCGGCCCCCAGCAGGACGCAGCAGCCGGCCGCGAGGAGCCCGGCCAGCCCGGCGGACGGCAGCGGGACCCGGACGGTGTGGCGGGCGTCGGCCGGATCGCTGATCAGCAGCACGGCCGCGGTCGCCGCCGTGCCGAGCAGCCCGGCGCACCCCAGCGCCGCGAGCAGCGCCGCCAGATGGGCCCGCGGCTGCCCGCCGGCCGCCGCGGCGACGACGGTCCGGGCGGCGGGTGGTTCCTGGCCTACGCAGATCCGCACGAGCCACGCGGTGACGGGCAGCAGCCCGGCCGCGGCGTAGCCGAGCGAGTCCAGCACGGGCTGCCCAGGGCGGATACCGATGCCGAGGAAGGCCAGGTACAGGAGCACCGGCGCGAGCCAGTGCTGCGAGCGGAGCAGCAGAGCGGCCTGGTAGCGGACGAGCGCGGTCATGGCGCCTCGCCGGGGGCGGTGGAGTCGGCGGATGCCTGGGCCGGGGGCCGTGCGGTACCGGCATCTTCGGGCAGTGGCGTGAGCCGGCGGATGTGCCAGGGCGGGCGGGCCGCGAGCAGCGCGCTCAGCAGCGCGTCGGAGTACGCGGCGGTCACCGTCAGGCGCAGCATGCCGTCCTCGCGCTGCGCCTGTTCGGGGTCTCCGGGCAGTCCGGCGGGGAGCGGGCTGCCCGGCGGGCCCACGGCGTCGATCCGTACCCGGGGGCCGGGGTTCGTCCCGGCCGGTGCGCGGGGTACCGCGACCAGCCCGCGCCCCTCGACGCGGAACGTGTGGCCGGCGGCGCCCGCGAGCCGGCGCAGGTCGTGGTCGACGAAGACGACGGTGGCCCCCGCGGCGACCCGCTCGGCGACGGCCCGGTCCAATTCCTGGCGGGCCGCGGTGTCCAGGCCGGTCCAGGCCTCGTCCAGCACCAGCAGCTCCGGCTCCGCGAGCAGCGCCTGCGCGACGGCGACCTTCTGGCTGGTGCCCTTGGACAGCTCCGCCAGCGGGGTGCGGGCGTGGCCGGCCGCGCCGAAGCGGGTCAGCCACGCCTCCGCGCGCGCCGCCGCCTCCGCCGTGCGCAGCCCGTGGACGCGGCCGAGGTGGACGAGGTACCCGGCGGCGGTGAAGGGCAGTGCCGCCGGGAACCGCTCGGGGACGTACGCCGTGCGCGGCCGGTCGCCGGAGATCCGGCCCTCGGTGGGGGCGTCGATGCGGGCGAGGAGCCGCAGCAGGGTGGACTTGCCGGTGCCGTTGGCCCCCTCGATCCGGACCAGGGCGCGCGCAGGCAGGGCGAGATCGACCCCGCGCAGCACCCAGGGGCCCGCCAGTCCGTACCGGCGGCCCACTCCGCGCAGCCGCAGGATGTCCGTACTCAGTTGGCGGACGCCTTCTCCGGCTTGACCTCGCTGGGCCGTACGATCACGAACCCCTCGCCGTCAAGACGCAGCTGGACCGCTTCGCCGGAACCGCCGCGCAGCATCGAGCCGACGCTCTGCGAGCGGTGCAGCGAGGTGGTCAGGTGGGCGCTCCAGCCGACGACCGCGTCCGTGTCGACGAACACCGGCTGCTGCGGCGTGACGGGGATCACGATGGGGTTGCCCTCGCACATCAGGCCGAGCTTTCCGTACCCGGTGAAGACGCTGTTGAAGAGGCCGCCGCCGGTCATCCCGGCGCCCTTCACCGTCTTGATCTCGTAGCCGAGTGTGGCGTCGAAGCACAGGACGTTGCGGCCGTTGATGGTGAGGACGTCGCCCTGCTCCATCTCCACGATGAAGCAGTTGGCCGCCTCGTGCGCGAACCACGCCTCGCCCTGGCCGCGCACCACCATCAGCGGCAGGCCCTCGCCCGTGACGGCACGCTTGAGCATGCCGCCGAGGCCCTGCCCCTTGCGTTCGAACTGGAGATCGCCGCGGAAGGCGATCATCGCCCCCTGGCGTGCGTGCATCTCGCCGCTGACCGCGTACTTGATCGATTTGGCGTTCTGCAGGGTCATTCCGGGGGCGGTTGCCTGCTCCGCCATGTGCTCGCTGGAGAATAGATCGCTCTTCATGCGGTGCATCCTCGCGCGGAGGGATTCATTCCGCCAAGAGCCGGTTTCCGGGCGACTGGCAGACTGGACGGGTGAGCAGCAACGACACCCCCGTATCCCCGTCCGAGACCGCCGGCCTGCCTGCGGACAGCCCCTTCCGCCCCGAGCGGACGAACCGGGACGAAGCACAGCAGTACGTACTCCCGCTGGTCGTCCACATCGAGAAGGCGGCTCCCCCGGCCCGCACCGACGCCCTGCGCACGGCGGCCCGCGCGGTGCTGGTGATGCTCTCCGACGAGCGCTCCGTGGGCGAGGGCGAGTGGGCGCAGGCGATGCGGGACTGGCAGGACGCCCGGATCCGCAAGGTGGTGCGCCGGGCGCGCGGCGCGGAGTGGCGCAAGGCCTGCGCGCTGCCCGGGATCACGGTCACCGGGGAGGGCGCCGAGGTGCGGGTGTTCCCACCGGTGCCGCTGGACGGCTGGCCCAAGGAGCTCGCCAAGCTCCAGGTCTCCGGGACGGAGCTGGACGACCCGGAGCCGCCCGCCGCGCCCGATCACGCCGGTCCGGTGCTCTGGCTGAACCCGGAGCTCGACATGTCGGCGGGCAAGGAGATGGCGCAGGTCGGGCACGGGGCGCAGCTCGCCTGGTGGGATCTCTCCGAGCCGGAGCGCACGGCGTGGCGCGAGGCGGGCTTCCCGCTGTCGGTCGCCACGGCGGCCGAGGACCGCTGGCGGGAACTCGCGGTGAGCGGGCTGCCGGTGGTGGAGGACGCCGGATTCACCGAGATCGCCCCCGGGAAGACCGTGGTGGCCGAGGGCGCCCACCGCGTCGGCTCCCTTCCGGCGCTGCCCCGGCCATAGGTCGTGTCCGTAAAGTCCCGTCCGGCCGGCGGTGTCTGGCATGCACTCCCTAGACACCTGGGCGGCAGGCTCGCGCGGAGACTCGCGGGCTCCGGGAACCTCAAATCCAGCTCTGAACGTCTCTCTTCCTGGATTCACCGCCGTGTGCCGGGGCCATGACACCTGCACGGAGTGGAGCAGTGGGGGGACACCATGAAGCTGGGTATCGGGATTGGCTGGCGGCCGGAGATCGCCGACGAGGTGGAGGCGCTGCCGGGGATCGACTGGGTGGAGGCGGTCGCGGAGAACCTCTGCGCCGACCATCTGCCGGCCTCCCTGACGCGGTTGCGGGAGCGCGGTGTGACCGTGGTGCCGCACGGGGTCTCGCTCGGGCTCGGCGGGGCGGAGCGCCCGGACCCCGGCCGGCTCACCGCCCTCGCGGAGCGGGCCGCGCTGCTGGGCACGCCGCTGGTGACCGAGCACATCGCGTTCGTACGGGCGGGAGGAGCGCGCACCGCCTCCCCCGTGCTGGAGGCGGGGCACCTGCTGCCCGTGCCGCGCACCTGGGCCGCGCTGGACGTGCTGTGCGAGAACGTGCGGATCGCTCAGGACTCACTGCCGGTGCCGCTGGCCCTGGAGAACATCGCGGCGCTGATCTGCTGGCCGGACGAGGAGCTGACCGAGGGCCAGTTCCTGGCCGAGCTGGTCGAGCGCACGGGGGTCGGGCTGCTCATCGACGTGGCCAACCTGCACACCAACCACGTCAACCGGGGCGAGGACCCGGCCACGGCCCTGGACGAGCTGCCGGTGGAGGCCATCGCGTACGTGCATGTGGCGGGCGGCGTCGAGAAGGACGGCGTCTGGCACGACACGCACGCCCACCCGGTCACCGCACCGGTCCTCGACGTCCTGGCCGAGCTGCGCTCCCGGGTCAGCCCACCCGGGGTCCTGCTGGAGCGCGACGACGACTTCCCGCCGGCCGCCGAGCTGGCGGGCGAGCTGGACGCGATCCGGGCCACGCTCGACGCGGGCCGGGCCGGGGCGGCCCCAAGGTCCGCTGAACCGCCGACCGCCCTGGCTACGGCTCCGGCTCCGCTCCCGGCGAGCGGGCCCGCCGGTCCTGACGCCGTCCGGGACCGGGTCGCGGTGGCGCAGGCCTCGCTGCTCTCCGCGCTGGTCGCGGGCGCCCCCGTACCGGAGGGCTTCGACCACCGGCGGCTCGGGGTGCAGAGCCGGGCGCTGGCCGCCAAGCGTGCCGATGTCGTCGCCAAGGTGGCACCCGAACTCCCGGAGATCCTGGGCCCTGACTACCGGGACGCGTTCCTCGCGTACGCCAGGGCCCGTCCGATGTCCGCCGGTTACCGGCGCGACGCGCTGGACTTCGCGGAGCAGCTGCTCGTCGCGGGCCGCCCCGCGGACAACTCGGCCCGTCGCCGGCTGACGTACTGGTGGCAGGACCGGGCCGCGCCACGCCCGCCCCGCCGCACCACCCGGCTGGCGCGGGCCGCCCGATCCGTACTCGCGGGGCGATGACATGGCCGCAACGAGCATCGTGGCCCTGCTCATGGTGATCGCCGTCGCGGTCTCCTCGACGCTGCTGATCGCAGCGGGGCGGCGCGCGGGGCGCGGCCCCGGCGGCCCCCTCCATGACCTCTTCGAGGTGGCCTTCCTGAACGGCGGCCCTGCCCGGGTCGTGGACACCGCGCTCGCCGCCATGCACGCGGACGGCCGACTGGCCGTCGGCGGGCCCGGCATCGTCGTGGTCCAGCGGCACCTCGCACACGACCCGGTGGAACGGGCCCTGCTCCAGGAGCACGCCGCGGCCCCGAACGGTGCGCTGTGGACCCTCAGGATCGCGACGATGCGCCACGCCGCGGTGCAGGAGATCGGCGACGGGCTGGCGGCGCGCGGTCTGCTGGGCACGCCCGGGGAGAACCGGGCCCGGGCACGCTGGGGTATGGCGCAGGGGGTGCTCTGCCTGCTCGCGCTCCCGGCCTCCATCGCGGTGACCATCCAGGAGTTCACCTCGTCGGAGTCCGTCGGCGGACCGGACTTCCCGTTCTTCGCGAAGGTGTTCCTGCCGCTCGTCGTCGGAAGCGTCATCGGCTTCGTCTGCGCGGCCGCTTCCCGGTACCGGATCACCAAAGCGGGCCGCAGGGCCGTCTTCACGTACGTCACAGCCAACGGGCACCGGACCGATCCGGCCCATCTGGTGGCGGTCGGGGGGCCGCGGGCCGTACCCGATCCCGAGCTGCGGAGTCAGCTGCTCGCCGCGTCCCGGGTCAGGCCGGCCCCTATGTCCACCACTTCGCACCAGTTCTCGGGTTCCTCCGGCGCCCCGCTCGTCGCGACGGCGTGGTGCGCCGGTACGACGCCGGGCGGTGGCGGGTGCGGAGGCTCGTCCGGGCACGGCGGCGGGGGCGGCGGGTGCGGTTCGGGGTCCAGCTGCGGTTCCGGTTCGGGGTCCAGCTGCGGAGGCGGGTCCAGTTGCGGAGGCGGATCGAGCTGCGGAGGCGGCGGGTCCAGTTGCGGAGGCGGCGGGTCGAGCTGCGGCAGCAGCTCATGACCGGTGCGGGGCCACGTCCTGGCAGGGCCGCGCTCCCGGGCCCGTAAAACGACGCCGGTGCGGCGCGCAGGCTGCGCGCCGCACCAGGAGCCGAACCCGGTGTCGCTGGAACGGCGGGCGGCACACAGTGCCGCGGTGCCCGCCGTCTGATCTTCCGGGTTGGGGTGGTCGGAACCCGCTCGCTACGCGAGCCCGGCCACCAGGTCTGCGACCGACTTGCGCCGGCCGGTGTAGAAGGGGACCTCCTCGCGGACGTGCATCCGCGCCTCTGAGGCCCGCAGATGACGCATGAGGTCGACGATGCGGTGCAGCTCGTCGGCCTCGAAGGCCAGCACCCACTCGTAGTCGCCGAGCGAGAAGGAGGCGACGGTGTTGGCGCGCACGTCCGGGAAGCCGCGGGCCATCTTGCCGTGGTCGGCGAGCATGCGGCGGCGGTCCTCGTCGGGCAGCAGGTACCAGTCGTAGGAGCGCACGAAGGGGTACACGCTGATGTAGTCGCGCGGCGTCTCGTCGGCGAGGAACGCCGGGACGTGCGACTTGTTGAACTCGGCGGGGCGGTGCAGCGCCATGTTCGACCAGACCGGCGTGAGGCTCCGGCCCAGCCGGGTGCGCCGGAAGAGGTTGTACGCCTCCTGCAGGGCCTCCGCCGTCTCGGAGTGCCACCAGATCATGACGTCGGCGTCGGCACGCAGCCCGGAGACGTCGTAGGTGCCGCGAACGGTGACGTCCTTGGCGGCGAGCTGGTCGAACAGCTCCTGCACCTCGCCGGAGTACGCGGCGCGGTCCGTGTCCGCGGGCAGCACGTCACGGAGCTTGAAGACGGACCACAGGGTGTAGCGGACGACGTCGTTGAGGTCCTTCGCCTTCTTGCCGGCGTTCGGGCCCTTGCTTGATGTCACAGTCTCGGGAGCACTCATACGGCTATTGTCCCGCCTCGCTCCCTGTGCCCTGAACCAGGGTCGGCGTGGCGATGATCTCCCCCGTGCTCTCCCCTGCGGTCCTGCCCGTGATCTCCTCCGTGATCTCGTCCGCGGCCCGGTGGGCGCTCGCGATGCACGCCGGGATGCCGACTCCGTCGTAGACGGCGCCGCAGACCCGCAGCGCGGGGAGCTTGGCGACCTCCTCCCGGATGCGGGCGACCCGGCCGAGGTGCCCGACGGGGTACTGGGGCAGTCCGCCGATCCACCGGGTGACCTCGGTGGCCACCGGCCGGGCGGCCAGTCCGGTCGCCGCCGCGAGATCGCTGAGCGACACGTCGACGATCTCCGCGTCCTCGCGGTGCAGATGGTCCTCCTCGCCGTACCGGCCGACCGAGGTCCGCAGGAGGAACAGGTCGGGGGACGCGTCATCGACCCACTGCCACTTCCGGCTGGAGAAGGTGGCGGCCTTGATGGTGCGGCCCTCGACCGGCGGCACCAGGAATCCGGAGCGTCCGTCGAGCGTTCCGGCGGCGGCCACGTCGGAACGGCGGAAGGCCATGGTGACCAGGGCCATCGACGCGTACTCGACGCCCGCGAGTTCGGCGGAGGCGGCCGGTGACTCGGCGGCGAGCAGGGTGGAGGCGGACCAGGCGGGGGCGGCGAGGACGATGCCGTCGGCGGGGATCACCCGGGAGTCGGTACGGACGTCCCAGCCGCTCGCGGTACGGGTCAGCCCGAGCACCGGGGTCTCGGTGAGGATCTCGCCGCCCCCCGCGCGTACGGCGGCGGCGACCGCGTCCGGGAGGGTGCCGATACCGCCGGCGATGCCCTGGAAGACCGGCCCGGTCTGCTGCCGGGCCGCGGCCTGCTCCTGGATGCGGGTGACCCCGTCGAGCAGCGAGCCGCCCCGCCGGGCGATCTCGAAGAGCTGGGGTACGGCCGCGCGCATCGAGATCCGGTAGGCGTCGCCCGCGTAGACCCCGCCGAGCAGCGGCTCCACCAGCCGGTCGACGACCTCGCGGCCGAGCCGGTCCGCCACGTACGCACCGACCGCGACGTCGTCCCCGACCTCGGTCGGGGTGAGGTCCCGCTCCTGCGCGATCCGGGCGAGCCCCTCGGGCGAGAGCACCTCACCGAGCGCCGCCGGGTCGCCCGGAACACCCATCACATGGCCCTTGGGCATGGGGCGCAGCGCGTCGCGCGTCCACAGGGAGGCGGTGGCCGTGGCGGGCGGCTGGAGCCGGTCCGCGAGGCCGACGGCGCGTGCCAGGCCGACCGCCTCCGGACGGCGGGCCAGCATCGATTCGGCGCCGAGGTCGACCTGGACGCCCGCCACCTCGCCGGTCCTGAGTTTGCCGCCGAGCCGGTCGGTCGCCTCCAGGAGGGTGACCCGCAGCCCGGTGCCGAGGAGCCGTTGGGCGGCCGCGAGTCCGGCGATGCCGCCGCCGATGACGACGACGTGTCCCGTGGCCCTGTCCGAGCGGTTTGCTGAAGCCTGCATACCCCCACTCTCTCAAACCTCTTCCGAGTCCTGACCGTGACCGCTTCGAAACCGGTATCGCGCAACCCCGACCGGCCCCTCGTACGTCGAACCGGCACCACCAATCACCCGTCCTGGGGGGACAGTTATGCAGGCAGCACCAGCCACCCGCACGAAGAGACATGCGGGCCGTCAGGGGCGTCGGGACCGTCCGGGCCGTCCGGGTGCCCGCCGCACGCGGATCGCTCTCGCCGCCGGACTGCTCACCGCCGTGCTGGCGTTGAGCGGCTGCGGCGGGGCCGGTGACGACGACTCCGCGAAGAGCGCGGGCCGGCGGGCCGCCGCCCCGGCGCAGCAGGACGGCGCGGGCTCCGGCACCGGAGGGGCGGAGAAGGGCGCGGGCGGTTCGGCGGCGGCGAAGAAGCCGAATCCGTCGGCCGCCGCCCATGTCATCCGTACCGCCTCGCTGTCCGTGGAGGTGAAGAGCGCGCCGGAGGCGGCGGCGGCCGCACGGGTGACGGCGGAGGCCGCCGGCGGTCTGGTGGCCGACGAGAAGACCGAGCAGGTCGACGCCACACGGGCCTCCTCGCACGTGGTGCTGCGGGTTCCGCAGGGCGAGTACGACAGCGTGCTGCGGGAGCTCTCGGGTACGGGCAAGCTGCTGTCGCGCACGTCGACCGCCAAGGACGTCACCGACCAGGTCGTGGACGTGGACAGCAGGATCGCCAGCCAGCGCACGAGCGTGGCGCGGGTGCGCAAGCTGATGGACCGGGCCGACGAGCTGTCCGATGTGGTGTCGCTCGAAGGTGAGCTGAGCAATCGTCAGGCCGCGCTCGAATCGATGCTGGCCGAGCAGGCCTCGCTGAAGGACCGCACCACGTTGGCCACGATCACGCTCAACCTCTCGGAGCCGGAGCCGCGTGCGAAGGCGGTCGCCGACGACGAGGACGGTCCGGGGTTCCTGGACGCCCTGAGCGGTGGCTGGCACGTGTTCGTGACGGTGATCAAGTGGCTCGCGATGGCGCTGGGCGCGGCGGCCCCGTTCCTGGCCGTGGCCGCCGTCGTGGTGGTGCTGTGGCAGCGGCTGGGCCGCCGGGGCGGGAAGGCGGGCCCGGAGGGCGAGTGAGTGCCTCCCGGGGGCGCCCCGGCGTCCCCGGGGGCCGTGGCGCCGTAGCGTGGGCCTTCGGACGGGGTACCGAAGGGACTGGCATGACGGCGGAACGACTGGTGGTCATCGGCGGGGACGCGGCGGGCATGTCCGCCGCGTCCCAGGCACGACGGCTCAAGGGACCGGACGAGTTGAGCATCACCGCCTTCGAGCGGGGCCACTTCACCTCGTACTCCGCCTGCGGCATCCCGTACTGGGTCGGCGGTGACGTGGAGCGGCGGGACGAGCTGATCGCCCGCACCCCGGAGGAGCACCGGGCCCGGGACATCGATCTGCGGATGCGCACCGAGGTGACGGAGATCGATGTCGCGGGGCAGCGGGTGCGCTCCCTGGACCGGGAGTCCGGCGAGACGGCCTGGACCGGTTTCGACAAGCTGGTGATCGCGACGGGCGCCAGGCCGGTGCGTCCGTCGCTGCCCGGTATGGACGCGCCCGGGGTGCACGGGGTGCAGACCCTGGACGACGGACAGGCGCTGCTGGACTCCCTGGACCGGGCCGGGGCCTTCCGTTCGGATCAGGCCGGATCAGGGAGCGGGGTCCGGCGCGCGGTCGTCGTCGGCGCGGGCTACATCGGGGTCGAGATGGCCGAGGCGATGCTGAAGCGCGGCTTCGAGGTGACCGTGCTCAACCGGGGCGAGCAGCCGATGGCGACGCTCGACCCCGACATGGGGCGTCTGGTGCACGACGCGATGGACGCCCTCGGGATCACCACGGTGAACCGGGCAGAGGTCACCGCGATCCGCACCGGCCCCGACGGCCGGGTGAGCGCCGTGGAGACCTCGGACTCCTCGTACCCGGCTGATGTGGTGGTGCTCGGCATCGGAGTCGAGCCGGAGACGGCGCTGGCCCGCGCGGTCGGGCTGCCGGTCGGCCCGCACGGCGGGCTGCTCACCGATCTGTCGATGCGGGTCGCCGGCCACGACAACATCTGGGCGGGCGGCGACTGCGTGGAGGTCCTGGACCTGGTGGCGGGCCGCACCCGGCACATCGCGCTGGGCACGCACGCCAACAAGCACGGCCAGATCATCGGGTCCAATGTGGCCGGCGGTTACGGGACGTTCCCGGGGGTGGTCGGCACGGCGGTCAGCAAGGTCTGTGATCTGGAGATCGCCCGCACCGGGCTGCGCGAGAAGGACGCCCGTGCGGTGGGCCTGCGGTTCGTCACGGCGACGATCGAGTCGACGGGCCGGGCGGGCTACTACCCGGGGGCGCGGCCGATGACGGTGAAGATGCTCGCGGAGTACCGCACCGGGCGGCTGCTGGGCGTGCAGATCGTGGGCCGGGACGGGGCGGCGAAGCGGGTGGACGTCGCGGCGGTGGCGCTGACCGCCGGGATGACGGTGGAGCGCATGACGTCCCTGGACCTCGGTTACGCCCCGCCGTTCTCCCCGGTCTGGGACCCGGTGCTGGTGGCCGCCCGCAAGGCGGTGACGGCCGTACGCGAGGCGGGCACCGCCTGAGGGCGGCGCCCGGCCCCGGTGGTTCAGCGGACGGTGCTGGTGTGGACGTACTCGACGAGCCGCGACAGCGCGTCCGGGTCCATGTTCGGCGTCACGCCGTGGCCCAGGTTGAAGATGTGGCCCTCAAGGCCGGCGGCGGCGTCCAGCACCTCCTGGGTCTTGGCCTCCACCGCTGCGGTCGGCGCGAAGAGCACCGAGGGGTCGAGGTTGCCCTGGAGCGCCTTGCCGGGGCCGACGCGGCGCGCGGCCTCGTCCAGCGGAACCCGCCAGTCGACACCGACGACGTCCGCGCCGGCCTCGCCCATGAGGCCGAGCAGTTCACCGGTGCCGACGCCGAAGTGGATGCGCGGCACGTCGTACGGGGCGACGGCGTCGAGGACCTTCGCGGAGGCGGGCAGCACGGAGCGGCGGTAGTCGGCGGGGGCCAGCGCGCCCACCCAGGAGTCGAAGAGCTGCACGGCGGAGGCGCCGGCCTCGATCTGGACCTTGAGGAAGGCGCCGGTGATCTCGGCGAGGCGGTCGAGCAGATCGGCCCAGAGCTCCGGGTCCCCGTACATCAGGGCCTTGGTGTGCTCGTGGTTGCGGGACGGGCCGCCCTCCACGAGGTAGCTGGCGAGGGTGAAGGGGGCGCCCGCGAAGCCGATCAGCGGGGTGGACCCCAGCTCCGCGGTGAGCAGGCCGATGGCCTCGGTGACGTACCAGACGTCCTCGGGGGTGAGATCGCGCAGCCGGGCCAGGTCGGCCCGCGAACGGATCGGCTCGGCGATCACCGGTCCGACGCCGGGCTTGATGTCGAGGTCGATGCCGATCGCCTTGAGGGGGACGACGATGTCGCTGAAGTAGACCGCGGCGTCGACCTTGTGACGGCGGACGGGCTGCATCGTGATCTCGGCGGCGAGCTCCGGCATCATGCAGGAGTCGAGCATCGGGATGCCTTCGCGCACCTTCAGGTACTCGGGCAGCGACCGTCCCGCCTGGCGCATGAACCAGACCGGCGTGTGCGGCACGGGCTCGCGACGGCACGCCTTGAGGAACGCCGACTCGTGGGCGGCGGAGGTCTTCGTCTGCTGGCCCGAAGGGCGATCGTTGGCACTCACGCACAGAATCTTCGCACGCGCGCGGAAGGAGCCCGGCCCCGCATGGGTGTCCCTCCCTGCGCGAGGCTCCGGTTCCGCCTACTCTTCCCCGCATGGCTCCGGCTCAGGGACACTTCTCCGGTCAATCCGACGGCACTGACAGCAAGGACAGTGCGGAGGGTGGTTCCGTCCCGCCCGCGTTCCGTTCGGCGGTCGACGCACTGCGCTCGGCGCGGCTCCGCCCCGAACTGGAGGTGGAGCCGACGCGGCCACCGAAGCGGCTGGCTCCACACGCGTACGCGCTGGAGGCGGCCGTCGTCGACGGCGAGGACGATCTCGCGGACGGCCGGCTCGTCCTGCTCCACGATCCCGACGGGCACGAGGCCTGGCAGGGCAATTTCCGGCTGGTGACGCTGGTGCGCGCCGAGCTGGAGCCGGAGATGGCCTCCGATCCGCTGCTGCCCGAGGTGTGCTGGTCGTGGCTGACCGGGGCGCTGGAGGCGCGCGGCCTCAGCTACGGGGAGGCGGGCGGCACGGTCACCCGGGCGAGCTCGCACTACTTCGGCGCCCTGGGGGCGCGGCGTCCCGCGACGCAGATCGAGATCCGGGCGTCCTGGACGCCCCGTGAGGGGCGCGGCGGGGTGCCGGACACGGCGGCGCACCTGATGGCGTGGGGCGACCTGCTGTGCCAGATCGCCGGCCTGCCGCCGTCCGGCCCGGCCGACGCGGCGGTGGTGACGCTGCCGCAGCGGCGCGGGCCGCAGGTCTCGTAGGGCGGACGGGCAGACACAGCCCTGCGGCGCCGCCTCCACACTTCGTGACACTGCGTCATAAACCTCGCACAGGCACCGGCTCTCTTTTCGTACAATCGATCGCATGTCCTATTTGCCCGAATTGTTACTCACCAAATCGTGATCTTCCTCTAAAGGAGTGGGCGTCCGGTGCCGAAGAGGTCAATGACCCTTCAAGCACGGTTCGCCCCGGCTTCATCCCCGAGCCGCCCGTACCGCCACTCCCCCAGGAGGCCTGGTGTCCGTTCTCCTAGAGCAGCCCGCAAGCCTGGTCGCCTACCGCCCGAACAAGCCGACGGCCATGGTCGTCGTGGCCGACCCGCGCGTCCGTTCCACCGTCACCCGCCATCTGTGGGCACTCGGAGTACGTGACGTCATCGAGGCGTCGTCCATCGCGGAGGCCCGCCCCCGCGTCGGCAACCCGCGCGACATCTGCGTAGCCGACGTCCACCTGCCCGACGGTTCCGGGCTGACCCTGCTGTCCGAAACCCGAGCCGCCGGCTGGCCGAACGGCCTCGCCCTCTCCGCCGCCGATGACATCGGCGCGGTGCGCAACGCCCTCGCGGGCGGCGTCAAGGGCTATGTCGTCACCGGCACCCGTACCAACATCGGCCACCCCACCCGTCCCGGCGTCGCCCCCATCGGCGCCAATGCCGCCCGTATGCACCGCCGTCCCCCCGGCACCCCGAGCCACCCGGGCGGCTACCGCGAACTGTCCGGTCGCGAGGTGGAGGTCCTCCGGCTCGTCGCCGAGGGACAGTCCAACAAGGCGATCGGCGTCTCCATGGGCCTGTCCGCCCTGACCGTCAAGAGCCACCTCGCCCGAATCGCCCGCAAGCTCGGCACCGGAGACCGCGCAGGAATGGTCGCCGTGGCCCTGCGGACGGGCATCATCCACTGAATCGACACCCCCGCCGGTGTGCAGAAATGCGGATCCGGCTGGTTTACGTGCATCGGCGCCCGTCGACGGAACGTTCCGTCGACGGGCGCCGTGCATACACAGATACCCTTGAGGCGTGACCGACGCCCAAGAGACCGCAGCAGACACTTCACTGCGAACCACCGGGGGCGCCCCCCCGGACGACGTCGCCCCGGCGCCGATCCCCTTGCTCGAACCTCGCGAGGGCATTCCACCGGTGGTGGCCTCCGACGACGCCCTGGCCGGGGTGATCGCCGCCTTCGCCGCGGGCTCCGGTCCGGTGGCCGTCGACGCCGAGCGCGCCTCCGGCTACCGCTACGGGCAGCGCGCCTATCTCGTCCAGCTGCGCCGCGAGGGCGCGGGCAGCGCGCTCGTCGACCCGGTCGGCTGCCCCGACCTGTCCGGGCTGGGCGAAGCGCTGCACGGGGCGGAGTGGATCCTGCACGCGGCCACCCAGGACCTGCCCTGTCTGCGCGAGATAGGGATGACGCCGACCGGGCTCTTCGACACCGAGCTGGCCGGGCGGCTCGCGGGCTTCCCACGCGTCGGCCTCGGCGCGATGGTCGAGAACGTGCTCGGCTACTCGCTGGAGAAGGGCCACTCCGCCGTCGACTGGTCCACCCGCCCGCTGCCCGACCCGTGGCTGCGCTACGCGGCCCTCGACGTCGAGCTGCTGATCGATCTGCGCGACGCCCTGGAGGAGGAGCTCGACCGGCAGGGCAAGCTGGAGTGGGCGCGGGAGGAGTTCGCCGCCATCGCCGCGGCCCCGCCCGCCCCCCCGCGCCAGGACCCGTGGCGCCGCACCTCCGGGATGCACAAGGTCCGCCGCCGCCGCCAGATGGCGGTGGTCCGGGAGCTGTGGAACACCCGTGACCAGGTCGCCCGACGCCGCGACATCTCGCCCGGCAAGGTGCTCGGGGACGCCGCGATCGTCGAGGCCGCACTGGCGGTCCCGGCCAACATCCAGGCCCTGACCGCGCTGCCCGGCTTCGGCCACCGGATGGGGCGGCGGCAGCTGGAGCAGTGGCAGGCCGCCGTGGAGCGGGCGAAGGAGCTGCACGAGACGGAGCTCCCGCAGCCCGGCCAGCCGCTGACGGGCCCGCCGCCGCCGCGTGCCTGGGCGGACAAGGACCCGGCCGCGGCCGCACGCCTGCACGCCGCGCGGGCCGCGGTGTCCGAGCTGGCGGAGCGGCTGCACATGCCCCAGGAGAACCTGATCACGCCGGACACGGTGCGCCGGGTGTGCTGGGAACCGCCGAAGAATCCGACCCGGGACGCGGTGGAGAGCGCGCTCGCCGGATACGGCGCACGGCACTGGCAGATCGAACAAGTCGCCCCGCTGCTGTTCAGCGCGCTGACTCCGGAGGCCTGAGAGGGCATCGGACAGGGGCGTATTCACGCCAGGTTGCGCGGTCTTCGGCCGCTCACTCCGTACGCATGGCCCGGACGACCCGATTTGGGGGCCGTCCGGGCCATTTCGCGTGTGTGACCTTCACCGCTCCCGGCGCCAGGACTGGGCAGTCTGGTTACCCGCAAGTAGCATGAGCGGTGGCGGCACGCTTCCGGGCGTGCCCCGCAGCAGTGCCATCCCGCACCCTGGAGGAGAGCCACCGTGCCTCGTACCATCCGGGACGTCGTCTTCGTCGACGGCGTCCGCACCCCGTTCGGCAAAGCGGGCCCGAAGGGCATCTACCACGAGACCCGCGCCGACGATCTCGTCGTGAAGGCCATCCGGGAGCTGCTGCGCCGCAACCCGGACCTGGACCCGGCCAAGATCGACGAGGTCGCCATCGCCGCGACCACCCAGATCGGCGACCAGGGCCTCACGCTCGGCCGCACCGCCGGAATCCTGGCCGGTCTGCCGCAGTCCGTCCCCGGCTACTCCATCGACCGCATGTGTGCGGGCGCCCTGACCGCCGTCACCTCGACGGCCGGCTCCATCGCCTTCGGCGCGTACGACGTCGTCGTCGCCGGCGGCGTCGAGCACATGGGCCGCCACCCGATGGGCGAGGGCGTGGACCCGAACCCGCGCTTCGTCTCGGAGAAGCTGGTCGACGAGTCCGCCCTGTTCATGGGGATGACCGCGGAGAACCTGCACGACCGCTACCCCACGATCACCAAGCAGCGCGCCGACGCGTACGCGGTGCGCTCGCAGGAGAAGGCCGCCAAGGCCTACGCCAACGGCAGCATCCAGCAGGACCTGGTGCCGGTCTCCGTGCGCCGCACCAACGCCGAGGCCGGTGAGACGGGCTGGGGCCTGGTCACCGCCGACGAGCCGATGCGTCCGGGCACCACGATGGAGTCCCTGGCCGGTCTGAAGACCCCGTTCCGCCCGCACGGCCGCGTGACGGCCGGTAACGCCGCGGGGCTCAACGACGGCGCCACCGCCTCGCTGCTCGCCGCAGAGGACGTCGCCCGCGAGCTCGGCCTCCCGGTGAGGATGCGCCTGGTCTCCTACGCCTTCGCGGGCGTCGAGCCGGAGGTCATGGGCTACGGCCCGATCCCGGCCACGGAGAAGGCCCTGTCGAAGGCGGGCCTGTCCATCTCGGACATCGGTCTCTTCGAGATCAACGAGGCGTTCGCCGTGCAGGTGCTCGCCTTCCTGGAGCACTACGGCATCGCGGACGACGACACGCGCGTCAACCAGTACGGCGGCGCCATCGCCTACGGCCACCCGCTGGCCTCCTCCGGTGTCCGGCTGATGACCCAGCTGGCCCGCCAGTTCGAGGAGCACCCCGAGGTCCGCTACGGACTGACCACCATGTGCGTCGGCTTCGGCATGGGCGCCACGGTCGTCTGGGAGAACCCGCACTTCGACGCAGACGGAGGCAGCAAGTGAGCTCCACCACCGAGCTTCTGAAGGGTGCGGCCGAGCTGTTCCCGGGCGAGGTCGTCACCCAGGCGCACGTACGCCACCTGGACCTGCCGGGAGGTGCGGGCAACTTCGCCCTCATCACCCTGGACAACGGCCTGGACCACACCAAGCCGACCACCTTCGGACCGCAGTCGCTGGCGAACCTGGACGCCGCGATCGACCAGGTCGAGAAGGAGGCCGCCGAGGGCGCGATCACCGGCATCGGCATCACCGGCAAGCCGTTCATCTTCGCGGTCGGCGCCGACCTCAAGGGCGTCGAGCTGCTCAAGGAGCACAAGGACGCGCTCGCCATCGGCAAGGGCGGCCACGACGTCTTCCGCCGGCTCTCCGGCCTCGCGGTCCCGACGTTCGCGTACTACAACGGCGCGGCCATGGGCGGCGGCGTCGAGGTCGGTCTGCACTGCGCGTACCGCACCGTCTCCAAGGCGCTGCCGGCGTTCTCGCTGCCCGAGGTCTTCCTCGGCCTGGTCCCCGGCTGGGGCGGCTGCGCGCTGCTCCCCAACCTGATCGGCGCGGACCGCGCGGTCTCGGTGATCATCGAGAACTCGCTCAACCAGAACCGTCAGCTCAAGGGCAAGCAGGTCTTCGAACTCGGGATCGCGGACGCGCTCTTCGAGGGCGCCGACTTCCTGGAGCAGTCGCTGATCTGGACGGCGGACGTGCTCAACGGCACGGTCGCGGTGGAGCGCCCCGAGGTCGACCGCGGGGATGCCTGGGACCAGGCCGTCGCCCGCGGAAAGGCCATCGCCGACTCCAAGGTGCACGGCGCCGCCCCGGCCGCGTACCGCGCGCTGGAGATCATCGCCGCGGCCAAGGACGGCGACCTGGGCGCCGGCTTCGACCGCGAGGACCAGGCCCTGGCGGACCTGATCATGGGCGGCGAGCTGCGGTCCGGGATCTACTCGTTCAACCTGGTCCAGAAGCGCGCCAAGCGACCGGCCGGTGCCCCGGACAAGAACCTGGCCCGTCCGGTCACCAAGGTCGGCGTGGTGGGCGCGGGCCTGATGGCCTCGCAGCTCGCCCTGCTGTTCCTGCGCCGCCTGGAGGTGCCGGTCGTGCTGACCGACATCGACCAGGCGCGCGTCGACAAGGGTGTGGGCTACGTCCACGCCGAGATCGAGAAGCTGCTCGGCAAGGGCCGCATCAACCAGGACAAGGCCAACCGCCTCAAGGCCCTGGTCTCCGGTGTGCTGGACAAGGCGGAGGGCTTCTCCGACGCCGACTTCATCATCGAGGCGGTCTTCGAGGAGATCGGCGTCAAGCAGCAGGTGTTCGCGGAGGTCGAGGCGGTCGCCCCGGCGCACGCGATCCTCGCCACCAACACCTCCTCCCTCTCGGTCACCGAGATGGCGTCGAAGCTGAAGAACCCCGAGCGGGTCGTCGGCTTCCACTTCTTCAACCCGGTCGCGATCCTGCCGCTGCTGGAGATCGTCCGCGGTGAGCAGACCGACGACGCCTCCCTCGCGACGGCCTTCGGTGTGGCCCGCAAGCTGAAGAAGACCGCGGTCCTGGTGAAGGACGCCCCGGCGTTCGTCGTCAACCGCATCCTCACCCGCTTCATGGGCGAGATCCAGAACGTCATCGACGAGGGCACCCCGGTCGAGGTCGCGGAGAAGGCCATCGAGCCGCTCGGCCTGCCGATGTCCCCGCTGGTGCTCCTGGAGCTGGTCGGCCCGGCGATCGGTCTGCACGTCTCCGAGACCCTGAACCGCGCCTTCCCGGAGCGCTTCACCGTCTCGCAGAACCTCGCGGCGGTCGTGAAGGCCGGCAAGCGCGGCTTCTACGTCTACGACTCCGGCAAGCCGGAGCTGGACCCCGAGGTCGCGGCCCTCCTCAAGCAGGGCGACACCGTCCTGTCCGAGGAGCAGGTCCGCGACCGCGTGCTGGACGCGGTCGCGCAGGAGATCGGTCTGATGCTGGACGAGGGCGTCGTCGCCGAGGCCCAGGACATCGACCTCTGCCTGATCACCGGCGCGGGCTGGCCCTTCCACCTGGGCGGCATCACGCCGTACCTGGACCGCGAGGGCGTCTCCGAACGGGTCAACGGGAAGAAGTTCCTGGCGCGGGGCGTGGCGAGCGTACCGGCGTAATTCACCCGGCCGGGCCTCGCGAGAGGCCGGTCGCAGCAGCGGAAGGGCCGTACGGGACATGTCCCGTACGGCCCTTCCGCGTACGGCCCTTCCGCGTACGGCCGGTTGACACCTCAGGCTAATGCCATTAGCTTCATGGCTAACAACCCTAACAACGGGAGTGGACATGACCGAATTCCTGAACACCGACGGCGGCCGGCTCGCGTACGACGTGACCGGCGAGGGCGCGCTGATCGTGCTCGCCCACGGCATGGGCGACAACAGAGGCGCCTTCCGCGAGCTGGCGGACCTGCTGGCGGCGGCCGGCTTCCGGGTCGCCGCCATGGACCAGCGCGGACACGGCGAGTCCAGCGCCGGCTGGAGCTCCTACACCCGCACCGACTCGGCGGCGGACCTGCTGGCCCTGATCCGGCACCTGGGCGGCCCCGCCGTCGTCGTCGGCCACTCCTTCGCGGGCGGCGCCGCCACCATCGCGGCGGCCGACGAGCCGGACCTGGTCAGCGCCGTCGTCGAGCTCGCCCCGTTCACCCGCGCGCAGAAGGCCGACCTGGGCGCGCTGCTGTCCAACGCCCGCTACCGCAAGGGCATGTCACTGCTCATGGTGGCGGGCCTGCTGCGCAGCGTCGGGATGTGGAAGCGCTACCTGGACCACGCCTACCCCGGCACCAGGCCCGAGGGGTACGCGGCGCACATCGCCGCTCTGGAGGCCGACCTGCGCAGGCCGGGCCGGATGGCGGTCGTCAGCAAGATGGGCATGTCCGCGCCCACCGACGCGGGCGCCAGGCTGGCCGACGTCCGCTGCCCCGTGCTGGTCGTCGAGGGCGCGCAGGACCCCGACTGGGCGGACCCGAGGGCCGAGGGAGAGGGCATCGTGGCGAGCATGCCCGCAGGGCTCGGGCGGCTCCAGATGATCGAGGGAGTGGGCCACTACCCCCACGCGCAGGCCCCCGCGGCGGTCGCCACCGCCGTGCTGGCCTTCCTCAAGGACACCGCCCGTGCCTAGGGCGTCGCTGTCCGCGGACGCGGTCGTCGCCCTCGCGCTGGAGACGGTGGACGAGAAGGGCGCCTCTGCCCTCACCCTGTCGGCGGTGGCGGGCCGGGCGGGCGTCGCCACCCCTTCCCTCTACAAGCACGTGCGCGGGCTCGCCGAACTCCGCGTCCTCGTCTCGGCACGGATCATGAACGACATGGCGGACGCCGCGGGCCAGGCCGTGCTCGGCCGCTCGGCCGACGAGGCGGTCCGCGCGTTCATGGAGGCCTGGCGCACCTACGCGCGCCGCCACCCGCACCGGTACGCGGCGCTGCTCCAGAACCCCGAGCCGGGTACGGCCGAAGCCGGGGGGCGGCTGCTCGGCATCATCCTCGCCGCGCTGCGCTCGTACGGACTGACGGACTCGGCGGCGATCCACATGGCCCGCTGCCTGCGCGCGGCCGTCCACGGCTTCGCGGTGCTCGAAACCGGTGGCGCGTTCGGGCTGTCGGAGAGCCTGGACGAGAGCTACGACCTGCTCATCCGCATCGTGACCGCCGGGGCGCACGCCGCCCCGCCGGCCTGAGGCCGGGGCTCCGCCGCCCCACGTGGCGCACGGGTCCGGAGTGCGGCCGACCGTGCCGACCCTGCCGACCCTGCCGACCCTGCCGACCCTGCCGACCCTGCCGACCGCCGGTGTTACCGGACGGCGCTCACAGCGCGCGCCATTCGTCGAAGCCGAGCCCCGGTCCCTCCGTCTGACGTGTCACCCGCGGCGCCCCGTCCGTTCCGACGGCGGCCATGACCACCCGGCCGAGCGCGTCGTGCGTCAGGGCCGGAGTGCCCAGGCAGGCCGCGCCGGTGTCCGACCACCACACGCCGCCGGCCTCGTTCTCGGTCACCCCGACGCCGACGGCCACCGCGCCGTTCGCCCCGCGGTGGGCCAGCACCGTGCAGTCCAGCCCGTCCAGCTCCGTGCGGATCACGGCGTGCCCGCCGTCGCCGGGCGCACCGCCGAGCTCCATAGGCGAGCCGTCGGCCCGGTAGGCGACGACGCCGCCCGAGGGGTCGGTCCAGAAGTACGTCGCGCGGCCGGGTGCCGTCTCCAGGACCGCGAGGGACCCCGGGCTCACCGCGAAGGGTGAACGCTCGACCTCGCCCCAGCCGCCGCCGGGCTTCTCCTGCTGCCAGTACAGCGTGCCCTTGTCGGTCGAGGCGAAGATCTCCAGGCAGCCGGAATCGAGCACCACCACGGCGGGGACCTCCTTGATGCGCGTGCAGCGCAGGTCCTCCCAGCCGCGCCACTTGCCGTCGGCACGCTCACGGCGCACCATCATGCCGCCGCGTCCGTTGCGGGCGGCGACGTGCACCTCGCCGGAGGCCTTCACCACGACGACGGGCGCGCCGAACCTGCTGCCCACATCGGCTTCCTTGTGCGGGTTGCCCAGCGAGTTCCAGGACGTGACCGGGCGTCCCGTCTGGTACTGGATCGCGTGCACGATGTCCACGGTGACGCCGCCCGAGGCCGCGGGCCGTTCGCGGCGGCCGGCGAAGTGCACGTAGCCCTGGGAGTTCTGCGCCACGGACAGATGCGTCAGTGCCGGCAGCCGCACCACATCCGGGGCGTCCCACTGCGGACCGCCCGGACGCGTCTCCGACCAGCGGCGCAGGCCGTCGTCACCGGCGACGTACGCGGTGAGCCTGCCGTCCTTGCCCCGGGTGAGCCAGATGCCGCGTAGCGCTGGGGCCCCGGGAGCAACCTTCGAGGTCGCGCGGGCATCCTGTCCGAGCATGATTCTGCGATTACCTTTCCAGAACTGACATCCGACAACTCGCGCACAAATTCGAATCTGTTACATCCTAAGCCCCGGTAAGGAGGGTATTCCGGGGTCCACCAGCGTACGATTCGCGGCCGGAACAGGCCCCGGTACGTGCCAGGGGCCGTCACAATCCCGCTGTGGGCCCCGTGCGCACACCAGTTGTGAGGACTCATTCAGGATGAGCCAAGACGCCAGCACACCTGACAACCCGAGTTCCCCGGACAATCCCCGTCGCGGGCGCACGCGCGTACGGACGCGCGGGCGGCGAATACGCCGGGCGCTCCTGCTGTCGTTACTCGTGATCGTCATCGCCGCGGGCGGGACAGCGTACTGGCTCTACAGCCGGCTCGACGGGAACATCAAGGGCGTCGACATCGACAGGGCGCTCGGGGACGACCGCCCCGAGAAGCTCCCCACCACCGGGCAGAATCTGCTGGTCCTCGGCTCCGACTCGCGGGCCGGGGCGAAGAACAAGGCGCTGGGCGGCGGAGGCGGTGTCAGCGGTGCGCGCTCCGACACCGCGATGGTCGTGCACATCCCCGAGGGCCGCAGCAGGGCCGTCGCCGTGTCCATCCCGCGCGACACCCTGGTGACCCGGCCCGCGTGCGTCACGTCCGACGGCTCGACCATGGACTCCGCGAACCGCGTGATGTTCAACTCCGTCTACTCCCAGGTCGGTCCGGCCTGCGTGGTCAAGACCGTGGAGAAGATGTCCGGGGTCCGTATCGACCACTACCTGGAGATCAACTTCGCCGGATTCAAGGACCTCGTCGACGCCATAGGCGGCGTCACCGTCGATGTTCCCCAGGATATCCACGACAAGGCCTCCGGACTCGACCTCACCGCCGGGCCCCACAAGCTGAACGGCACCGAGTCCCTCTCCTACGTCCGCACCCGCCACGGCATCGGTGACGGCAGCGACCTCGGCCGCATCGGACTCCAGCAGCAGTTCCTGCTCGCCCTGCTCAGCGAGGTCAAGTCGCGGGACCTGCTGGGCAGTCCGGCCAGCACCTACCGGATCGCCAACTCCGCGACCAAGTCCCTCACCACCGACGAGGGCCTCGCCTCGCTCACGTCGCTGAGCAGGTTCGCCCGTTCGATGAACGGCGTCGACCCGGGCTCGATGGACACCATCATGCTGCCGGTGGCGTACGACAGGATCGACCCCAACCGGGTGGTGGCGGCGCAGCCGCAGGCGAAGATGGTCTGGAAGGCGCTGCGCGAGGACTCCGCCATCCCCGGGTCCGCCAGGAAGTCGCCCGCCACCGGCGGCTGATCACCCGTCACCGCGCCCGCGCGGGCGCGGTGCGGTCAGGCGAGCCAGTCGGCGTAGCGGGTCGGTGCGAGGTGCGCGCCCGGGTCTGTGAGGGCGTCCCCCTGGACGGCGGCGAACATGCCTGCGGTGGGGTCGGTCACGACCCTGCGGTTGTCGCCCCGGGCGGACAGCGTCCGGCGGCCCAGTTCGTCCAGGGTGAAGACCTCGGGCCCCGCGATGGCGTGGACGCCGTTCAGCGGCGCACCCTCGGCGATCCGGGTGACCGCCTCTGCCACGTCTGCGGCGGCGATCGGCTGGATCGGTGTGGCCGGCAGCCGTACGGTGTCGCCGTCGGTGGTCCAGGACAGCACGGAGTCGATGAACTCCATGAACTGGGTGGCCCGAACGATCGAGTACGGGACCGGGCCCGCCGCAAGGAGCTCCTCCTGGAGCACCTTGGCCCGGTAGTAGTCGAGTTCGGGCACCTTGTCCACGCCGACGATCGAGAGGACGACGAAGTGACCGGCGCCGGCCTTCCGGGCGGCGGCCAGCAGGTTGCCCATCGACGTGCGGAAGAACTCCGGTGCGGCTTCGTCGAACGTCGGTGAGTTCGTCAGGTCGATGACGACGTCGGCTCCCGCCACCGCCGCGTCGAGTCCCTCGCCGCTGATGATGTCGACACCGGTGGACTTCGAGTGCGGGAGCGCCTCGTACCCGGCGGCGTTCAGGTTCCTGACGACCTGTGCCCCGATGAGCCCGGTACCGCCGAGGACTGCGAACTTCATGACACGCCTTTCGTGCTGCGGTGGACACGGCTGTGCTTGCGGCCGTAGGTGAAGTAGATGACGACGCCGATGACCATCCAGATGCCGAACCGCAGCCAGGTCTCGGCCGGCAGGTTGAGCATCAGCCAGACGGACGCGGCCACCGAGAGCACCGGGACCAGCGGGACCCACGGGGTACGGAAGGCGCGGTGCAGCCCGGGGCGGGTGCGGCGCAGGACCATGACGCCCAGGGCGACGACCACGAAGGCGAAGAGCGTCCCGATGTTCACCAGGGTCGCGAGCTCGTCGATGCTGGTGAATCCGGCGACGATCGCGATGATCACGCCGAGCAGGATGGTCGGGCGGTACGGGGTGTGGAAGCGCGGGTGGGTCTTCGAGAAGAAGCGCGGGAGGAGTCCGTCCCTGCTCATCGCGAAGAACACCCGGGTCTGGCCGAGCAGCAGGATCATGCAGACCACGGTGAGGCCGACCGCGGCGCCGAAGCTGATGATCCCGGCGTAGACGGGGTGCCCGACGGCCTTGAAGGCGTCGGCCAGCGGGGCGTCCACGGAGAGTTCGGTGTAGTGCTCCATTCCGGTGACCACGATCGATACGGCGACGTAGAGCGTGGTGCAGATGAGGAGCGAGGCCATGATGCCGCGCGGCATGTCGCGCTGCGGGAGCTTGGTCTCCTCCGCGGCCGTGGCCACCACGTCGAAGCCGATGAAGGCGAAGAAGACGACGGAGGCGGCGGTGAAGATGCCCATGA
Organism: Streptomyces sp. NBC_00341; assembly: GCF_041435055.1. Taxonomy (NCBI): domain Bacteria; kingdom Bacillati; phylum Actinomycetota; class Actinomycetes; order Kitasatosporales; family Streptomycetaceae; genus Streptomyces; species Streptomyces sp. NBC_00341. The sequence goes on along the minus strand of NZ_CP108002.1, from coordinate 7,084,726 downwards.
CGCCGAAGTTGGTGGGCGCGTACCCGAAGATCAGCTGGACGAGCGGCGTCTGCAGGCCCGATCCGGCGGACTGCGGCTGGGCTTCGGGGATAAACGGCGAGTAGTTCGCGGTGTCGATGAAGAAGAGGCCCGCGATGATCACGATCAGCACGACGGCCACCTTGATCGCCACCACGACGGTGGTGACCCGGGCGGAGAGCTTCATGCCCAGCACCAGGATGACGGTGAGGATCAGGACCAGGACGAACGCGAGGATGTCGAAGCCGAATCCTTTCGTCGCGTCGGTCCCGGAGAGCGCGTTCGGCAGTGACCAGCCGATGTTGTCCAGCAGTGAGCGGACGTAGCCGGACCAGCCGACCGCCACCACCGCCGTGCCCAGCGCGAACTCCAGCACCAGGTCCCAGCCGATGATCCAGGCGACCAGTTCACCGAGCGAGGCGTAGGAGAAGGTGTACGCGGACCCGGCCACCGGGACGGTGGAGGCGAATTCCGCGTAGCAGAGGGCGGCCAGGGCGCAGACGACGCCCGCGACCACGAACGCGATGGCGGTGGCCGGACCGGCCGTCTCCTTGGCCACCTTGCCGGTGAGGACGAAGATCCCGGTGCCGATGATGACGCCCACCCCGAAGACCGTGAGGTCCAGGGCGGAGAGGGACTTCTTGAGGGCGTGCTCCGGCTCCTCGGTGTCGCGGATGGACTGTTCGATCGTCTTGGTCCTGAACAGCCCGTCCCGGCTGGGGGGCAGGTCCTGCTGCGTGCTCACCGGCGTACCTCCACGCACTCGTCGTGGGTGCCATGATTCGGAGATTCGGACCGGCTCGGCTCCGGCACGCCCCGCAGGGCGGGATTTCACGCGAATGGGCCGGTCGGACCACCCGTGGAGGGTGGGCGACCGGCCCATCGGCGGTGCTGCGTTACGGATCAGTCCCGGACGGGCTCCGCCACGGAGCGGCTCTCCGCGTCCGTCTCGTAGCGGCCGTCGAGCTTGGCGACCAGACCGGTGACCTGACGGGCGATGTCCGGTGCGGTCAGCCCGATCTCGGCCATGACCTCCTTGCGGGAGGCGTGGTCGAGGAAGACCGGCGGGATGCCGAAGTCGCGCAGCGGTACGTCGACGTCGGCGTCGCGCAGCGCCTGGGCGACGGCCGAGCCGACACCGCCGGCCCGGCTGTTGTCCTCGACGGTGACGACGACGCGGTGCCGCGCGGCGAGCGGCGCCATGGCCTCGTCCACGGGCTTCACCCAGCGCGGGTCGACGACCGTGGTCGAGATGCCCTGGGCGTCGAGCAGGTCCGCGATCTCCAGGCACATCGGGGCGAGCGCGCCGATGGAGACGAGCAGGACGTCCGGCCGGGAGGTGCCGGGCTCGCGGAGCACGTCCATGCCGCCGGCCGTGGAGACGGCCTTGACCGACGGGCCGACCGCGCCCTTGGAGAAGCGGACCACCGTCGGGGCGTCGTCGACCGCGACGGCCTCGCGCAGCTGGGCGCGGACCTGGTCGGCGTCGCGCGGGGCGGCGATCCGGAGCGAGGGCACGCACTGCAGGATCGACATGTCCCACATGCCGTTGTGCGAGGCGCCGTCCGTACCGGTGACCCCGGCCCGGTCCAGGACGAAGGTCACGCCGCACTTGTGCAGGGCGACGTCCATCAGGACCTGGTCGAAGGCGCGGTTGAGGAAGGTGGCGTAGACCGCGAAGACGGGGTGCAGGCCGCCGGTGGCGAGGCCCGCCGCGGAGACCGCGGCGTGCTGCTCCGCGATGCCGACGTCGTAGATCCGGTCCGGGAAGGCCTTCTCGAACTTGCTCAGGCCGACCGGCTGGAGCATGGCCGCGGTGATCGCGACGATGTCCTCGCGCTCCTTGCCGAGCTTGACCATCTCCTCGCCGAACACGGAGGTCCAGTCGAGGCCGGAGGTGGCGACGGGGAGGCCGGTGTCGGGGTGGATCTTGCCGACGGCGTGGAAGCGGTCGGCCTCGTCCAGCAGCGCCGGGGTGTAGCCGCGGCCCTTCTCGGTGATGCAGTGCACGATGACCGGGCCGCCGAAGCGCTTGGCGCGCTGGAGCGCGGACTCCAGTGCCTCCAGGTCGTGTCCGTCGATCGGGCCGACGTACTTCAGCCCGAGGTCCTCGAACATGCCCTGCGGGGCGATGAAGTCCTTGAGGCCCTTCTTGGCGCCGTGCAGCGTCTCGTACAGCGGCCTGCCGACGACGGGGGTGCGCTCCAGGAGGTCCTTGCCGCGGGCCAGGAAGCGTTCGTAGCCGTCGGTGGTGCGCAGCGTCGCCAGGTGGTTGGCGAGGCCGCCGATCGTCGGGGCGTAGGAGCGCTCGTTGTCGTTGACGACGATGACGAGCGGGCGGTCCTTGGCGGCGGCGATGTTGTTCAGCGCCTCCCAGGCCATGCCGCCGGTCAGGGCCCCGTCACCGATGACCGCGACGACGTGGTCGGGGCGCTTCAGCACCTCGTTGGCCTTGGCGAGGCCGTCGGCCCAGCCGAGCACCGTGGAGGCGTGGCTGTTCTCGATGACGTCGTGCTCGGACTCGGCTCGCGAGGGGTAGCCGGAGAGGCCGCCCTTGCTCTTGAGCTTCGTGAAGTCCTGGCGGCCGGTGAGGAGCTTGTGGACGTAGCTCTGGTGGCCGGTGTCGAAGAGGACCTTGTCCTTCGGGGAGTCGAAGACCCGGTGCAGGGCGATGGTCAGTTCGACCACGCCCAGGTTGGGTCCGAGGTGTCCGCCGGTCTTGGAGACGGCGTCGACGAGGAAGGTCCGGATCTCTTCGGCGAGCTGCTCCAGCTGCTCGGGGGTGAGCCGGTCCAGGTCACGCGGTCCGCCGATGCTGGCCAGCAGATCCCATCCGTCGCCCACCACCGCCCGTGCATGACGCGCTTCGCGCGGCTGTGTCACCGTGCCTCCTTGCGATTGTGCTGGTCGAGCATGCCGATCCGATGAGTCTAATGTTCCGTTCGCCGCCACGGACATCGGGCGGGCGTGTGCCGACCCACCGGTCCCGCCCCATGAGGCCGGGCTCACCGGTCCCACCTGTGTGTTCGGGGCCCGTCGCGAATGGTTCCGGGCGGGCACTGTGACGGGAACGACGCCACGGACTCAGGCCCGCGCCTCCGCGAGCCGCCGCATCACCCCGCGCGCGCCCCCCACCAGGACCAGCAGGACCGCCACGGTGTAGAAGGAGTCCGGGGTGTGCCAGCCGCCGTTGACGTCCGCCAGGAAGGCCGGGTCGAAGAACTCCCGCCGGTACAGGATCCACGCGAGCGGCAGCGTGAACACCGCCTCCGCGGCGACGTTCCACACCGCGAGTGCCCGCGTCGGAGCCCGCACCGCCCGGATCACGTCGAGCGCCACGAGTGCGGCGAGCCCGGCCAGGACCGGCCAGATCCAGCCCGACCACAGGCCGGGGTCCAGCACGTCGAGGTGCACGCCCTCCTCTGTCCGGTACGGCTGCGCGGTGTGCTGCCACACGATCAGGGCGATCAGCAGCGCGTGCCACGCGGTACCGGCGTACGCCACCGCGCCGCGTTTCCCGGGCGCACGGGACTCGGGCAGCTCGTCCGGCGTCCAGACCGCCCTGCCGGGTGCGCCGGGGCGCCTGCCGGACCGCTCGACCAGGGCGAAGACCACGGTGAGCCAGGCGACCATCTGGGCGCCGAGGGAGAGCACGGTCCCCGCGGCCCCGCCGATCACCGACGCGGCTCCCCGCCCGTCCACGACGTCGAGGACCGCGCCCACCGCGGTGACGGCGGGCAGCACGGCGAGCAGCAGCACCGTGAGGAGCCGTACGTACGCCGGGTAGAGCCCGGGTCCGATCAGGGTGAGCGGCCGGTCCGCGTAACCGGCGGCGAGCCGGATCGGGTCGCCCATCTCGGTGAGCACCTCGCGTTCGGCGGTCGCCGGGTCGTCCGGGCCCCTGGCCTCGACGGTGTCGGCGATCGTGGCGGACAGCTCCTCGGCCACGTCGCCGCGCCGGCCGGCCGGGATGCGCCGGACGACCTCCGCCACGTAGCGGTCGGTCAGCGTGCCGGTGCCGGGCGCACTCAGCGTTCTCATCGGTCCCCCTTGGTCAGGCGTGCTATCGAGGCGTCCAGGGCCTGCCACTCGCGCAACAGCCCGGTGCGGACCCGGGCCCCCTCGGCGCTGATCCGGTAGAACTTCCGCGGCCGGGACTGCTCGGTGTTCCACTCGCTGACGAGCAGCCCCTGTTTCTCCAGGCGCCGCAGCAGCGGGTAGAGCGTGTTGCCGTCCACCGCGATCCCGGCGTCACCGAGCGTCTCCAGGAGCGCGTAGCCGTACTGCGGTTCCTCCAGGAGCGCCAGGCAGGCCAGCACGACCGTGCCCCGGCGTAGCTCCTGGGCCTGGCTGAGGATCAGTTCATCGGTGCCCACGCGTCACACGATACTGTGTGCCACACACTAATGTCACCCGCGAGGGCGCCCATCCGTGCCGGAACGCGGCAGTGCCCGGCGCCCCTCGAAGGGGCGCCGGGCACTGCCGGCGTTGAGGTGCGGACTGCGGTACTAGGCGCGGCCCGCGGTCTTCTGCGTGCGGCGGGAGACCGAGTCGATGACCACGGCGGCGAGGAGAACCGCGCCGGTGATCATGTACTGCACGGCGTTGGCCATGCCGATCATGTTCAGGCCCTGCTGGATCGACTGGATGACGACCATGCCGAGGAGCGCGGACCAGACCTTGCCCCGGCCACCGAAGAGGCTGGTGCCGCCGATGACCGCGGCGGCGATCACCAGCATCAGGGTGTTGCCGCCGCCGACGCTCTTGGTGGCGCCGCCGGAGAGGCTGGCGATGAAGAGTCCGCCGAAGGCGCCCAGCGTGCCGGAGAGCGCGAAGACGATGATGCGGATGCGGTCCACGCTGATACCGGCGCGTCGCGCGGCCTCCGCGTTGCCGCCGACCGCGAAGACCTGGCGGCCGAAGGTGGTCCGGCGGGCCACGAAGTCCGCGATCACCAGGACGGCGAGGAAGAGCACCAGGGCCAGCGGCAGACCGCGGGCGCCCGCGGGCTCGTTCAGGACGTACGCGACGACGAAGCACAGGACGGCGACGACAGCGGTGCGCAGCACGATCTCGGTGACCGGGCGGGCGGGCAGGTTCGCGGCCTTGCGGCGCTTGCTGTCCACCAGGAGGGACGCGGCGTACGCGATCACGGCGACCAGGGCGAGGCCGTAGCCGACGCCCTTGTCCTCGAAGAAGTAGTTGGTGAGGTCCTCGACGACACTGCCGGACGGCGTGTTGATCGAGCCCTCGCCGCCCATCATCCAGTCCTGCAGACCGCTCCAGCCGAGGAAGCCGGCCAGGGTGACGACAAAGGCCGGCACCCCGATCTTCGCGAAGAAGAAGCCGTGCAGGGCGCCCAGCGCGGTCCCGGCGAGGACGGCGGTGAGGATCGCCAGCCACTCGGGCCAGCCGTGGTTGACGTTGAGCACGGCCCAGGTCGCCGCGCCGACACCGGCGACCGAGCCGACCGAGAGGTCGATCTCGCCGAGCAGCAGCACGAACACGATGCCGACCGCCATGATGCCGAGGCCGGAGCTGTAGACAGCGATGTTGGCGACGGAGCTGGCGGAGAGGAAGTTGCTGTTCTGGAGCTGGAAGACGATCGCGATGACGATCAGCCCGACGAAGACCGGCAGCGAGCCGAGCTCACCGCCGCGCACCTTGCGGAGGAACTCCGACCAGTAGCCCTTGAAGCCCTCCTCGCGGATGAGCAGGCGCGGGTCCACCGCGGGGACGGTCGCCTGGGCCGGCACCGTGGCGGTCTGCCCGGCCTTCTCGGTCTTCTCGGTCTTCTCGTCGGAAGGCCCGGGGGTCTTGGCGAGGTCGCTCACTTTGCGTCCTCCTTCGTGACTGTGCGTGCCTGGCGGCGCGTGACGGCATTGTCCGTGGCGCCGGTGATGGCGGCGATGACCTCTTCGTGGGACGTGGTCGCGACGTCGAAGACGCCGTTGTTGCGGCCCAGACGGAGCACCGCGACCCGGTCCGCGACGGCGTTCACGTCGGCCATGTTGTGGCTGATGAGAATGACGCCGTGGCCGCGCTCGCGCAGCCGCTCCACGAGGTCGAGGACCTGGGCGGTCTGCTCGACGCCGAGTGCGGCGGTCGGCTCGTCCAGGATGACGACCTTGGGGTCGCCGATCAGGGCGCGGGCGATGGCCACGACCTGACGCTGGCCACCGGAGAGCGAGGCGACCGGGATGCGGACGCTGGGGATCCGGATGGACAGGGTGTCCAGGAGTTCCTTGGCGCGCTTCTCCATCGCGATCTCGTCGAGGACGGAGACGCTGCGGAGCTCGTTGCCGAGGAAGAGGTTGGCGACGACATCGAGGTTGTCGCAGAGGGCCAAGTCCTGGTAGACGGTGGCGATTCCGAGGTCCTGGGCGTCGTTCGGCCGGTTGATCCGGACCGTCCCGCCCTCCCACTCGATGGCGCCTTCGTCGATCGGGTGAACACCCGAGATGGTCTTGACAAGGGTTGACTTGCCGGCGCCGTTGTCGCCGACCAGGGCAACCACTTCGCCGGGGTGAATCTCCAGGTTCACATCGGTGAGCGCCTGAACGGCGCCGAACCGCTTGGAGATTCCGCGCAACGCCAGCACGGGCGTAGCGGACACGTGAATCATCTCCTTCGCCGCCTGACCGGCGGGGATGGTGCTGCATTGCACAGGGGGTACCGGTTCGGGCCGTCGGACCACCGTCGTCGCCTGGTGGCCCGTGGGGCCTGGGGCGGCGGCAGTCCGACGACCGGATCCGGTGGGAAGAGTCCGGCCCCGCCCCCGCTTTGCGGGGCGTTGACGGGGCGGGGGCCGGACTGGCAAGGGGCGCCCCTGAGGGCTTGCCCGCCGGTCTTACTTGATGCCGGCGGCGGCGCAGGCCGCCTTGTACTCGGGGGTGCAGATCTCGGAGGCCTTGTAGACCTTGTCCGCGACGATCGTGGAGCCGATGTTCTCCTTGGTCACGACCGTGGCGTCGTACAGCCGCGACGGGGTGCCCTTGAACTCGCCCGAGAGGCTGTCGACCTTGGTGTTGACCAGGTCGTCGAACTTCTCGCCCTTGAGGAGCTTCACCGCGATACCCGCGGTGGTGTCCGCCTGCGGCTTGATCTGCTTGTAGATCGAGAAGGACTGCTCACCCGCGAGGATGCGCTGCAGACCGGCGAGCTCGGAGTCCTGGCCGCCGACCGGGACCTTCACGCCCTGCTTCTTGAGGGCGGTGATGATGCCACCGGCCATGCCGTCGTTCGCGGAGTAGACGCCCTGGAAGCCGTTCTTGCCCAGCGAGTCGAGGGCGGCACCCATCTTCTTGTTCGCCTCGTCCGGCGACCAGTCCGGGATGTCCTGCTCGTAGACGACCTTCTTGACCTGGGTGTCCAGGACGCTGTGCGCGCCCTTCTTGAAGAAGGGGGCGTTCGGGTCGAGCGGCGAGCCGTTGATCATGACGACGTTGCTGCTCTTCGCCTTGTCGCCCAGCGCCTTGACGAGCGCCTCGCCCTGGAGGCGGCCGATCTTCTCGTTGTCGTAGCTGATGTACGCGGAGATCGGGCCCTCGGCGAGACGGTCGTACGCGACGACCTTCACGCCCTTCTTCTCGGCCTGCTGGACCCACGACTTCACGGCCTTGTAGTCGACCGTGTCCAGGATGATGACCTTGACACCCTGGGTGACCAGCGAGTCGAACTGCTTCTTCTGCGTCTCGGCGTCGCCGCCGGCGTTGTTGTACTTGACGTCGCAGTCCGAGCAGAGCGCCTTGATCTTCGCCTCGATCATCGGGCGGTCGAAGGTCTCGTAACGCGTGGTCTTGTTCTCCGGAAGCAGCAGGCCGATGGTCTTGCTGTCGCCACCGCTGCCGCTGTCCTTGTCGTCGCCCGCCTTGCCACAGGCTGCGAGGGAGACGGCCATGGAAACCGCGGCCGTGCCTATGACGATACGTCGCGTCATTGCGTTCATTACGGGTGTGCCTCCCTGACGAGGCCGCAGCGTTGCGGCCGAGGTGGCTGGAAGTCAACTCGGCCGCGAGGCCAGCGTCAAGGAGTAAATCCTTAACGAGATGACAACGGTGCCATTCGTTATCTAAGTGAAGGCAGGAGTCGCTGTGGGGAGGGTGCTCTCCAAAAGGGTTGAATCCCCCATCTCGCTCAGGACGAGGGCCAGCGCGCCCAGCACCTCCGCCCGGCCGCCGAGCGCCCCGGGGAGCACCGACAGCTGCCGCGCGGCGCTGGGGATGGAGTAGCGCGCGACCGAGTCGCGGATCGGTCCGAGGACCAGTTCGCCGGCCTCCGCGAGCGAGCCGCCGAGCACCACCCGGCTGGGGTTCAGCAGGTTGCAGAGGTTCGCCACCCCGCTGCCGATGTGCCGCCCGACGTCACCGATCACCCGGCGGCACCCCGGATCGCCCTCACGGGCCAGCTGGACCACCCGCTCCATGGTGAGATCGGGGCCGTGGCTGGGCTGGAGCAGCGGCAGCACGTACCGGGCAGCAGTGAACGTCTCCAGGCATCCCCGGTTGCCGCAGCGGCAGACCGGGCCCGATTCGTCGAGGGTGATGTGGCCGATCTCGCCGGCCGTGCCGCCGGGCCCCCGGTAGATGTGCCCGTCGATCACCAGACCGGCGCCGACACCGCTGGCGACCTTGATGTACGCGAGGTCGCTGACCCCCCGGCCGCTCCCCCAGACCAGCTCCCCCAAGGCCCCGAGGTTGGCGTCGTTGTCGACGTAGACCGGCACCCCGAGGCGTCCGGCCAGCTCTTCCCTGGGGTTGATGCCCGTCCAGCCCGGCAGGATCGACGTGGAGCCCAGCGTGCCGGACTCGACGTCGATCGGGCCGGGTACACCGAGGCCGACCCCGATCACCTTGCCGGGGCTGATCCCGGTCGTCTCGATCAGCCGGTTGACCAGCTGTTCGGCCCGTCCGAAGCCCTCGGCGGAGGAGGCGTCCACGTCCAGCGGCTCGGACTCCTCCGCCAGCACCTGGTGGGCCAGGTTGCCGACCGCCACCCGCAGGTGCGTATGCCCGAAATCGACGCCGATGACGATGCCCGCGTCGCCGCTGAGGGAGACGCTGCGCGCGCGGCGGCCGCCGGCGGAGGTGGGGGTCACCTCGACGGTGCCGCCCTCTTTCAGTTCGCGAACGATATTGGAGACGGTGGCCGCGGAGAGGCCCGTGCTCCTGGCGATCTCCGCCTGGGTGAGTGACCCCGCCATACGTACGGCGCGCACGACCCGCTCAAGGTTGGCGCGATGCAGAGATGTCTGCGACCCCGGAGTCTCCATCGACTCTCTCACTCCTGCCATATTCTCCAACATGTGAACTCTAAGCTGAGCGTTTTGGGGTACTCCCCGTCAAGACCTTGAGCAGTCGAAGCCTCGGATGAGCACCGGACCCTCGCACCGCGACCCCTGCGAACTCCCCCGTAAACAGACGAACCGCCCGCCGGCGAGGATGCCGGCGGGCGGTTCGGTCGTTCGGTGCGAGCGTTCGAGGAGTTACTTCACCGCTCCCGCGGTGAGGCCCGCCACCACCTGGCGCTGGAAGATGATGTAGGCCGCGAGGACCGGCAGCATCGCCATCACCAAGCCGGCGAAGAGCCCGGACCAGTCGCCCTTGTAGCCCTGCCCGTTGGCCAGTTCGACCAGCCCCTGGGAGAGCACCCGGTACTTCGGATCGGTGTTCAGCACCGTTGGCAGCAGGTACTGGTTCCACTGCCCGAGGAAGTTGAAGATACCGACGCTGATCAGGCCGGGCTTCGCCATCGGAAGCATCACCTGGAAGAACGTCCGGGTGTGCGAGGCACCGTCGAGCATCGCCGCCTCCGCCACCGAACTCGGCAACGAGCGGAAGAACGAGGTGAGGAAGAAGACGGTGAACGGCAGCGAGTACGCGATGTAGACCATGATCAGTCCGTGCCGTGTGTTCAGCAGGCCCATGTTGTTCATGACGAAGAACAGCGGGACCAGCGCCAGGATGATCGGGAAGCTCATCCCGCCGATGAACATGTAGTAGATGAAGCGGTTGCCGGGGAAGTCGAACCGCGCCAGCACGTACGCCGCCATCGAGCCGAGCAGCAGGGTGCCGATGAGCGAACCGCCCACCACCAAAATGGTGTTCAAGAAGTAATCGCTCATGTGCGCCTGACTCCAGGCACGCGACCAGTTCTCGAAGTGAAGCTTGTCCGGCAGCGCCCACGGCGTCGACAGGATCGAGTCATCTGTCTTGAACGAGGCCATGATCGCCCAGAGCAGCGGCAGGACCACCAGGATCGCCCAGATGACCAGTACGCCGTGCGAGAAGACGTTGAGGACCTTGCCCTCGCTGCTCTTCGCCTTCTCGGCCGGTGCGGACGCCTTGGACACGGGGGCCGGTTCCGTCACCTTATCCACGGGAGGGGTGTCAGTGGCCTTCACGTGTGCTCACCTCGTACTACTGTCGAGCCGGCCGCCGCGGCCGGGCTGTCTTGCCTGCTGGGGGTCCGGGCACCGCGCCCCGGGGAGCACGGCATCAGAACTCCAGCCGCTCGCGCCGGCCCAGTCGCATCACGATGGCGGCGAACGCCATGGTGATGATGAGCAGTCCGACACCGATCGTCGTCGCGTATCCGGCCTGGCCGTCACGGAACGCCGTCTGGTAGACGTACAGCGGCAGGACGGTGGTCGAGTAGTCGGGGCCGCCGGGGCCCACGGTCATGACCTGTACGGCCGTGAACGCCTCGACCCCGAGCGCCAGGATGCCCATGTAGACCCAGCCCGACTGCACGGTGTCCCAGAGCAGCGGCAGGGTGATCCGGAAGAACGTCGTGACGCGGGTGGCCCCGTCCAGGAGCGCCGCCTCGTAGAAGTCCTTCGGAATGGACGCCATTCCGGCGGAGAAGAGGACGACGAAGAATCCGACCGTCGACCAGATCAGCACCGACATGACGCAGATGAGCGCCAGGCTCGGGTCACCCAGCCAGTCCGGCTGAATGGAACCGAGACCGACTCCCTTGAGCGCCGAATTCAGCATTCCACTGCGCGGGTTGAACGCGAACTGGAACAGCAGGGCGACGATGACGATCGACAGCACCTGCGGGAAGAAGTAGGCGATCTTGTAGAAACCCGAACCCCGCACGCCGGAGACCGCGGCGTTCTTGCGCCGTCGGCCTCCGACATTGAGCATGAAGGCGAAGAAGAGCGCGAGGCCCAGCGTCACCAGCGGCAGCAGCAGCACAAGCAGCAGGCTGTGCTGCAAGGACTTCCAGAAGATGTCGTCCTTCAGCATCCTGGTGTAGTTGTCGAAGCCGACCATCTTGAAGTCGGGACTCAGACCGGTCCAGTCCGTGAACGAATAGTAGATGGCCTGGATGAACGGCCAGATGACGAAGACCGCGTACAACACCAGTGGGACTACCAAGAACCCCACAATGAAGCGGTACTTGCCGTGCTGCATCGTTTACCGACCCCGATCTTTCCGCGGGTGCCGCCGCTGGTGACGGTTACTCACTGGTGCTTGTAGTGCTTGATGGACTGGTCCTTGGCCGCGGCGTCCGCGTAGGCCTGGATCTTCTTGATGGCTTCGGCGGGCGTCAGGCGCCCGGCCATCATCTCGCCGAGGCCGGCACCGATCTGCTCCTTCTGGAGCTTGGCGTACCAGTCCTGCATACGCGGGTTCACCACGTTGTCGCCGGCCTTCTTCAGCACGTCGACGCCGGCCTGCATGGCCGTGGACAGGGTCAGTCCGTCGGTGCCACCGTTGTAGGCGCTCAGCGACTTGACCTGCTTGGTGAAGTTCTTCGAGGACGCCTCGGAGAGCATGATGCGCAGCTGCTCCATGCCGCCCTCGGGGTTCTTCGCCTTGGCCGGGACGACGAAGGGCTCACCGCCGGACGCCCAGAGGGTACCGAAGGGCAGCTTGTCGGACGAGTCCAGGCCGGACGGCGCCGCGACCATCATCTTGAAGTCCTTGGGCGTGGTCGGCGCCGCCTCGTTCTCCACCCACGAACCGTTCGGGATGAAGAGCGCCCTGCCCTTGGTCCACTCGGTCTGCGACTGGATGTGGGTCAGGCCCGGGGTGCCCTTGAGGATGTACCCCTTCTTGTAGAGCTCGTAGTACGCCTCGAACGCCGACTTGACGGCCGGGTCCTTCCAGGCGTTCGGCTCCAGGTTGTCGATCTTGTCGAGAACCTCCCGGCCGCCGATCTTGGCGATGAACGGGTAGAGGGAGAACGGAAGGTAGTAGGGGTACTTACCGGCGTACGTCCAGCCGGCGATGCCCTTCTTCTTCGCCTTCTCGCACAGGGCGAGCATGTCGTCCCACGTCTCGGGGTACTGGGCGTCCAGACCGTCGAGCGCGGTCTGCGAGTACCAGACGCCGTAGACCGTGTACGCGTAGTACATGATCCAGACCGGGTCGCCGTCGAATTGACCCATCTCCAGCACGCCGGGCCGCAGGGTGTCGCGGACCTTCTTGCTCGGGTCGTCGAAGGACGGGGCGTCCATCAGCGGCGTCAGGTCGAGCAGTTGCTTCTTGCCGACGAGGACACCCATGTCCATCTGCTCGGCGCCCGAGTTGTCGATCAGGTCCGGCGGGGTGCCACCGTTGAAGCGCGGCTGCAGCTGCGACTGGATCTTCTGCGTCGCGGTGTGCTTGACCTTGGCCTTGGGGAAGGCCTTGGTGTACTGCTTCTCGGCGTCGATGGCGTACTGCTCGCCGAAGCCGCCGTTGAAGATGACCACGTCGAGACCGGCCGTGTCATTGACGCCCAGCGGGTTCTTCGCGCTGGTCTTGCCCTTCTTGACCGTGTCGTCGTCGCTGCTGTCGCTACTCGCACACGCCGACAGGAAGCTCATTGTCGGGACGGTGATCAGACCGAGTGCGGCAGACCGCTTGATCACGTCGCGACGGCCAAGGCCCTCATTCTTGCGGGCGGAGGTGGATGCCATGCTCAAGTCCTCGCCTTCTCCAGGACTCAGGCGGTGTTGTACCGGTCGCCCATCGATATTCGCCTCAGGCGAAGGGCCCCGCCACCGCGGTCAGTTGCGCTTGGGTGGTGCAGATTGCAGGCTAGCCATTGCAGTGGGGGGTGTAGGGGGAGGGGGCCAGCCGACGCACCTGTGGCGCGTCGAGTTGCCCGGACCCCGTTGTCCCCCTTGTCGCGCAGATGAAAAAATCCTGTGCAGACGCCGACAGGTATAGTCCACTTGCGCCCAACTGAGCAAGATCGAATGCAGGTTTGAGCGGCAGTCTTTCCCGAGTTGAGACCTCGCGGATACCTCGGCACCGCGCGGCCTCCTCCAGATGTAACGATTTCCGCAATACGGTTGATTCGGAACCGGGCTTCCATCCAACACCCTTGACACCACCAGGCACTTCACTTCCTACTGGTTCTTGCGCACGCTTCTGACAACGTTGTCCAAGCGCACTTCCTCGGGAGGAATGGCTCGGCATGCAGCCCCGACACGGTTCTCGCAAGAGACAAAACAGCACGGTCGCGCTGATCGCGGCTTCACTGGTCCTGGTCGTGACAGCCCCCACCGCGGCCGCCGCTCAGTCGGCCGGGTCAGGAGAAAAGGGTCATAAGCCTGCGGGCGACCGGACTTTCAGTTCTTCCTTCGAGGAGGACGAGAAGCAGCCGGACTGGCGCAATACCGTCGAAGAAGGCCCGGACGGAAAGAAGCGGACATCGGGTATCGATGGCGGCTTCTCCGCCGGAATACCGGGCAATGTCACCGACAAGGTCACAGACGTCCGCGCGAGCGACGAGAACACCGGCGGCGGCGAGGTGAAGGAGAACCTCGTCGACGGTGAATCCGGTACGAAGTGGCTGTCGTTCAAGCCCACCGCCTGGGCCGAGTTCGATCTGTCCGAGCCGGTCAAGGTCGTCACCTACGCGCTGACCTCCGCCGACGACCACGACGAACGGGACCCGAAGGACTGGACGCTCCAGGGCTCCGAGGACGGCAAGACCTGGACGGACCTGGACTCGCGGACCGGCCAGACCTTCTCCGAGCGCTTCCAGACCAAGTCGTACGACTTCACGACGGACAAGGCCTACCAGCACTTCCGTCTGGACATCACGAAGAACAACGGCGCCGACGACGCGACCCAGCTCGCCGACGTCCAGTTCTCCGACGGGGACACCTCCGCCCCGGCCCCCGACGACATGCGCAGCCAGATCGACCGCGGCCCCTCCGGCTCCCCCACCGCCAAGGCCGGCGCGGGCTTCACCGGCAAGAAGGCGCTGCGTTACGCGGGCACCCACAAGGCGGACGGCCGGGCCTACTCGTACAACAAGGTCTTCGACGTCAACACCGCCGTCACCCGGGACACCGAGCTGTCCTATCTGGTCTACCCCCAGATGGGCGAGACGGACCTGTCCTACCCGGCCACGCACGTCGCGGTGGACCTGGCGTTCACCGACGGCACCTACCTCAGCGACCTGCGCGCCACCGACTCCAACGGCGGTCTGCTGACCCCGCAGGGCCAGGCCGACGCCAAGCGGCTGTACGTCAACCAGTGGAACAAGGTCGACGCACGCATCGGCACGGTCGCGGCGGGCAAGACCGTCGACCGGATCCTCGTCGCGTACGACTCCCCCAAGGGGCCGTCGAAGTTCCAGGGCTGGATCGACGACGTCAAGATCGCCCCGAAGGCGCCCGAGAAGCGCAAGGCGCACCTCTCGGACTACGCCTCGACCGTCCGCGGCACCAACTCCAGCGGCAGCTTCTCGCGGGGCAACAACTTCCCCGCCACCGCCGTCCCCAACGGTTTCAACTTCTGGACCCCGGTGACCAACGCCGGATCGACGAGCTGGCTGTACGACTACGCCTCGGGCAACAACGCGGACAACCTGCCCACCATGCAGGCCCTCAGCGCGAGTCATGAGCCGAGCCCCTGGATGGGCGACCGGCAGACCTTCCAGCTGATGCCCTCTGCGGCCTCCGGCACCCCGGACGCCTCCCGCGAGGCACGCGCGCTGCCGTTCAAGCACGAGAACGAGACGGCGAGGCCCCACTACTACGGGGTCACGTTCGAGAACGGCCTCAAGGCCGAGATGACGCCGACCGACCACGCGGCGCGGATGCGGTTCACGTATCCGGGCAAGGACGCGAGCATGGTCTTCGACAACGTCTCCAACGACGGCGGGCTCACCCTCGACCCGAAGACCAGCTCCTTCACCGGGTTCTCCGACGTGAAGAGCGGCGGTTCGACGGGCGCCACCCGGCTCTTCGTCTACGGCACCTTCGACGCCCCCGTCACCGGCAGCGGCAAGCTGTCCGGCGGCGGCGGTGACGATGTGACCGGCTACCTGCGCTTCGACGCGGGCAAGGACCGCACCGTCAACCTGCGCCTCGCCACCTCGCTGATCAGCATCGACCAGGCGAAGCAGAACCTGGCCGCGGAGATCCCCGCCTCGCGCTCCTTCGACCGGGTCGAGAACAAGGCCCAGGACGCCTGGGACGACCTGCTGGGCAAGGTCGAGGTGGAGGGCGCGAGCGCCGACCAGCTGACCACGCTGTACTCCAGCATGTACCGGCTCTACCTCTACCCGAACTCGGGCTTCGAGAAGGTCGGCGGTAAGGACAAGTACGCCTCGCCGTTCTCGCCGCAGGTCGGCTCGGACACCCCGACCCACACGGGCGCCAAGATCGTCGACGGCAAGGTGTACGTCAACAACGGCTTCTGGGACACCTACCGGACGACGTGGCCGGCGTACTCCTTCCTCACCCCGAAGAAGGCCGGCGAGATGGTGGACGGCTTCGTCCAGCAGTACAAGGACGGCGGCTGGATCTCCCGCTGGTCCTCGCCCGGCTACTCGGACCTGATGACCGGCACCTCCTCGGACGTGGCGTTCGCGGACGCCTACGTCAAGGGCGTGAAGTTCGACGCGGAGGCGGCGTACGACGCGGCCCTGAAGAACGCCACGGTGGTCCCGCCGTCCTCGGGCGTCGGCCGCAAGGGCATGGAGACGTCCCCGTTCGTCGGGTACGCCGACACCACGACCCACGAGGGCATGTCCTGGTCGATGGAGGGTTACGTCAACGACTACGGCATCGCGCAGATGGGCCAGGCGCTCTACAAGAAGACGCACAAGCAGCGCTACAAGGACGAGTCCGAGTACTTCATGAACCGGGCCCGCAACTACGTCGAGCTGTTCGACGACAAGGCCGGCTTCTTCCAGGGCAAGGACGCCAAGGGTGACTGGCGGCTGCCGTCCGACCAGTACGACCCGCGCGTGTGGGGCTACGACTACACGGAGACCAACGGCTGGGGCTACGCCTTCACCGCCCCGCAGGACAGCAAGGGCCTGGCCAACCTGTACGGCGGCCGGAACGCCCTGGGCAAGAAGCTGGACACGTACTTCGCCACCCCGGAGACGGCGGGCCCGGAGTTCGTCGGCAGCTACGGCGGCGTCATCCACGAGATGACGGAGGCCCGTGACGTGCGGATGGGCCAGTACGGCCACAGCAACCAGGTGGCGCACCACGTCACGTACATGTACGACGCGGCCTCCGAGCCGTACAAGACGCAGGAGAAGGTCCGCGAGGTCCTCGGCCGCCTGTACACGGGCAGCGAGATCGGCCAGGGCTACCACGGCGACGAGGACAACGGCGAGCAGTCGGCCTGGTTCCTCTTCTCCTCGCTCGGCTTCTACCCGCTGGTCATGGGCAGCGGCGAGTACGCGATCGGCTCCCCGCTGTTCACCAAGACCACGGTGCACCTGGAGAACGGCCACGACCTGGTCGTCAGGGCGCCGAAGAACAGCGCGAAGAACATCTACGTCCAGGGCCTGAGGGTCAACGGCAAGAAGTGGACCTCCACCTCGCTGCCGCACGACCTGCTGGCCAAGGGCGGCGTGCTGGACTTCGACATGGGTCCGAAGCCGTCGGCCTGGGGCACCGGCAAGGACGCGGCCCCGGTCTCCATCACCAAGGACGACAAGGTGCCCTCCCCCGAGAAGGACGCCCTGAAGGGCGCGGGCGCCCTCTTCGACAACACCTCGGCGACCTCCGCGCAGGTCGAGTCGGTGGAGCTGCCGGCCCCCGCCGGTACGAAGGCGGTCCAGTACACGCTGACCTCGGAAGCGGCGGCGAAGGCGCCGACGGACTGGGTTCTGCAGGGATCGACGGACGGCACCAGCTGGAAGGACCTCGACAAGCGGTCCGGACAGTCGTTCGCCTGGGACAAGCAGACCCGGGTCTTCTCGGTGCGGGCTCCGAAGGCGTACGCGAAGTACCGGCTCGTGAGCACGAAGGCGGCGACGCTGGCGGAGATCGAGCTGATCTCCTGAGTCACCCGCAGAGCGCATGAGGACGGGCCGCCCGCACACCGGGCGGCCCGTTCCCGTGTGTGCGGGCGGTCCGTCGTACCCCGTGCTCTCAGGAGCGCTCTTCCGCCTTGTCCCGCAGGGCCTGCTCCACGGCCGCGCGCACGGGCAGCCGGTATCTCCCCACGAGACGCCGGCCGCCCGTGTTCCGTCGATCAGTACTTGGGAGCGCTCCCAAGTACTGATCCGGGGAGGTTAGCGCGGCGGCGCGGGACTGTAAACGCTCCGGCGGGAACTCCCCCGGACGCGCCGCGCGTCATGAGGACCGTGGTGGACACGGACGGCACGACACTCGACGAACTCAGCGAGATCTGGGAGGACATACGGGAGAACTGTCAGGAGTCCCGCAACAGCGACTACGACCGGACGGTGCTGAACTGCGCCGCCTGGCTCGCCGCAGACCCCGGCGGCGAATCGGCCCACGTGTGGACGATCGGGCTGACGATGATGGCCCCCTACCTCACCTGGCTGCCCGGCGAAGGGGTCGCACAGCAGGCCGTATCGGCCCTGGAAGCCGCCGACAGGACCCTGCGCGAGCGCCCTTGCGCCCATGACTCGCACCCGTACCGGAGCCATGACGAAGAAGGGGGCGAGTACCTCGCCGAGCTGCTTCCCGCGCTCGACGGTTCGCGGCGGCGGTCGCCGCGGAGTGCGTCGCCGGGCTGACGGACCTGTACGAGGACGACGAGCTGTCCGACGCGGGCTGACCGCCCGGCCTCCCGGCCCTGAGGCGGCCCCGCGGACACGGCCCGGGGCCGCCTCAGGGCTGGGAGGCGTCCGGAACGGCGGTGGGGAACAGGCTCTCGGGCAGGGACACGTTCCACGCCGTGATCACCGGGTTGCCGTGTTCCCTGCCAAGCCGGGAGACCGCGCCGGTGGCGAGCTGGAAGAGCGTGCCCTCGGCGGGCGACAGGCCCAGGTAGCGGGCGGTCAGGACGCGCAGGAAGTGCGAATGGGCCACCAGCACGATGTCCTCGTCCCCGGCGCGTCCGGCCGCCTCCCCGACCTCCGCGAGCACCCGGTCGGCTCGCTCGCCCACCTCCACGGGGGTCTCACCGGGGTGCGCCTCCGGGCCGGCGGCGACACCGTCCGTCCAGAGGTTCCAGTCGGGGCGGGTGCGGCGGATCTCGTCCGTGGTGATGCCCTCGTAGCCGCCGTAGTCCCATTCACGCAGCTCGGGCGTGATCCGGGGCGCGGCGAGCCCGGCGAGTTCGGCGGTGCGCCGGGCCCGTACCGAGGGGCTGACCAGGGTGAGGGCGATGTCGCGGTCCGCGAGCAGCGGCGCGAGGGCGCGGGCCTGGCGCTCACCGAGGGGGGTCAGGGGCAGGTCGGTGTGGCTCGTGTGCTGCCCGTTACGGGACCACTCGGTCTCGCCGTGCCGGATCAGGATCAACTCGCCCATGTGAAGGCCATCCGCTCTCGGTGCTGTTACCGCTCATGTGCTGTCGATGGTGCGAACCCGCTGGTCCACGATCCCATTCCGGCCGTGGCGAGGCGGGCGGGCGCGCCCATTCGGATTCCTGTGGGAAACACCGACAGGGGGCTGTCGCCGGAGGCACCGAGAGTGGGCAGGGCCGGGACGAGCCCGGCGGAACACGTAAGGGATGTACGTCATGGCTCAGTTCAACGCAGTCGCCTGGTTCGAGATCGGCACCGCCCGTCCGGCGGAGGCGGAGCGGTTCTACGGGGACGTGTTCGGATGGACGGTCGCGCACGACAACACCAGGAGCACCGACCAGGCGTACCGGATCATCACCACGGGCGACGGGGAGGGCATGAACGGCGGGCTGTTCGCGACGGAGGGCAGGATGCCGGACTACGCGGTCTTCACCGTGCTCGTGGAGGACGTCGAGGCGACCTGTCGCCGGGTCGAGGAGGCGGGCGGCAGCGTTCAGCGCGCGCCGCAGGTCAACCCGGTCGGGGTGACCTTCGCGCATCTGCTCGATCCGGCCGGCAACCACTTCGCCGTGTTCAGGCCGCCGTTCGCCGGGGCCTGATCCGGTCCGCCGACCGGGCCCGCCGTCACTATCGGCTGAGCTCAGCTCAGCGAGAGCTGGTGCACGACGCCGTACGGGATGTCGAGGTCCTCACGCCGCAGCTCCCTCGGCTCCGGCACCTCGGCCGTGACGTGGACGGAGACGATCCGGTCGGTGCGGAAGGCTCGCAGGGCGTCCCGCAGCCGGCACCAGGCGAGCAGGTACCAGTGGCCCGTCTTGCCGATGTATCCGAGCGGCTCGATGTCCCGCGTCGTGGTGGCGCCTTCGCGGTCGCCGTACCCGATGCGCAGGACGCGGCCGGTGGACAGCGCGTCCGTCACTCCTCGCGGCCCCCGCGCGGGCGCGGGCGCGTCCACCGGTCCGAGCAGGTGGACGCGTCCGGCCATGTCGTGCGCGGCGGCCGCGTCGTCCTCCCCCATGGCCGCGACGAGCTTCCGCAGGGCCGCCGCGGCGGTCGCCCGGAACGGTGTCCCCTCCATCCCGCGCAGCGCCACCGCCATCGCGACCGCCTCGCCGGGGGTGAGGTTGACCGGCGGGAGCGTCCGGCTCCGGTCCAGGCAGTAGCCGCCGGTGCGGCCGGGCTCGGCCCAGACCGGCACGCCCGCCTGGAGCAGGGCGCTGATGTCCCGCTCGATGGTGCGCGAGCTGACCTCGAAGCGGTCGGCCAGCCAGCGCGCGCTGCGCGGACGGGGCGAGACGGCACGCAACTCCTCGACCAGGGCGTAGAGGCGATCGGTCCGGTTCACCCGGCCAAGTCTAGGGATCGCCCGCAAAACCCGTTGACCGAGAGCGGTCAAGGCGTGAGAGTGTCGCCCCGATCGCAGTCGACGGCGTACGAGGGATGGTGTGTGGTGGCCGGCTCGGACGTGACCCGAGACCTACGAGTCGAGGAGGCCTCGCCCGGTCCGGCACTGTGGACGGCGGATTTCCGGCGGTTCTTCACCGCCCGCACCACTTCCCTGCTGGGCGACGCGATGCTCCCCGTCGCGATCACGGCCGCCGTGATCCGGGCCGGATACGGGGCGAGCGGTGTGGGGTACGCGCTCGCCGCACTCGTGGCTCCGTTCGCGGCGCTGATCATCTTCGGCGGCGTGCTGTCCGACCGCCTGGGTGCCCGGCGGCTGATGGTCGTCTCCGACGCGGCCCGGCTGTGCTCCCAGGGACTGCTCGCGCTGCTGTTCCTGCTCGGCACGCCCCGGCTGTGGCAGATCCTGGTGCTGCTGGCCCTGATCGGGGCGGGCAGTGCGCTCTTCCAGCCGGGAGTCGCCAGCATCACGCCGCGCATCTCCCGGGACGTGCAGAGGGCCATCGCCACCCTTCGCGTCTCGGAGTCCGTCACCGTCGTCATCGGACCGTCCCTGGCGGGCCTGCTGCTGGCGGTGTCCTCGCCCGCCTCTGTGGTCGCCCTCGACGCGCTGACCTATGCGGCCAGCGGGGCGTGCCTGCTCCGGATCCGCTCGGTCCCGATGGGACCGACCGGGCGGGAGGGCGAAACCTCGTTCCGGGCCGATCTGGTGGAGGGATGGCGAGAGTTCAGGTCCAGGACCTGGCTGTGGAGTGTCATCGTCGTCTTCATGCTCTGGCAGCTGGCCGGAGCCGGTCCCACCACGACCCTGGGCAACAGCATGCTCGTCACCGACTACGGGGCGTCCGTCTTCGGGCTGGTCATGTCGTCCCTGGGGGCGGGAAGCGTGCTGGGCGGGCTCATCGCGATCAGGCTCCGCCCGAGGTACCCGCTCAGGGCCGGGGCCATCTCGATGATCCTTTGGGTGCCGATGCCGTTGAGCGTCGCCCTCGACCTTCCCGCACCGCTCATCGCCGGGTGCTACGGGGTGAGCGGCATCGGCATGGCGTTCTGGGTCGTCATGTTCCACACGAGTGTGCAGACCCACATACCGCAGAACGTCCTCGGCAGGGTGCACGCGTACGACGCGGCCGGCTCGCTGGTGATGAAGCCGGTCGGGCAGGCGGCGGCCGGACCGCTCGCCCTCGTCGTGGGGGCCGGGCCGCTGCTCTACGTGGCCGGGTCCATGGCCGTCGTCGCCTGCGTCCTGCTGCTGGCGATCCCGGCCGTGCGCGGTCTGAAGCGCGTGGAGCGCTAGCAGGGGTCCGGGCCGGGGACGCGGCGGGTCACGCGGACGATGATCCGCTGTCCGGGAGCGGGAGGGGCTCGGCCTCGTACCGGTCGGCCGCCGCCTTCGCCTCGGCCAGTACGGCCCGGTCGGTGAGGCGGTCGGCACGGACGACGACGTCGACGCCGGCCGGGGTGAGCGGCGACCGCGTGAAGGCGATGACGGCCCACGCATCGTCCTCGCCCGTCTCCCGCACCTCCCACACACTCGTCAGCACCGCCAGGAGGCCCTTGCCCCGCCAGCGGTAGACCGTGCCGGGGCGAGAGGTCAGCCGGGTGTCCGTGCCCGCGATACGGCGCGTTCGGCCTCGCACCCGGTATGCAACCTCGTCCCGCATCCGGGGCGCGCCCGGACTCCGGCCCGGCAGCGGGGTGTAGGTGAACGTGGCGTCGGTGCGCCTGCCGCTTCGCCACATGGGGAACGACGAGCACACGATGTGCCACGTTCCGGCCAGCCGTTCGGGGTTCGCGTCCACGTGATCCATGGACGGGAGCCTACGGACACTTCCGGGCGGGCCGACGTGCCGTCATCCGGCCCGCCTGCCGCCGCGGGGCCACCTGACGGGACGGGCCGGCCGAAGCAGCACCGGGCGGAGTCTGCTGTAGCCGCGCACCGACACCGGTCGGAGCACTTTGAGTTCGTATGCGGCCATCCCCTCCAGTTCGCCGGCGAAGCCCGTGTCGACCAGCACCGTGTCGGGGCGGGCCACCGCCGTGAGCCGGGCGGCGATGTTGACCGCTGCCCCGTAGACGTCACCGAAGCGACCGAGGACGGCGCCGTGCGCCAGCCCCGTCCGCAGCTGCGGCAGCTCCGGGTCCGTCTCGGCGCGGGCAGTGAGTTCCAGGGCGATGTCGGCTGCCGAGGATGCCGCCTCGCACACGAAGAGCACCTCGTCGCCGATGGTCTTCACCACCCGGCCCCGGCCCTCGGCGACCACGTCGCCCGTCAGCCTCTCGAACCGGTCGAGCACCCGGACGAGTTCGGTGCTGTCCAGTCCACGGGTCATGCGCGTGTAGCCGACCATGTCGGTGAAACCGACGGCCCGGTCACGGACGTCCGCGCCCGCCCCGGACGGTCCCGGCCCGCCTTCCGCGACGCCTCCCGGCTCACCCTTCACCCGTCCCGGCTCCACGGGCACGTCCTCCTCGGCCTCTGCGAGCACCCGTGCGGTACAGGCCGCGAGATGCCGCCGCCACACGTGCCGCTGCAGCAGTTCCAACTCCGGCAGCAGCGCCGCGGCATGGCCGGCCGGCTCCCCCTCTCCCGAAGGGATGCGCGACTCGTGGTTCATCCAGGCCCGGAGGGTGTGCGCCTGCCATTCGGCGAGCCGGGACAGATGGTGGCCCAGGGCGCGCGCCATCATGATCTCGCCCTCCTCCGTGATGAGCCCGGCTTCGATGAGCCGCTCCCCCACGCGCAGCGCGTCCACATCGGCGTCGGTGAACGCCCGTACGTCGTCGCCGACCGCGGGGAACCCGAGCGCACGCCAGATCAGCACGGTGCGCTCGGGCCCCACCCCGGACCGCTCGGCGATGTCCCGCCTCGTCCAGGTGCGGGCGCCTCCGAGGAGCACCTCCTCGACGGCCCGGCCCAGTTCGTCGGCTCCGGGTGGAGGCGGCTGTCCCTCCGAGGGTTCTGCCGCACTCATGTGGTGTGCACGATGAGCACGTCGAGTCCGGCCTTTCTGGCGACGTCCGCGGGTACGGACCCGAGGATGCGCCCGGCCAGCGAGCGCAGCCCCCGGTTCCCGACGACCAGGAGATCGGCCGAGCATTCCCGGGCGATCCGCACGAGTGCGGCGACCGGTTCGTCCTGCACCGCGATGGACCGCACGTTCACCGCACCCTGTACCCGGGCCCGGTCCTTGGCGGTGCGCAGGGTTTCCTCGGCGGGCGCCGAACCCACCACCTGGTACGCCTCGGCTCCCAGCTGGTCCTGTGCCAGGGCGAGTTCGGGTCCGCGCATCGGCGCGTACGCACAGGCGATCACGAGTTCGGCCCCGCAGACGGCGGCGAGCCGGGCCGCCCCCTCGACGGCGGCCAGCGATGACTCCGAGCCGTCCGTGCCGACCATGACAGTCCGGTAGGCGACCAACGCAAACTCCTTACTCCAGAGTAAACTTACTTTTGAGTAAGGTAGAGCGGGTCGGCCCGCCGGGCAAGAGGCAGGACAGCGCCACGGACGCGCGACGCGCGACGCACATCACTCGGACGGCGCCCGCACCTGGTTGCGAGCCGAGAATGAGGGAAGCCGGACAAGACGCCCTTACACAACGGAAGCAGGAACCGTCGTGACCACCTTCGTCATCACCGTCCCCGGAACGTTCGTCACCGGGATCTCCGACACCTCCCGCGCGGCACTGGAGGAGGCGCTGGCCAAGCGGCACACGGACGTGAGCAGAAGCGAGGGGCTCGCCCTGCTGACGCTCAACGACGACGGCACCTTCTCCGTCCGCCTGGAGGTCGAGGCCACGGACCGGTACGAAGCGGAGCTCGAAGCGGCGGGGCTGGTGTCCACGGCGCTGCGGGAGACAGGGTTGTCGGAGCAGGACGTGCCGCTCGGGACCCCGGTCGTCACGGGAATCGACAGCGACCTCTGACAGCAAGCGGACACCCTCCGGCGACTGAGCCCGGACCGTACCCCCGCCCTGGCTGTCGGTGATCCGTCGGCCGTGTGTCGGTGGCGGCTGACACCTTGATGCCGAGGGTGTCCCGCGGAGCAGCCGCGGCCGCCCCGACGCGAGGGAGCCGCACCACCATGTCTTCGTCCACGTCCTCCACACCGCCCTGGGATGTCCACCGGCCACCGCGCGCCGACGGCAGCGTCTTCCTGGTGACCGGCGGCAATGCCGGTATCGGGTACTTCATCGCGGAGCAGCTGTCCGCGACCGGTGCCACCGTCGTGCTGGCCGGCCGGAGTCCCGCGAAGACGGAAGCCGCCTGTGCCTCGGTCCGCGCACGGGTTCCCGGCGCTCGGGTGCGGGCCGTCCGGCTGGATCTCGCCGACCTCGCGTCGCTCGGACCGGCGGTGGACTCCCTGGAGCTGGAACGCCTCGACGCCGTGGTCCTCAACGCCGGCGTCGCCCTCGACGACCCGCCGCGCCAGGAGACCGGGGCCGGCTACGAGCTCATGTTCGGCACCAATCATCTGGGGCACTTCGCGCTGACCCGGTGGCTGATGCCGCTGCTGTCGGCCGCACCGGCGGCACGCGTCGTGACCATGGGCAGCTTCGCGGCGAAGTCAGAGCAACTGGACCTGGACGATCTTCAGTCCCTCCACGACTACCGGCCCAAGCGCGTCTACGGCCGCTCCAAGCTGGCTCAGATGCACTTCGCCCTCGAACTCGACCGCAGGCTGCGCGCCGCCCGGAGCACGGTGGCGAGCATCGTGGTCCATCCCGGCGGGGCGCTCGACTCGCTCACCCCGTCGCGGCCGCCCGTCCATCTGCGGACCGCGGGTGCCCGGCTCGGTGGCGCACCGGCCGGCCTTCTCCTGCAGGGCAAGCACGCCGGAGCGTGGCCCGCGGTCCGGGCCGTGCTCGACCCTGCCGTGCTCGGCGGGCAACTGTGGGGGCCGCGCGTCTTCGGGCTGCGCGGCAGGCCACGGCGCGAACCGGTGTGGGACAACCTCACCGACACCTGCGTCGCGGCGCGGTTGTGGAACGCGAGCTGCGAAGCGACCGGCATCTGCTTCGCGCCCTTCGTCACGGCGCCCCCGGCGCCGTGACGGATCGGGCCGGCCTACCCGCTCAGCCCATGACGACGTTCAGCGCCGTGTCGCCGACGACCACGACCTCGTACGGCAGACCGGCGTCCGAGGTGACGCGGAGTGTGCCGCCCGCACGGACCAGTTCGTACGTGGCGGCCGGTGCGCCCGTGAGGTCGGGGACCGTCACCGTGCGGGTGAAGTCGCCGGTTCCTTCGGGGACGTACACGCGCAGCTCCAGGTTCCGCGTCCAGTCGCCGTCGGGGCGCGAGGAGTCCGCGCCGAGCGGCAGGACCGCGCCGGGGCGGACCAGGAGCGGGAGGCTGTCGAAGCCGTAGGTGCCCCGGTGCCAGCCGGGTCCGGTGACGGTCTCGCCGGTCAGGAGGTGGGTCCAGGTGCCCTCGGGGACGTAGTACTCGACCTGCCCGTCCTCGCTGAAGACCGGGGCGACCAGGAGGTCGGGGCCGAGCAGGTACTGCCGGTCCACCGTGCGGGTGGCCGGGTCGTCGGGGAACTCCAGCAGCAGGGGCCGCATGGTGGGGACGCCGGTGCGGTGGGCCTCGACGGCCGCCCCGTACAGGTAGGGCATCAGTCGGTGCTTCAGCTCGGTGAACTGCTTGGCGACCGCGACCGCCTCGTCCCCGAACTCCCACGGCACCCGGTAGGACGAGGAGCCGTGCAGCCGACTGTGCGAGGAGAGCAGCCCGAAGGCGAGCCAGCGCTTGAAGACCGCCGGGTCCGGGGTGCCCTCGAAGCCGCCGATGTCATGGCTCCAGAAGCCGAAGCCGGACAGGCTCAGCGAGAGGCCGCCGCGCAGGGACTCGGCCATGGCGCCGAAGGAGGACCAGCAGTCGCCACCCCAGTGGACGGGGAACTGCTGGCCGCCCGCGGTGGCGGAGCGGGCGAACAGGACCGCCTCGCCCTGGCCGCGCTCCTTCTCCAGGAGTTCGAAGACGGCCTTGTTGTACAGGTGCGTGTAGTAGTTGTGCATCCGCTCCGGGTCGGAGCCGTCGTGCCAGACGACGTCGGTGGGAATGCGCTCGCCGAAGTCCGTCTTGAAGCCGTCGACGCCCTGGTCGAGGAGGGTCTTCAGCTTGGCCTGGAACCAGGCGGTGGCCTCGGGGTCGGTGAAGTCGACCAGCGCCATGCCTGCCTGCCACTTGTCCCACTGCCAGATGTCGCCCTCGGGGGTGCGGACGAAGTAGCCCTTGTCCGCGCCCTCCGCGTACAGGGCGCTCTTCTGCGCGATGTACGGGTTGATCCAGACGCAGATCCGCAGCCCCTTCTCCTTGAGCCGGGTGAGCATGCCGACCGGGTCCGGGAAGGTCTGCGGGTCCCATTCGAAGTCGCACCACTGGTACTCGCGCATCCAGAAGCAGTCGAAGTGGAAGACGGAGAGCGGGATGCCGCGCTCGGACATGCCGTCCACGAAGGAGGTGACGGTCGCCTCGTCGTAGTCGGTGGTGAACGAGGTGGTGAGCCAGAGGCCGAAGGACCAGGCCGGGGGCAGGGCCGGGCGGCCGGTGAGCGCGGTGTAGCGGGTGAGGACGTCCTTGGGCGTGGGGCCCGCGACGACGAAGTACTCCAGGACCTGGTCCTCGACGCTGAACTGGACCTGGCCGACGGCCTCGGAGCCGACCTCGAAGGACACCTTGCCCGGGTGGTTGACGAAGACGCCGTAGCCGCGCGAGGACAGGTAGAACGGGACGTTCTTGTACGCCTGTTCGCTGTTGGTGCCGCCGTCGGCCTGCCACATGTCGACGACTTGGCCGTTCTTGACGTACGGGGTGAACCGCTCGCCGAGGCCGTGGATCGTCTCGCCGACGCCGAGCGCGAGCTGGGCGAGCATGTGGTGGCCGCCGTCCGCCACCGTGGCGAAGGCGGTGCCCTTGCGTCCGGCGGCGGTCAGCAGGCGGCCGTCCGCGTCGAGGAACTCCAGACCGAAGTCGCCCTCTGTGGGCAGCCGGAGGGTGAGAGGGCCGCTGGTGAGTTCGGCGGCCCGGCCGTCGTCACGCGTGGTGGCCGTGGCGTCCACCGTGGCGCCGGGCAGGGCGAACTCCGGGCCGGGGCGGCGTCTGCCCGCGAGGTGGGTGACGCGGACCCCGATGACGCCTTCGGCGGGGGCGAACGCCTCCACGGTGATCAGCGGCGCGTTGAGCGTGTCACCGCGCCGCGTCACGCGCTTGACGGCCGCGTGGGCGGTGAGTCGGTCGGCGTCGAGCCGCAGGTCACGGAGGTCGGTGGCGTACGAGGCGTCCACACCGTCTCGCATCTGCCAGAAGCCGTCGGTGAACTTCATGGGGGTCTTCCTTAGCCGGTACGGGGGGTACGGAGGTGGGTTCGGGGTTGCGCCGTCAGCCAGATTTTGATCGTACACAAAACAAATGTTTTTCGAAGCGCTTCGACAGTCCACGAACGCACACCTCACCCCCGCCTCCGACTGGGACCCAATTCCTCACAATTCGTCCTCGCGTTGCCTCTGCGTGACGGGTGTGTCACAGGGGTGGTCTAGAAACCCGCGCCAGGATGGCGTATTAGTACTGCCAGCAAACAAATCGCTCGTACGGCAGCGCGGCTGTCCGGGCATGTCGACAAGAGGCAGCAGAATGTCGAACCGCTTCACCCCCACCCCCGCCGACAGGTTCACCTTCGGGCTCTGGACCGTCGGCTGGCGCGGCAACGACCCCTTCGGTGACGCCACCCGCCCAGCCCTGGACCCGGTCGAGTCCGTCGAGCGCCTCGCGGAACTCGGTGCGTACGGTGTGACGTTCCACGACGACGACCTGATCCCCTTCGGCTCGACGGACTCCGAGCGCGCCGCGATCGTCACGCGCTTCAAGGACGCCCTGGACCGCACCGGCCTCAAGGTCCCGATGGCCACGACGAACCTGTTCACGCACCCGGTGTTCAAGGACGGCGGGTTCACGTCGAACGACCGTGATGTGCGGCGGTTCGCGCTGCGCAAGGTGATCCGCAACATCGATCTGGCGGTCGAGCTGGGCGCTGAGACGTATGTGGCGTGGGGTGGCCGTGAGGGTGCGGAGTCGGGGGGTGCGAAGGACATCCGTCTCGCGCTGGACCGGATGAAGGAGGCGTTCGACCTGCTCGGGGAGTACGTCGTCGAGCAGGGCTACGACCTGCGGTTCGCCATCGAGCCGAAGCCGAACGAGCCGCGCGGGGACATCCTGCTGCCGACCGTCGGTCACGCCCTGGCGTTCATCGAGCGCCTGGAGCGCCCGGAGATGTACGGCGTGAACCCGGAGGTCGGCCACGAGCAGATGGCCGGGCTGAACTTCGCGCACGGCATCGCGCAGGCGATCTGGGCGGGCAAGCTCTTCCACCTGGACCTCAACGGCCAGTCCGGCATCAAGTACGACCAGGACCTCCGCTTCGGCGCCGGTGACCTGCGCCAGGCCTTCTGGCTCGTCGACCTGCTGGAGGACTCGGACTACCGCGGCCCGCTGCACTTCGACTTCAAGCCGGTGCGCACCGACGGCATCGACGGGGTCTGGGAGTCCGCGAAGAACTGCATGCGCAACTACCTGATCCTCAAGGAGCGCGCGCAGGCGTTCCGCGCCGATCCCGCCGTCAAGGAGGCGCTGGCCGCCTCCCGGCTGGACGAGCTGGCGCGGCCCACCGCCGCCGACGGGGTGGCCGGGCTGCTGGCCGACCGCTCCGCGTACGAGGACTTCGACGTGACGGCCGCGGCCGAGCGCTCGATGGCGTTCGAGGCCCTCGACCAGCTCGCCATGGAGCACCTGCTCGGCGTCAGCTGACGCCCCCGGGGTGTCCGGCCACCGCCGGCGGGCACTCCTTCGTACCCCTCCCACCCAAGGGCACCCTCGTGACAGCACCTTCCCCGGACGGCCTGCGCCAACGGCGCCGTCGTCACCACCGGCGGGTCATCGTTCCGCTCACCGTCGTCTCCGCGCTGGCCGGCGGCGCGGTCCTGTCCGGCTGCGGGCAGCAGCGGGACCCGGATGTGTACACCGTCATGAACTCGTCGACCGACGAGTCCTACCACCGCTGGGACGCCCAGACGCTGGCCCGGTGCGGCAAGCAGCTCGGGGTGACCATCGAGCAGCAGAGCGTCCCGGCCGCCCAGGTGATGACGAAGGCCCTGCGGATGGCGTCCTCGAAGTCGCTGCCCGACGTCCTTCAGCTGGACGCCTCCGAGATGCCGACGTTCGCAGAGGCCGGCGGCCTGATCCCGCTGAAGGACCTCGGGCTGACCACCACCGACATCCCCCGGGGGATCGTCGACTTCGGCTCGTACGAGGGGACGTACTACGGCGCGGCGCGCACCGTGAACACCCTGGCGCTGTTCTACAACAAGGACACCCTCGACCGGGCCGGTCTGAAGGTGCCCGCCACCTGGGCCGAGATGCGGTCGACCGCGAAGAAGCTCACCACGGGCAAGCGGTACGGGCTGGCGCTCAGCGCGGGCGGCGCGGAGGACGGGGTCTTCCAGTTCACCCCGTTCATGTGGTCCAACGGCGGCGACGAGACGAAGCTCGACAGCCCGCAGGTGGCCGGGGCGCTGGACTACTGGAAGAGCCTGCTCAAGGACCGCTCGCTGTCCAAGTCGACGGTCAACTGGACCCAGGCCGATGTGAACGACCAGTTCATGGCGGGCAACGCCGCCATGATGATCAACGGCCCGTGGCAGGTGGAGACCCTCAACACCAAGAAGGCGCTGCACTGGGGCATGGCCCGGATTCCGGTACCGAAGGCCGGGGACGACTCGGTCGGGCCGCTGGGCGGCGGGATCCTGACCGTGCCCAACACCGGTGACGGCGCCCGGGAGAAGATGTCGGCGAAGATCATCGGCTGTATGTCGGGCGAACAGGAGCAGATCACCTACGCGCTCAACAGCTGGATGGTCCCGGCCAACGAGAAGGCCGCCGCCGTGTGGCGCGAGAAGGTCCCGGAGCTGGCCGCCCTCTCCGGCCAGGTCGCCACCGCCCGCTCGCGCACCGCGAAGCTCGGCGCGGGCTGGTCGTCCGTCTCCCTCGCGCTCCAGAGCGCCTTCCAGTCCGCCCTGACCGGCGAGTCCAGCGAGGCCGCCCTCAAGCGCGCCCAGCAGCGCGCCACGAGCGGGAACTGAGGTATCCGAACCATGTCGACCACCGCCGTCTCCGCAGCCGCCGCTCCGGCGCCCGTGACCAAGAAGGCCGCGAAGCCACCGAACCCGGCGCGCGCCCGCCTCCGCAGGCGGCTCGCCCAGTGGGGCTTCATCGCCCCCGCCGTGATCTTCATGGCGCTCTTCTTCGGCTATCCGCTCGTCCGCAACATCGTGATGAGCTTCCAGGACTACTCGCCGTCCACGTTCTTCACGGGCAGCTCCCCGTTCAACGGAACGGACAACTGGAGCAACGTCTTCAACGACGAGCTCTTCGGCAAGGCCCTGTGGCACACCGTCCTGTTCACCGTCGGCTCGCTGATCGGGCAGTTCTGCATCGGTCTGGGCCTCGCGGTGTTCTTCAGCCGCCGCTTCCCGCTCAACGGCATCCTGCGGTCGCTGATCCTGCTGCCGTGGCTGGTCCCGATGGTCGTCTCCGGTGTCGTCTGGCGGCGCATCCTCGACCAGGACACCGGCGTCCTCAACTCGTTCCTCGGCATGGTCGGGCTCGGCGACACCCCGTGGCTGACCAGCCCCGGAATGGCGCTGGTCTCGGTGGTCCTGGTGAACATCTGGATCGGCATCCCGTTCAACATGGTGATCCTCTACGGCGGTCTCCAGGAGGTCCCCAAGGAGCTGTACGAGGCCGCCTCGCTCGACGGCGCCTCCGCCTGGCGGACCTTCCGCTCGATCACGCTGCCGATGCTGCGGCCCGTCATCACCGTGGTGCTGGTGCTCGGCTTCATGTCGACGGTGAAGGTCCTCGACCTGATCCTGGCGCTCACCGACGGCGGCCCCGCCGACTCCACGCAGACGCTCGGCACCCTCACGTACCAGAACTCCTTCGTCCAGCTGGACTTCGGGGCGGGCGCCGTGGTCGGCAACATCCTGATCCTGATCTCCGCGGTCTTCGCGGTGTTCTACCTGCGGGCCAACCGCAACGAGGGGAAGTGACCGGCATGGCGAGCCCTGTGCGTACCCCCGCCGCCCCCACGCGTTCCACCGGCCGGCCGAAGCGGCGCTGGGGCGCCACGGTCTTCGGCGTCGTGGTGCTGTGCGTGATGCTGTTCCCGCTGTACTGGATGGTGAACACCGCGCTCCAGCCCGAGTCCGGGCTGCTGGAGGTCAGCCCCTTCCCGCACAGCCTGGACCTGTCGGGCTTCCGCTCGGCCGTCACGGACCAGGGCCGCAACCTGCTGACCTCGCTGGCCGTCGCGCTCGGCGCGGTGGTCATCTGCCTGGCCGTCTCGGCGCCCGCCGCCTACGGGCTCGCCCAGTTCAGGCTGCGCGGCACCAGGACGATCGTCTTCTCCACCCTGATCACCCAGATGGTGCCGGGCATCGTCATCGCCAACGCCCTGTACAGCGCGTACGTGGACATGGGCCTGGTCAACTCCTACGCCGGGCTGATGCTGGCCGACGCCTCGCTCGGTATCCCGTTCGCCATCGTGCTGATGCGTTCGTTCATGGTCGCCATCCCGCGCGAGGTCATCGAGGCGGCCGAGGTGGACGGCGCGGGCCGGCTCCGTACCTTCGTGCGGGTCGTGCTGCCGATGAGCCGCAACTCCCTGATCACCGCAGGGCTGTTCTCGTTCCTGTACGCGTGGAGCGACTTCATGTTCGCGCTGACGCTGAACACCACGGACGACGTGAAGCCGATCACGCTGGGCATCTACCAGTACATCGGCGCCCATGTCGGTGACTGGGGCTCCGTCATGGCGGCGTCCGTCCTGTCGGCGATCCCGGCGGCGGTCCTGCTCGTCCTGTCGCAGAAGTACATCGCCGCCGGGATCACCGGCGGCTCGGTCAAGTAAGGACTGCGTACCCATGAGTGAGTTCCCCGTGTTCCCGCCCGGCTTCGTCTTCGGCGCGGCCACGGCCTCGTACCAGATCGAGGGCGCCGTGCGGGAGGACGGCCGAGGTCCGTCCATCTGGGACACCTACAGCCACACGGCAGGGAAGACCGACGGCGGTGACACCGGTGACGTCGCCTGCGACCACTACCACCGCTACCCAGAGGACGTGGCGCTGCTGCGCGAACTGGGCGTGGACTCCTACCGGTTCTCCATCGCCTGGTCGCGCGTCCAGCCGGACGGCGGCGGCGCCGTCAACCCCAAGGGGCTGGACTTCTACTCCCGGCTCGTCGACTCGCTCCTCGAAGCCGGCATCGAACCGGCCGCCACCCTCTACCACTGGGACCTGCCCCAGGCGCTGGAGGACCGGGGCGGCTGGCGGGTGCGCGAGACCGCGGAGCGGTTCGGGGAGTACGCCGGGATCATGGCGGAGCACCTGGGCGACCGGGTGCCGCGCTGGATCACGCTCAACGAGCCCTGGTGCAGCGCCTTCCTCGGCTACTCGGTGGGCCGGCACGCGCCCGGCGCGAAGGAGGGGCGCGGCGCGCTGGCCGCCGCGCACCACCTGCTGGTCGGCCACGGCCTGGCGATGAGGGAGCTGCGGGCGGCCGGGGTGCGCGAGGCGGGCATCACGCTCAACCTCGACCGCAACGTCCCGGCCACCGATTCGGATGCCGACCTGGCCGCCGTGGTCCGCGCGGACACCCAGCACAACCTGGTGTGGACCGAGCCGATCCTTGCGGGCCGCTACCCGGCCACCGAGGCGGACACCTGGGGCGAGCTGATCACCGCCCAGGACTTCCGCCGGGACGGCGACCTGGAGCTGATCTCCCGGCCGATGGACTTCCTGGGCATCAACTACTACCGCCCGATCGTCATCGCCGCCGCCCCGCACCGCGAGCCCGACCCCGCGCTGCGGGTCGCCACCGACAACCGGTACAGCGAGGGCCGGTACCCGGACGTCCGCCGGACGGCGATGGGCTGGCCGGTCGTGCCGGAGTCCTTCACCGATCTGCTGACCGCGCTGAAGGAGACCTACGGGGACGCGCTGCCGCCGGTGCACATCACGGAGAACGGCTCGGCGGAGTCCGACACGGTGGACGCGGACGGCTCGGTGCGCGACGCGGACCGGGTCGAGTACCTGCGCACCCATCTGACGGCGCTGCGGGCGGCGATGGACGCGGGCGTGGACGTCCGGGGCTACTACGTCTGGTCGCTGCTGGACAACTTCGAGTGGGCGCTCGGGTACGCGAAGCGGTTCGGGATCGTCCGGGTCGACTACGACACCCAGGAGCGCACGCCGAAGGACAGCTACCGCTGGTACCGGCAGCTGATCGCGGCCCACCGGAAGTAACCGGGCCGGACCGGGGGCGCCCGCCGCGCCCGGTCCCGCAACACCCGCATATCCGGGCGAAGATGCCGGGGTGGCGTCATTTCGCCAAACCCTTGGACACGTGGAGGACTCGTGAAAGGATCACCCTCAATTCCGTGGCGTGTCCCCGTATCCCGCGGCGCGTCACGCCTCGTCCCACCACCCATGGAGAACACGTGGCCAAGACTTCTGGCCGTCGGCCCGGACGGGCTGCCACCCGTCTCGCCGCCGCCGCGATAACCGCGGCCCTCGTCGGCACCGGCACCGCCGCCTTCGCCG
The DNA here is from genome assembly GCF_041435055.1 of Streptomyces sp. NBC_00341. NCBI lineage: Bacteria > Bacillati > Actinomycetota > Actinomycetes > Kitasatosporales > Streptomycetaceae > Streptomyces > Streptomyces sp. NBC_00341. The sequence continues at coordinate 7,050,950 of NZ_CP108002.1, read as the reverse complement.
CAGAGCCGGGTGACGCGCCCATGTTCGGCCTCGCCGGTCTGGACAGCGCGGGCACGTCGTACTACTACACCCCGACCGGCAACGGCGCCATCGAGAAGCGCGTGCAGCTCGACACCGGCTGGAAGAACGTCAAGTTCCTCGGCCGGGTCGACAACAACGCCGACAACGTCGCGGACGGCCGCTGGCAACTCGGCACCAACGGCGACATCCACTACTACGCCAACGACAACTCCGCGGCGAAGAAGATCGGCTACGGCTGGGACATCTACAACAAGCTGGTGTCCCCCGGCCAGTTCGGCGGAGCCGAGGGCGGAGACCTGCTGGGCCGCGACGGCAAGGGCGACCTGTACCTCTACCTCGGCTACGGCGACGGTACGGTCACCAAGCGCCTCAAGGTCGGCTCCGGCTGGAACATCTACAGCGACATCGCCGGCAACGGCGACCTGACCGGCGACGGCAAGAGCGACATCGTCGCGCGTGACAAGTCCGGCGTCCTGTGGCTCTACAAGGGCACCGGCAACCAGCACGCCCCGTACGCCAAGCGCACCAGGATCGGCAGCGGCTGGAACCAGTACAACACCGTGTTCGCGCCCGGTGACATCGACCTGGACGGCATCGCGGACCTGGTCGCCCGCAACGCCAAGGGCGAGCTCTACCTGTACAAGGGCACCGGCAAGGCCGCAGCCCCGTACAAGCCCAAGGTGATCATCGGGACGTCGGGCTGGAACACCTACCGCCTCTTCTTCTGATGAAAAACGCCGGTTTCGGACCCGAAGTCATGACACGATTCGCGTGAATCCGTGGCCCGCCGCCAACTCGCGGCGGGCCACGACCGATCGCGATCCATGGAGCACTTCGTGGCCGAAACCGCTGGCCGTACCCACCGACGCACTGCCGCTCGCGCGGCAGCCGCGGCGCTCACCGCCGGCCTCGTCGCAACCGGCGCCTCCGCCGTGGCCGCCGACTCCCCGCAGCCGTCGGCTGCGGCCGCCGAGTCCGCCCAGGCACCCGCTGCCGCCGCAGCGGCGGCAGCCGCCGTCACCCCCAGGTTCGCCCTGTACGGCGCCAACTCGGCGGGCACCCTGTACGCCTACACCGGGAACGGGAAGGGCGGGCTCACCGCCCGCGCGAACAAGGGATCGGGCTGGACCGGTGTCAGCGCCATACTGCAGGTCGACAACGACAACAAGGCCAACGGCTACAGCGAAGGCCTCTGGTTCCGTGAGACCAACGGGAACGTCGGCTACCTGAAGTTCGAGGGCGAGAAGCCGGTCAAGGTCGGCTCCGGCTGGAACATCTACAACAAGCTGGTCTCCCCGGGCAACATCGGCGGCGCCGCCGCGGGCGACCTGCTCGCCCGCGACTCCAAGGGCGACCTGTACCTCTACCTCGGCTACGGCACCGGCAAGGTGACGGGCCGTATCAAGGTGGCCACCGGCTGGAACATCTACACCGAGATCGCCGGCAACGGCGACCTGACCGGCGACGGCAAGAACGACGTCGTCGCGCGTGACAAGTCCGGCGTCCTGTGGCTGTACAAGGGCACCGGCAACCAGAAGGCGCCGTTCGCCAAGCGCACCAAGGTCGGCAGCGGCTGGAACCAGTACAACCGGCTGGTCTCCACCGGCGACATCAGCGGGGACGGCCGCACCGACCTCCTCGCCCGCAACGCCAAGGGCGAGCTCTACCTGTACAAGGGCACCGGCAAGGCCGCAGCCCCGTACCAGGCCAAGGTGAAGGTCGGCACGAGCGGCTGGAACAGCTACAAGTTCCTCTTCTGATCCGACCGGTCTGCTCGATGCGCTCGATATACCCCGACCTGCCTGATCCGACGAGGTTTCAGCAGGGCCGGAACATGCGGGAGGGCCGCATCCCCGTCGCGGGGATGCGGCCCTCCCTTCGTACTGCCTGCCGGGCCTACTTGCGGATCAGGCTGCGCAGCACGTACTGCAGGATGCCGCCGTTGCGGTAGTAGTCCGCCTCACCGGGGGTGTCGATGCGGACGACGCCGTCGAACTCCACACCGGTGTCGGTGGTGACCTTGACGGTGCGCGGGGTGGTGCCGTTGTTCAGCTCGGTCACGCCGGCGAAGGAGAAGGACTCCTCGCCGGTCAGGCCGAGGGACTCGGCGGTGTGACCCTCCGGGAACTGGAGCGGGAGGACGCCCATGCCGATGAGGTTCGAGCGGTGGATGCGCTCGTAGGACTCGGCGATGACGGCCTTGACGCCCAGGAGCGCGGTGCCCTTGGCGGCCCAGTCGCGGGAGGAGCCGGAGCCGTACTCCTTGCCCGCCAGGATGACCAGCGGGGTGCCGGCGGCCTGGTAGTTCTGCGAGGCGTCGTAGATGAACGAGACCGGCGCGTCACTCTGGGTGAAGTCGCGGGTGTAGCCGCCTTCTGTACCCGGCGCGATCTGGTTGCGCAGGCGGATGTTGGCGAACGTGCCGCGGATCATGACCTCGTGGTTACCGCGGCGCGAGCCGTAGGAGTTGAAGTCACGGCGCTCGATGCCGTGCTCCGTGAGGTACTTGCCGGCCGGGGTGTCGGCCTTGATCGCACCGGCCGGGGAGATGTGGTCGGTGGTGACCGAGTCGCCCAGCTTGGCCAGGACGCGGGCGCCCGTGATGTCGGAGACCGGGGTGGTCTCCATCGTCATGCCCTCGAAGTAAGGGGGCTTACGGACGTACGTCGACTCGGCGTCCCACTCGAAGGTGTTGCCGGTCGGGATGGAGAGCGCCTGCCACTGGGCGTCGCCCGCGAAGACGTCCTGGTAGGACTTGTTGAACATGTCCTCGCCGATGGAGTTGGCCACGACGTCGTTCACCTCGGCCTCGGACGGCCAGATGTCGGCGAGGAAGACGGGCTTGCCGTCCTGGTCGACGCCGAGGGCGTCCTTGGTGATGTCGACCTTCATCGAACCGGCGATGGCGTACGCGACGACCAGCGGCGGGGACGCCAGGTAGTTCATCTTGACGTCGGGGTTGATCCGGCCCTCGAAGTTGCGGTTGCCGGAGAGCACCGAGGTCACGGCCAGGTCGTGCTCGTTGACCGCCTTGGAGACCTCGTCCGGCAGCGGGCCGGAGTTGCCGATGCAGGTGGTGCAGCCGTAGCCGACGAGGTTGAAGCCGACCTTGTCGAGGTACGGGGTCAGGCCCGCCTTGTCGAAGTAGTCGGTGACGACCTTCGAGCCCGGGGCGAGGGTGGTCTTGACCCACGGCTTGCGGGTCAGGCCCTTCTCCACGGCCTTCTTCGCGACGAGCGCCGCGGCGACCATCACGTACGGGTTCGAGGTGTTGGTGCAGGAGGTGATCGCGGCGACGGTGACGGCGCCGTGGTCCAGCTCGTACGTGGTGCCGTCGGGGGCGGTCACGGTGACCGGGTTCGACGGGACGCCGTTGGTGGCGGCCGGCGAGTCGGAGGCCGGGAAGGACTCCTTGCCCGCCTCCTCGTCGTCCGAGACGTAGTTGCGCACGTCCTGGGCGAACTGCGCCTTGGCGTTCGCGAGGACGATGCGGTCCTGCGGGCGCTTCGGGCCGGCGATGGAGGGGACGACCGTGGAGAGGTCGAGCTCCAGCTTCTCGGAGAAGTCCGGCTCGGCGGCCGGGTCGAGCCAGAGGCCCTGCTCCTTGGCGTACGCCTCGACGAGAGCGACCTGCTGCGCGTCGCGGCCGGTCAGGCGCAGGTACTTCAGCGTCTCGTCGTCGATCGGGAAGATCGCGGCGGTGGAGCCGAACTCCGGCGACATGTTGCCGATGGTGGCGCGGTTGGCGAGCGAGGTGGCGGCGACGCCCTCACCGTAGAACTCGACGAACTTGCCGACGACGCCGTGCTTGCGGAGCATCTCGGTGATGGTCAGCACGAGGTCGGTGGCGGTGGTGCCGGCCGGGAGCTCGCCGGTCAGCTTGAAGCCGACGACGCGCGGGATGAGCATGGAGACCGGCTGGCCGAGCATCGCGGCCTCGGCCTCGATGCCGCCGACGCCCCAGCCCAGCACGCCGAGGCCGTTGACCATGGTGGTGTGCGAGTCGGTGCCGACGAGGGTGTCGGGGTACGCCTGGCCGCCCCGGACCATGACCGTACGCGCCAGGTGCTCGATGTTGACCTGGTGGACGATGCCGGTGCCCGGGGGGACGACCTTGAACTCGTCGAAGGCGGTCTGGCCCCAGCGCAGGAACTGGTAGCGCTCCTTGTTGCGGCCGTACTCCAGCTCGACGTTCTGCGCGAACGCGTCGTTGGTGCCGAACTTGTCGGCGATCACGGAGTGGTCGATGACCAGCTCGGCCGGGGCGAGCGGGTTGATCTTCGTCGCGTCACCGCCGAGCTCCTTGACGGCCTCACGCATGGTGGCGAGGTCGACGACACACGGCACACCGGTGAAGTCCTGCATGATCACGCGGGCCGGCGTGAACTGGATCTCCTGACTGGGCTGAGCCTGGGAGTCCCAGCCACCGAGCGCCCGGATGTGGTCGGCGGTGATGTTCGCGCCGTCCTCCGTGCGGAGCAGGTTCTCCAGCAGCACCTTCAGGCTGTAAGGGAGGCGCGCGGAGCCCTCGACCTTGTCCAGCTTGAAGATCTCGTACGACTCGTCGCCCACGCGCAGCGTGCTGCGGGCGTCGAAGCTGTTCGCCGACACGACAGTCTCCTTCATCAATGTGCGCGTAACTCCGCGCCGCGCCTCACTACGGCGGGCGCCGCGTGGTGCTGCCTACAGCCACTCCGGCCATCCGCTAAGGTAAGGATTAGTTAGGTAACCCTTACCGCACGGCGGCCCGCTGTGCGCCTTCGGCATATATCTCGATGTCGAGATAACTCTAGTACATCGCCGGGGAACGGTCATGTCGGGGCTCGCCTGTCGCCGTGCCTCATCCCCGACGAGGGGCGAGCTGTCCGCGCACCCACGCGGGATCGGGGTTGGTGTGCGGCAGGCCCGCGACGAAGACGGTCGGCACGGTCTCGTTGCCGTCGTTGACCGCCCTCACCGCTGCGGCCCCTTCCGGGTCGCGCCAGATGTTGACCCAGTGCAACCGGCCGGCGCTGCGGCCCAGCCGGATGCGCAGGCGCATGCAGTACGCGCAGCCCGGCCGCCAGAAGACGACCGGGCGGCCGTCGGCCGCGCTGAGGCGCTGCGCCTCCCGCGCACCGGTCGACCTCGGGAAGATCAGGGGCGAGTGCAGGCCGGCGAGCGCCAGGAACACCAGCAGGAGTGTCACCGCCGTGCCGATGCTCCCCTCCAGGAGCGACCCCGTCGCGACGGCTGCGCCGCAGAGCAGATAGAGCATCGGCAGGATCCAGGCGCGCATCATGGTGGAGCAGGCTACCGATGAGCCGAACCGCTCGTCGGGGCAGGGTCTTTCGTCCGGGTCAGGGCTGCCGGAACACCACCTCGGGATACCTGGCGGAGGGGCCGTCGAGGAGAGGTTGCGGGATACCCCGCAGGTGCAGGTCGAAGAAGGCCGCGACGTAGTCACGGGTGAGGTGCCACCCCTGCTCCGCTGGCAGCGGCACGGCGGCGTCCGGCAGGCCGAGCCGGTCACCCAGGTAGGGCAGGTCCGTGAAGGAGAAGTGCCCGGCGCCGGCCACGGTCAGCCATCGCTTCCAGCCCTCCAGGTGCCCCCACGCGTCGGACCAGTCGCCGGACGCGCCGCCGGGGCTGTGCGAGTCCTCGGCGCCGAGCATCATGAAGGGGCGCCCCCCGAGCCCCGTCGCGGCGGGGCTCACGAAGAAGTCACCGTCGAGGTCGGCCCCCGCCCGGACGCGACGGTCGCCGGCCATGGTCGCCGCGGCGGCCGCGCCCCCGATCGAGTGCCCGGCCATGCCGATCCTGCGGGTATCGATCACCCGGGACAACGCCCCCGCCTGCCTGCCGTGCGTCAGCTCGTCGATCACGAAGGACATGTCCTCGGCCCGGCCGCGCACGACCGCGGCCCGCTCCTCGTCCGTCTCGGCCCGCTCGCATGCCACGCAGGTCAGCACGCGGCCGCCGGGGAACGCGGTGCCGACGGATTCGTAGGCGTGGTCCACAGAGGCGACGACATGGCCGCGGCTTGTCAGGTCCTCGGCGATCGAGGTGAGGGTGGTGCGCGGCATCGAGAATCCCGGGGAGAGCAGGACCAGGGGGAAGCGCCCCCGCGCCGGGGAAGCGCCCTCCCGCTCATGGGTGCCCGTCCGGGCGACCGTTTCCGGGGACACGACACCGTCGAGTCCCCGCGCCTCCAGGAGGAGCCGCGCCTCTTCGGTCGTCATGTACGGCGCCGGCGTGCCGGTCGCCGGACGGGACGGGTACGTCACCGACACCATCAGTTCCCGGTCACCGGCCGACGGCACCCATGGGTCCGTGCGGTGGTGGTCGACCAGGTGCAGGGTGCGCCGGCCCACCGCGTACGGGCCGGTGGGATCAGGCAGTTCCAGCGCGTTCGCGGCGGCGGCCCGGGACGGGGGCCGCGGAGTGTGGGCCGCGGAGGCCGGTGCGGCGCCCAGGAGCGGGGCGGACAGGGCGAGGACGAGCAGCGCGGCGGCGCCGGCTCTGTGATGTCCGGTAGTGGTCATGCGCCCAACGCTAGGCATCGGGCGTCGCCAACACATGCTGCTGTGGGGCGACTTGGGCGTACCTCCACCGTCGGACCATCGTCAGACCCAGGTACCACGCCCGCACTCAGCCGCTGGGGCCCGCACCCGTGCCCGTGCTCGCACTCGCACTCGCACTCGCACTCGCGGGGATCTGGCGGTGGACGTCGTCCAGCAGGTTCCGCATCGCCATGCGGAAGATCTCGGCCTGATGGCCGCCCAGGAACGAGGCGTGCCCGAACACCTCCAGGATGACCAGTCCGTTGAGGTGTCCCCACGCGCTCAGCAGCAGGGCGGTCGCGGGAGGCGGCAGCCGCCCCGGACCGTAGTGCGGCAGCTGCTCCAGATACGCCCGGAGCTCGGGCGAGAGCGCGGGGGTCTCGGCGGCGGCGAGCTGCGCCACGGTGAACCCGTCGAACATCTCGCGCTCGAAGATCGAGCTCATCCGGCGCATCGCCTGCGTCGTCGGGCCCTCGACGGGGGCCGCGTAGTCCCGCAGCGGCGTCCCGTAGAGGAGCTGGAAGCGCTCCGGGTGGGCGACGGCCCACCGGCGGTAGCCCTCGGCCGCGATCACCAGGCGCGGCAGGCCGGGTTCGTCCGGGGCGGTGCCGCCCGGGGCGGTGTCGACGGCGGCCTGCACGGCATCGGCCAGGTCCCCGTACGCCTTGGCGATCAGCTCCGTGACGAGGGCCTCGCGGCTCGGGAAGTAGTGGTACAGCGCCTGCACGGTCATCCCCAGACCTCGGGCGACCGCGCGCAGGGACAGGGCGGCGGGACCGCTCTGCGCGATGTGCTGCTCGGCGGCGTCCAGGATCTCCCGGGTCGCGGCGGCCCGGCGGCGCTGGCGCAGGGTCTGCGGGACCGTCACGTGTTCGTCGGCAGGCATGGGGCGACCGTACGGCGGCCACCGCGCCCCGGGCAAGGGGAACTTGCCTCCCGTGAAGAAAATCTAACACTGCCAAATTTTCTTGCTCCTCACTAACGTCACTCGTGGCGCTCCGCCAGGCGGCACGTCGACAGCACTCCCCTTTTATGCAACTCCGGCCGTTTGAGGCCGTTTTCCCCATGTAGACACCTCCCGTATGGACACCTCCCGTACGGGCACCTAAGGAGATCGTGCGTGTTTGAACGCATAGCCGAACTGGCCATCCGCCGGCCCCGGTTGATACTCGTCGTCGCCGTCGTGGCCGTTGCCCTCATGGGCGTCCTGGGCTCCGGCGCGTTCGGCAAGCTGCTCGGGGGCGGTTACGACGACCCGGCCTCCCCGTCCACCCGGGCCGGGAAGGTCATCGACGAGAAGTTCGGCGGGGAGACGAACCTGGTCCTGCTGGTCCGCGCCGCCGAGGGCCGCGTCGACGCCCCGGCCGCACAGCGGGGCGGCCGGGCCCTGCTGGCCGGCCTCAAGAAGGAGAAGAACCTGGAGAACGTCGTCTCGTTCTGGGACACGGGCAGCGCCGCTCTCCGCTCGGAGGACGGCCGCGAGGCCATGGTGCTCGCCCATGTGAAGGGCAACGACACCGAGCGCGACGAGAACGCCAAGAGCGTCATCGACGCCTACACCGGGCCGTACAAGGACGTGCTCACGGTCCGGGCGGGCGGCGCCGCCGCCGTGACCAGCGAGATGGGGACGCAGTCGGGCAAGGACCTGCTGCTGGCCGAGGGCATCGCCGTACCGCTGACCCTGGTGCTGCTCCTGATCGTCTTCGGCAGCGCGGTGGCCGCCCTGCTGCCGCTGGTGATCGGCACCATCGCCATCGCGGGCACGTTCGCGGAGCTCTTCCTCCTCGGCAGCGTCACCGACGTCTCCGTCTTCGCGGTCAACCTCACCACGGCGCTGGGGCTGGGCCTCGGCATCGATTACGCCCTGCTGATGATCAGCCGGTTCCGGGAACAGCTCGCGACCGGGGCGAGCGTGGACGACGCCGTACGGCGGACGGTGAGTACCGCGGGCCGTACGGTCGCGTTCTCCGCCGCGACGGTGGCGGCCGCGCTCGCGGCGCTCCTGGTGTTCCCCCAGTACTTCCTGCGCTCGTTCGGCTACGCCGGGGTCGGGGTCGTCGCCATCGCGGCCTTCAGCACCCTGTTCGTCATGCCGGCCCTGTTCGTCGTGCTGGGTCACCGGGTCAACAGCGGGCGGATGCCGTGGTCGAAGCCGGGCCGCGCCGGCACCCGGGCACCGATGTGGGGACGGCTGGCCGGTACCGTCATGCGGCGGCCCGCGCTCACCGCACTGCCCGTGCTCGCGGTCCTCCTGGTCGCGGCGAGCCCGCTCCTCGGCATCACCTTCGGCACACCGGACGAACGCGTGCTGTCCTCCGGCGCCGAGAGCCGCCAGGTCTCGGCGGTCCTCCAGGAGAAGTTCGACGGCAACGAAGACGCGGCCCTCCACGTCGTCATCGACACCTCGGTGGGCAAGGCCCCGCTGGCGTCGTACGCGGCCGGACTGTCCGGTCTCAAGGGCGTCGCCCGGGTCGAGTCCAGCGCCGGAACCTACGCCGACGGACGGTCCACGGCCGCCGGCAACCCCGCGCTCGGCCGCCCCGACGCGCAGCGGATCAACGTGGTGAGCGCCCTGGCGCCGAAGTCGGACGCGTCCCAGGACCTGGTCGGTGAGGTGCGGGCGCTCGCCCCGCCCTCCGGATCGCACGCCCTGGTGGGCGGCACCGACGCCGTACTGGTCGACGCCAAGGGCGCGATCGCGGACCGCCTCCCGATCGCGGTGGCCCTGGTCGTCCTCACCACGTTCCTGCTGCTCTTCCTGTTCACCGGCAGCATCGTCCAGCCGCTGCGCGCGCTGGTGCTCAACATGATCAGCCTGGCAGCGACCCTCGGCGTCATGACCTGGATCTTCCAGGACGGCCACCTCTCCTCCCTGCTCGGCTTCACGGCCCAGCCGATGGAGGTGTCCATGACCGTGCTGATGTTCTGCATCGCGTTCGGTCTCTCGATGGACTACGAGGTCTTCGTCACCAGCCGCATCAAGGAGCTCCACGACCTGGGCGAGGACAACGAGAGTGCCGTGACCAACGGCCTCGGGCACACGGGACGCATCGTCAGCGCGGCGGCGTGCCTGCTGGCGGTGAGCTTCTTCGCCTTCGGCACGGCCGAGCTCAGCTTCATGCAGCTGTTCGGCCTGGGCAGCGGCCTCGCCATCCTCATCGACGCCGTCGCGGTACGCGGCATCCTGGTGCCCGCCGCGATGCGGCTGCTCGGCCGGTCCGCCTGGTACGCGCCCGGCTTCCTGCGCAGGGTCCACGGACGGTTCGGCCTCAGCGAGGGCGGCCCCGCGCCGGAACCCGCCGCCGGTTCGCCCGAGTCGCCGTACGTGAAGGACCCGGCCCAGGTCTGACCACACGCGGCCCCTCCCCCGCGAAGTGTGCCCGCCTCCCCCACGCGGGGAGGCGGGCACCCGCACGGACGGGGCGGGGCGGGGCGGGCGGTGTCCGGCGGTACCGGGCATGGTGGACTTCGAGTCCGGCGGACGGAGACAGCGACAGTGAGGCGGGCATGACCGAGCGCGGCGAGGACCAGGGGTATCTGCTGGACAATCAGCAGTCGGAGGCGGGCATCAGATTCGGCGCGCTGGCCGAGCTGTTCGACCCGGTGACGTTCCGGCACATCGACCGGATCGGCATCACCGAGGGCATGCGGTGCTGGGAGGTCGGGGCCGGCGGCCCCTCCGTACCCGCAGGTCTCGCCGAACGGGTCGGCGCCACCGGCCAGGTGGTCTGCACCGACATCGACGTGTCCTGGGCCAGGGAGGCCGCCTCCGACGTCGTCGAGGTGCTGCGCCACGACGTCGCGGCCGACCCTCCGCCGCCGGGCGGCTTCGACCTGGTGCACGCCCGGCTGGTCCTGGTCCACGTCGTCGACCGGGCCGAGGCCCTGCGTCGCATGGTCCGGGCGCTGCGACCCGGTGGCGTGCTGCTCCTGGAGGACGCCGACCCGGGGCTCCAGCCGCTGCTGTGCCCGGACGAGTCGGGCCCCGAGCAGCGGCTGGCCAACCGCCTGCGGTCCGGGTTCCGGGAGCTCATGGCGGGGCGCGGGGCCGATCTCGCGTACGGCAGGACCCTGCCCAGGCGGCTGCGCGAGGCCGGACTGCTCGATGTGCGGGCGGATGCCTACTTCCCGATCACCTCGCCGGCCTGCACCGTGCTTGAGGCCGCGACCGTCCGGCAGATCCGTGACCGGCTGGTGGCGGCGGGGATCGCGTCCGACGCGGACATCGACCGCCATCTCTCGAACGTCGCCACCAGGGAACTCGACCTGGCGACGGCCCCGATGATCTCGGCCTGGGGACGCCGTCCGCAGGGCGGGTTCCGACCGGATCAGGATTCGAGAAGCGCCTGACGCGGGCCGTGCCTAATCTGACCGCCATGGATATCACCATTCACACCAGCGTCCTTCCGCACGACGATCCGGACGCGTCCCTGGCCTTCTACCGTGACGCCCTCGGCTTCGAGGTCCGCAGTGACGTCGGTCAGGGACGGATGCGCTGGATCACGGTCGGCCCGGCCGGTCAGCCCGACACGTCCATCCTCCTGGCGCCCCCGGCCGCCGACCCCGGGGTCACGGAGGACGAACGCCGCACCATCACCGAGATGATGGCCAAGGGCACGTACGGGTGGATCCTGCTGGCCACCCGGGACCTCGACGCAACGTTCGAGAAGGTGCAGGCGGCCACCACCGAGGTCGTCCAGGAACCGACCGAGCAGCCGTACGGAATCCGCGACTGCGCCTTCCGCGATCCCGCCGGCAACATGGTCCGCATCCAGGAACTCCGCTGAGAGGGGGATCCGCTCATGTGCCATCCCTCGTGGGCGCGGGCCCGCGTCCAGGACCAGCGGCTGCGCGAACTGACCCTCCTGCGCCGGGTCCGCGACCGGATCGACCGGGAGTACGGGCAGCCGCTGGACGTCGAGGCGCTCGCCCTCGGCGTCCACATGTCCGCCGGTGACCTCAGCCGCCGGTTCCGGCTGGCGTACGGCGAATCGCCGGACGCGTACCTGATGACGCGTCGTATCGAGCGCGCCGACAGGGTTCGGGAAGCGGCCACCCCGGAGCACTTCGCCCGGGAGGCCGCCCGGCCAGCGCTCGCGCTCTGAGCGCTCTGAGCGCTCTGAGCGCCCTGAGCGCCCTGAGCGGCCTGAGCGGCCTGAGCGGCCGACGACCGGCGACCAGCGACCGGGCCGCGCCTAGGCGGACGTCCGTCGCCGGGCCAGCTCCTTCTCCTCCTCCGGCAGCGCGTCGGCGGCCAGCAGCCGGGGCAGCAGGTCACCCTCCAGGGTCATGGCCCGGAAGACGAGCGCGACGGTCACGTCGTGATCCGGCCGGTGCACGATCTCGACCGGGTCGTCGGCGCGGATCTCGCCCGGCTCGATCACGCGCAGGTACGCCCCCGGCAGCGCGGCCCGCGTGAACCACTTGATCCAGCCGTCACGCGCCAGCCAGCCCTGGAACGTCCCGCACGGGATCCGCGGGCAGGACACCTCCAGGACCACGTCCGCCCCGATCCGCCAACGCTCCCCGATCAGGGCGCCGTTGACGTCGAGCCCCAGCGTGGTGAGGTTCTCCCCGAAGACCCCGTTGGTCAGCGTCCGGCCCAGCTCGCCCTCCCAGCCGTCGAGGTCCTCGCGGGCGTAGGCGTAGACGGCCTGATCGGTGCCGCCGTGGTGCTTCACGTCGTAGACCCGGTCACCGGCGAGGCCGACCGCGCCGGTGCCCTTGGGGCCGGGGGCGGTGACGGCGACCGGTCCGGTGACGGGCCGCTTGTCGATACCGGTCGCGCCCAGCCCCTTCCAGGGGTTGGGACGGGGGTGCCCGGTGTTGACCGAGAGCAGCTTCATTCCGGGGACCATACGACCGCCCCCGCGCCGGGGCGACACCTTTTCCCCGCCGCCCGGTCCCGGCCGTCCGGCACCCCGATGGACGCGCTCCGGGTGCCGGACGGTTCCGGCGGGCGGACCATGGAGGCGAGTGGCGGCGCCCGTGCGGTGCCGCGCGCCCGCACTGCTGTCCCGCACCGGGGCCTGCACCCGCCCGTCACTCGAACACCACACCCCACCAACAGGCTCATCTCATATCTGAGATAGCCTTTTGGCATGTCAGATGACTACCTCGTACGTATCGGCAAGCTCATCCGTGACGCCCGCCAGCACCGGGGCTGGACACAGAGTCAGCTCGCCGAGGCGCTCGCCACCAGCCAGAGCGCCGTGAACCGCATCGAGCGCGGCAATCAAAACATCAGCCTTGAGATGATTGCCCGTATCGGTGAAGCACTCGACAGTGAGATCGTGTCACTCGGCTACGCCGGCCCCATGCACCTGAGGGTGGTCGGCGGGCGCCGGCTGTCCGGCGCCATCGACGTCAAGACCAGCAAGAACGCCTGCGTGGCGCTGCTCTGCGCCTCGCTGCTCAACAAGGGCCGCACCGTGCTGCGCCGGGTGGCCCGCATCGAGGAGGTCTACCGCCTCCTGGAGGTGCTGAACTCCATCGGGGTGCGCACCCGGTGGATCAACGACGGCACCGATCTGGAGATCGTCCCGCCCGCCCGGCTCGACATGGACGCCATCGACGCGGACGCCGCCCGCCGGACCCGGTCGATCATCATGTTCCTCGGTCCGCTGCTGCACCGGACGGACCAGTTCAAGCTGCCGTACGCGGGCGGTTGCGACCTCGGTACCCGGACCATCGAGCCGCACATGATCGCGCTGCGCCGGTTCGGCCTGGAGATCGCCGCGACCGAGGGCATCTACCACGCCCGGGTCGACCACACCGTCACGCCCGGCCGCCCGATCGTGCTGACCGAGCGCGGCGACACCGTGACCGAGAACGCGCTGCTGGCCGCCGCCCGGCACGACGGCACCACCGTGATCCGCAACGCGTCCTCCAACTACATGGTCCAGGACCTCTGCTTCTTCCTGGAGGCGCTGGGCGTACGGGTGGACGGCGTCGGCACGACCACGCTGACCGTGCACGGCGTGCCGACCATCGACGTGGATGTGGACTACTCCCCCTCCGAGGACCCGGTCGAGGCGATGAGCCTGCTGGCCGCCGCCGTCGTCACGGAGTCCGAGCTGACGATCCGCCGGGTGCCCATCGAGTTCCTGGAGATCGAGCTCGCGGTGCTGGAGGAGATGGGCGTCGACTGCGACCGCACCTCCGAGTACGCGGCCGACAACGGGCACACCCGGCTGGTCGACCTGACGGTCCGGCCCTCCAAGCTGGAGGCGCCGATCGACAAGATCCACCCGATGCCGTTCCCCGGCCTGAACATCGACAACGTGCCGTTCTTCGCGGCCATCGCCGCCTCGGCCCACGGCCAGACCCTGATCCACGACTGGGTCTACGACAACCGCGCCATCTACCTCACCGACCTCAACCGCCTCGGCGGCCGGCTCCAGCTCCTGGACCCGCACCGAGTGCTCGTCGAGGGCCCGACCCGGTGGCGCGCCGCCGAGATGATGTGCCCGCCCGCGCTGCGGCCGGCGGTGGTCGTCCTCCTCGCCATGATGGCCGCCGAGGGCACCTCCGTACTGCGCAACGTGTACGTGATCAACCGCGGTTACGAGGAGCTGGCGGAGCGGCTGAACTCGGTGGGCGCCCAGATCGAAATCTTCCGGGACATCTGAAAGCCTTCAGGAAAGACACCGTCACACCCCTCCTGACCTGCATAAACGCGAGGATGGGCGGGGTGTGATGGAACCCCTGGGACTTTCCTGGGACGTTGAGCAGTGAGCAACGTCTTGCAAGCATCGCACTCATCACATGCTGAGCCATCGGAAAGGTGGCGCCCCGAGTATCGGTATGCAGAGAACGTGCAAGGCCCGCGCCGCCCCGGTTTGCGCACCGGGGTCAAAAAAGGACCACCGGTTTGACCGTCGCGCCGGACGCGGAATCGGCGAACGCCGTGTTGATGTCGGCGAACGCATAGTGCTTGATCAGCTTGTCGAACGGGAACCGGCCCTGTTCCCACAGGTCCACCATGCGCGGGATGAAGAGCTGGGGCACGGCCCCGCCCTGGATGATCGTCTTGAACGTCCAGCCCTTGGGCAGCGAGGCCCCGATCTCGAAAGGAACCTCCGTGCCCGCCGGGGCGGATCCGACCAGAGCCAGGGTCCCCCTGACCGCCAGCGCCTGGGGCAGGGCGCCGAGCACGGCGGGAACGGCCGTGGTGTCCAGGATGTAGTTGACTCCCTTACCGCCGGTGATCCGCATCAGCTCAGCGGGGACGTCACCGCCCCGGGAATTGACGGTGTGCGTGGCCCCCAGTTCCTTGGCCAAGTCCAGCCGGGAATCGTGGAGGTCCACGGCGATCACGGTGCTGCAGCCCGCCACCCGGGCCGCCATGATCGCCGCGAGTCCGACGGCCCCGGCGCCTGTGACGGCGAACGACGACCCGACGGGCGGGCGCAGGTCGTTGAGCACCGCCCCGGCTCCGGTCTGCATCCCGCACCCCAGCGGTGCGAGGGTCTCCAGCGGAGCCGACGCGCTCACCGGCACCACGCTGCTTTCCACGACGTTGGCGTAGGTGCTGAAGGACGACTGCCCGAAGAAGTGCGAGGAGACGGTCTCTCCGTCCTGCGTGGACAGTGCTGTGGATCCGTCGCCGCGTCGCCCTCCGAAGTCCTCGGCGAACAGGTTCTCGCAGTAGGCCGTATGGCCGGCGAGGCACTGCACACAGTTCGTGCAGTACGCCGCGGACAGTACGACGCGATCGCCGGCGCGTACCCGGGAGACAGCTCTGCCGACCGACTCGACGACCCCCGCGCCTTCGTGCCCCAGCACCGCGGGCTGAGGTGTCGGGTAGACGCCGTCCCGGGTGAGTGCGTCGGCGTGGCAAATCCCGGAGGCCACCATTCTGACCCTGACCTCGTTGTCCCGGATCTCGTCCAGCCGCAGCTGTTCCAGGTTCAGCCGGGCCGTGCGCTCGCGCGCGACGGCCGCGGTTACGTTCGTCATCACACTCGGCCTCCGTTCCGCTCGTCGTGTGGTGGCTCAGGCTCCGGCAGCCGCGGGGAGCTCGGCCGCCCATTCGACGACGGTGCGGGTGTAGAGCTCGGGCTGGTGGCCGTGCATCGAGTGGGGCATGTCCGGGAAGTCCAGGTAGGTGAACTCCTGGCCGGCGGCGGTGACCAGCTCACGGACCCGGGTGGCCTGGGGGTCGGAGATCGCGCCCTGGTAGATGCCGGTCTCGGGGTCCTGCTGGTGGTAGTGGTGGGTGAAGAGGACCGGGACCTTGACGTGCGAGAGCATGGTGGCGTGGTCGCAGCTCGCGGTGGCCAGGCCGCTGGCGAAGGAGCGTCCCCATTCGGGGTCGTACTCCTTGAGGTTCTGCGGGGCCGGAGCACCGGCGGGAATGTTCTTCGGGCGCGGGATCATCACGGAGATGGCTTCCCGCAGGGGCCGGGACAGTTCGCGAGGGGCTGCGGCCTTGAAGCCCTCCCAGTCCCCCACGGTCCACTGGTCGCCCAGGTACTTGTTCCACAGGGCCATGGAGGGTCCCATGCCCTGGTTGACGGGCTGGCCACAGGTGGTGACCAGTTCGGAGGCGAACAGCGGGGAGTCCTCGTAGACGGCTCCGCGGATCTGGCCGGGCTTGGCGTACGCCGACAGCCACGCGGCGAGCACGCCGCCGGACGACATCCCGCTCACGAAGGTGGGCCGGCCGATGACCAGATCGATGAAGCGGACCAGGTCGTCGCCCATGACGTCGATGGTGTAGCGGCCCGGGGTCCAGGTGGAGCGCCCCTGGCCGCGCAGGTCGACGGCGAAGACCTGGAAGTGCTCGGCGAGCAGCGGCATGGCCTTCTCGTAGCCCCACCAGGACTCGGACTGGGAGGGAACGAGCAGGAGTGCGGGGAGTGCGGGGTCACCCAGGGTCGCGTAGTTCATCCTGATCTCGCCCAGGTCGACCAGGTGCTCTTCGATGGAGTGCGGGATGAAGGTCTCGGCGCGGTCGGAGGCTTCCAGGTGTGGCATCTCGGGTCCCTTGCTGATCGAGGTCGGCTGACGAAACCGGCGTGCGGAGATGTGCGGGTGATTCCGGTCTGACGACGCGATGGGTGGGGTGCGCGTGTCAGGCGTTCTGGAGCCATTCGGCGCCGGCTGCCTTGATGGCGGCTTCCAGGTCGCTGTCGCGGGTGGGGAAGTCGCGGACGATGGGGAAGCCGGAGTAGTCCAGCAGGTAGGCGAGAGCGGCGTACTCGCGCGGGTAGCTGCGGATCTTCTTCTCGTCGACTTCCTGGACCTTGACCAGGAAGTTGAAGTAGCTCATGTCGTAGCTGCTCTCGCGCCGGACGATGCGCCAGACGCCGTCCCGCTTCTCGACCTGGTCGAGGAAGCGGTTGTGGGTGGTCGCTCCCAGTTCGAGGGCGACGTTCTCGGCGACGATCATCGCGTTGGTCTCGACGAAGGCCCTGTCGCCGTTGAACGTGATCGAGGGGTTGCCCACGAAGTGCTTGTTGCGCAGGTCGGATGCGCCCATACGGGCGGAGCCCGCGACGAAGTCGGTGGCCAGGCCGTCGAACCAGGTGATGGCGATGGTCGCGCCGGGGTGGAAGAGATCGCCGAGCTGCTCCCACTCGCTGAGGTCGCGGTGGATCCAGCCGGTCATCAGGTCGGTGATGGCGGCGCGGTCCTCGATGCGTGCGTTCATGTGCCGGACTCCCGAAAAATAGAGGACGAGATCGTTTCTTAAATCGACGGTACACCCCCGCCACGTTCGACGCGAGTCGCGGCTGAGAGCTATAACGGGACGGGTGACCGACTACCGCACAGCCTCCGCCCCGCCGACCGCCACCCGCCGTCGCGGTGCGGAGCTGACCCAGGCGATCTACCGGGCAGCCCTGGAGGAGCTGGCTGCGAGCAGCTTCGAGGAGCTGAGTTTCGAGAAGATCGCCCCGCGGGCCGGCACGGGAAAATCGGTGCTGTACCGCCGGTGGAGCACCACCGCCGAGCTAGTCCTGGCCGCGTTGAAGGACCATGACGCGGGACTGGGTAAGCCTCTGGTGCCGGACACCGGCGCTTTGCGCGAGGACCTGCTCGTGCTGCTCATCGCGTTCGCACGAGTCTTGGACGAACCGCGCGGACGGGCCCTGCGGCCCCTGCTGACCCAGCGCCCGCGTCATCCGGAGCTCTTTGCCCAGGTCATGGACCAGGTCATCCTTCCCCATCAGGCCGTCCTGCTGGACTGCATGCGCAGGGCGGTCGACCGGGGCGAGGCCGGCCCCGATCGCGCCACGGCCCGTACCGCGGCGATCGGCCCCCGGCTGATCGTGGCCGAATCGATCGACCGGGGAACAGTCCCCGACACCGAGGTCGAAGCCATCGTCGACGAGGTGCTCCTCCCCCTCCTGGCCCGGCGAGGATGAGGCAGGGGCCTTGCCCCACAGGGTCAGGTGAAGCGGGCGTCGGGGATGGCGGACTCAGCCGTAGTTCTGGGTGATCTGCTTGTACTCGGTGAAGTCGTCGAGGCTGGCCACCCCGCCGAGCCGTCCCAGTCCGCTGCTCTTCCAGCCGCCCTCCTCGGTCTCGACCGCGAGGTTGGCCCAGCTGTTCACCGAGATCAGCCCCGCGTCGAGATGCCGGGCGACGCGCAGCGGCCGGTCGGCATCCCGGCTCCACACGCAGGCACTGAGGCCGAACTCGGTGGCGTTGGCCAGGGCGACGGCTTCCTCCTCGGTGCTGAAGCGCTGGGCCACCTGCACGGGGCCGAAGACCTCCTGCTGCACGATGGGCAGCGAGGAGTCACTGACCTCCAGCAGGGTGGGCCGGTAGAAGGCACCCTCGGCCAGGGCGGGTTCGGTGGCCGGGCCGCCTCGCACCAAGGGCTTGGCGCCGGCTGCGACGGCCTTCTCCACCAGCGCGTCGACGCGTGCGACGGACGCCTTGTCGATCATCGGGCCGATCTCGCTGGCCGGGTCGGAGGCAGGGCCGGGCCGGACCTGGTTCAGGCGCTGGGCCAGCGCGTCGAGGAAGCTGTCCGCGATCTCGTCCTGCACCAGGATGCGGCTGCCGGTCATGCAGAACTGGCCTGCGAAGACGGTGACGGACTGGACCACGGTGTCGAGAGCGGCGTCGAAGTCGGCGTCGGCGAAGATCAGGTGCGGTGTCTTGCCACCGAGTTCGGCGCCGACCCGCTTGAGGGAAGCGGCGGCGTTGGCCAGGATCACCCGGCCGACTGCCGTACTGCCGGTGTAACTGATGGTGGGCACGTCCGGCGAGCTCACCAGATGACTGGCTCCCTCGCTGCCCGACTCGATGAACACATTGACGAGGCCGCGCGGCAGTTCCTCCACTCCGGCCAGGATCTCCGACATGACGCGAGCGGTCTGGGCCGCCTGGGCCGGCATCTTGACGACCGCGGCGCACCCGGCAGCCAGGGCCGGGGCAAGTGAGCGGACCGAGAGATAGGCGGGCGAGTTCCAGGGCGTGATGATCCCGGCGACGCCGACGGGCTGGCGGATCGCCATGGTCTGCTGGCCGGGCTTGGCCTCGGTCACCCGGCCGAAACTCTGCAGAGCCAGTCCCGCGGCGAAGCGCAGGGCGCGCGGAATGAAGTGCACCTCATAGGCGGCCTGGCCGCGCAGCTTGCCGTTCTCCAGACAGAGGGTGTCGATCAGGTCGTCCGTCCGTGCCTCGTAGGCGTCGGCCAGGCGGTGCAGTGCGGTGGCGCGGTGCATGGCGTTGTCACGCCACTCGCTGTGCTCGAAGGCGTGGACGGCGGCCTGGATCGCGGATTCGGCGACGGCCTGGTCGCCGTCGGTGTAGCTGCCGATGGTCTCGCCCGTAGCGGGGTTCGTGCTCGGCGAGCCGGGGGTCTCGGGGTCGGCCCACTCGCCGCCGATCCAGTGCCGTGCCTGCTGGTTCTGGTGTTCCATGGTGACGCTCCGTCCTGGCGGCCCGGCCTGATGCGGGTCGGTCTGGTTCTGCGGTCTGGGTGCTGCGGTCAGAGCCGCAGGAGTGCTTCGGCGTTGCCGGAGGCGATCTTGTGGCGGTCGGCCTCGCTGATCGGGGCCGTCCGCAGGAAGTCCGTGGCCACCGACATCTCCTCGAAGGGGTAGTCGGTGCCGAACAGGATGCGGTCGGCACCCAGGGCGAGCAGTGCGCACAGCAGGGGCGGTGCGTCGCACACGCCGCTGGTGGTGATGTAGAGGTTGTGCCGCAGGTATTCCGAGGGGTTGCCGCGGGCCAGCTCGACACCGTGATGGTTGTGGAAGCCCCACCGCGAGTCCAGCCGCCACATCACGTACGGCAGACCCTCGCCCATGTGGCCCAGCAGCAGCTTCGCGTCGGGGAAGTCGTCGAAGACCCCGCCGAAGATCAGCCGCAGGACGTGCGAGGCCGTGTCGGTGCCCCAGCTCCACATCGGGCCGACCATCTCGGGGTGGCCGGACAGGACGTGTGCGGTGTCCGCGCCGTTGGCCGGGTGCAGGTAGAGCGGCACATCGAGCCCGGCGGCCTGCTCCCACACCACGCGCAGGGTGAGGTCGTCCAGGTAGCGGCCCTGGGTGTGGGCATTGACCAGTGCGCCCTTCAGGCCGAGCTGGGTCACCGCCCGTTCCAGCTCCTTGGCGGCGGCCTGCGGATCCTGCAGCGGCAGGGCGGCGAAGCCCGAAAAACGGGTCGGGTTCTCGGCGATCGTCGCGGCCAGCAGGTCGTTGACGGCGATCGCGTGCCGCACGGCGACGGCCGGATCCTTCTCGGCCTGGATGCCCGGTGAGTTCAGCGACAGCACCTGGACGTCCAGTCCTGCGGTGTCCATGGCGGGAAGCCGTTCCTCGGTGAGGTCCAGCAGACGACGCGATGCCTCCGCCCAGGCGGAGGGCTGGGCAATGGAGGCCGATCCCGCGCCGTATGCGGCGAGGTCGGGGGTGACGAAGTGCTCTTCCAGCCCGATCGTGCGCATCGTGGCTCCTTACCGTCTTCGTGTTTCACCATTGTGCATTGACTTCACGGATGATGGAACTTAGCGTCCCGTCATGTCAACAGCAATGGCAGAGAGGCCAACGCAATGTCGGTGAACAGGCGCAGCAACACGGCGGAAACCACGGATGTGGTCGTAGTCGGTTACGGGCCGGTAGGTATGGTCACGGCCGCACTGCTCGGCAGGTCAGGCCACCGGGTGGTGGTGCTGGAGCGCTACGACGGGCTGTACAACCTGCCCCGCGCGGCCAGCTTCGACGATGAGACGATGCGCACCTTCGCGCGCCTGGGCATCGCCGATGAGCTGCTCCCCAAGGTCCGGGTCCAGCACAGGTACGAGTGGACGGGAGCCTCGGGCGAGGTGCTCAGGGAGCACCGCTACGAGGAGCGGGGCCCCAGCGGCTGGGCGGAGTGGTACATGATGTACCAGCCCGATCTGGAGGACGCCCTGGACGCGGCAGTCCGTGCCACGCCGGGCGTCGAAGTCCGGATGGGAGCGCCTGTCACCGGCATCCGGCAGGACGATTCCTGCGTCGTGGTCACTGTTGAGGGCGGCGCGACCGTCACCGCACGGCAGGTGATCGCCTGCGACGGCGGTAACAGCTTCGTGCGTGGCACCCTGGGCATAGAACAGGACGACTACGGATTCTCCGAGCCCTGGATGGTGTGCGACTTCCGCCTGCGCCGGCCGACGCCCGTGCCCACCGCCCGCCAGGTCGGCGATCCGGCGCGGCCCACGTCGATCATCTCGCTCGGCCCCGACCACCACCGCTTCAGCTTCATGCTGGACTCCGAGACGGACTTCGAGGCCGAGAGCGTCCCCGCGAAGGTGTGGGACCGGGTCGCCCAGCATCTGACACCGGATGACGCGGACCTCATCCGCGTCGCCACCTACACCTTCCGCTCTCGGATCGCCCACCATTGGCGCCGGGGGCGCATCCTGCTGGCCGGAGACGCGGCGCACCAGATGCCCCCGTTCCTGGGTCAGGGCATGTGCTCGGGCATACGCGACGCCCAGAACCTCGCCTTCAAGGTCGACCGCGTGCTGCGCGGCCACGCCCCCATGGAGCTGCTCGACACCTACCAGGCCGAACGCGAACCGCATGTGCGTACCGTCACCGAGATGGGTATCGAGCTCGGCCGCCTGCAGACCACCCGGGACCCGGCCGTCGCGGAGGCGCGCGACCGCAGGCTGCTCGCCGAGCGGACCGCCGGCCGGAAGCAGGAAACGATCCGTTTCCCGGCACTGACCTGCGGCCTGCTGGCGGCGGAGTCACTGCCCGGCCGGGGCGGACTCTCCCGGCAGGGCGTCGTGGACGACGGGGTAGCCCGGGGCCGGTTCGACCAGGTCGTGGGTGACGGCTTCGTCTTCCTGGCGGCCCCCGAGGTGATCGCGGATCTCGGCTCCACGGCCCAGGAGTTGGCGCGCGCCGGGGTGAAGGTCGTCGCGATCTCCGCGGACGGTCCGCTGACCGACGTCGAGGGGACCTACGCCCGCTGGTTCGCCGAGAACGGCTGTTCGGCGGTGGCCGTACGCCCGGACTTCTACGTGTACGGAAGCGCCGGCGGTCCCGTCGGCCCGCGGGCCCTGGCCGAGGACCTCATCCGCGCCCTCGGGCAGTCGGCTGCCACGCCGCCGCCCGTCAGGGCTGTCCTATAGTACGGATCATGGCCGAGGAAGACGTTGACGACCCGCGCAAGGGCATCCAGTCCGTCGAGAACGCCATGACGGTGCTGCTCACCCTCGAGGAGGGCCAGGGCCCGATGACCCTCACCCAGATCTCGGCGGCCAGCGCTATGTCACCCAGCAAGGCCCACCGCTATCTGGTCAGCCTCGGCCGCGTCGGACTGGTCTCCCGGGCGAAGGGCTCCGGTCTCTACGACATGGGCCCGTCCATGCGCCGCCTCGGTGCGGAGTCCTTGCGGCGCATGGACGAAGCCGGGCTCGCGTCCGAGTACCTACCGGGGCTTCGGGACCGTACCGGACACGCGGTCAACCTGGCGGTGTGGGGCGACCACGGACCGGTCATCGTCCGCTGGGACTACGGATCCCACGCACTGCCGATCACCGTCCGGGTCGGAGCGACCATGCCGTTGCTCAGCTCGTCGGTCGGGCGGCTCTACCTGGCCCATCTTCCGGCGGCCATGACCGATCCGGTCCTGCTGAGCCAGGCCGACGGTGCCGAGCAGTCCGGACTAACCGACGACGACATCGAGACGCTGAAGACCGAAGCCCGCCGCGACGGTTTCGTGGTGACCTCCGGTGGTGTGCTCTCCGGCGTCTCCTCGGTGGCGGCCCCGGTGTTCACACCGGGCGACGCGCTCCCGTTGGTCGTCTCCCTCGCTCTGCCGACGCGCCAGGCCACGAAGGAGAACGTGGACAAGCTGACGCGCGAGGTGTGCGCAACGGCTGCGGCCATGTCCGAGGAAATCGGCTACCGGAACGCGTGACCGTTCACGGTGACGGACGCCGGTAGCCCGGCCGGCTGTCCATGGGTGCGGATGAGGTCATCGCCTCAGCGGCGTTTGACGTTTCGAGGGCCCATCGAGCATGCCTAGGTTTAGAGGAGATCTGCTGTCGTGCTGCCTGTCCTGCTCGTCGCCGTCATGGTCGTCGCCCTGCTGGCCGGGGTGCACCGGTACGTGTGGCGACGGCTCGTACGCGATGTGACCGCGGCCTCCGGTCCGGTACGGCGGGCCGGCACGGTCGCCGCGTTCGTCCTCCCGGTCCTGTCCGTCGGTGCGCTGATCGCCGGTCAGGCAGGTGCTCCGTTCTGGCTGCAACAGACTTTGGCCTGGCCGGGATTCGTGTGGCTGGCCCTGTTGCTGTACGTGGTACTCGCCCTCGTGGCGGGCGAGGTGCTCCGGCCGCTGCTGTCCCGGGCTCTCGACCGGCGCGCCACCTCCCGTACGACGCCGGCTCCCGTAGCCGAGGCGGCCCCACCCACCGATCCGGCCGGGTCCGGCGCCGGGCCTGACGGGGAGATCCGTCAGGACGACGGAGAGCAGCCCAGTGTGCTCGACCCCCGGGTTACCCGGCGGCTCCTCGTCTCACGCATCGTAGGCGGTGCAGCGGCAGCAGCCGCGACCGCCACCGTCGGCGCCGGCATGTACAACGTGATGCGGGGACCGGCGGTCAAGCGGATCACCGTGCCCCTGACGAAGCTGCCGCGGGCCGCGCACGGCTACCGCATCGCCGTTGTCAGCGACATCCACCTGGGTCCCATCATGGGACGCGCGCACACCCAGCGGATCGTCGACGCCGTCAACGCGACCCAGCCCGACCTCGTCGCCGTGGTCGGTGACCTCGTCGACGGGTCGGTCGCCGACCTCGGCGATGCGGCGGAACCGCTCGCCCGGCTGCGGGCCAGGGATGGCTCGTACTTCGTCACGGGAAATCACGAGTACTACTCCGGCGTCGAGGAATGGGTTGACCGGGTACGCGAACTCGGTGTGCACCCCCTGCGCAACGCGCACGTGGAAATAGCGGGCTTCGATCTCGCCGGAGTGAACGACATCTCCGGGGAGGAGCACCATGACTCGCCCGATTACGGCCGGGCACTCGGCGACCGTGACCCATCCCGTGCTTCGGTGCTCCTGGCCCACCAGCCGGTGATGATCCACGAGGCGGTCAAGCACGGCGTGGACCTCCAACTGTCCGGTCACACCCACGGCGGTCAGCTGTGGCCCGGCAACTACATCGCCGAGCTAAGCAATCCGACCGTCGCCGGGCTCGACCGCTACGGCGACACACAGTTGTACGTCACCCGGGGCGCGGGAGCCTGGGGGCCGCCGGTCCGGGTCGGCGCACCCTCCGACATCACAATCGTCGAACTGGCCTCCCGGCAAGCGTGATCGCACTCCCCGCCAGGACCTACGTGAACTGTCAGCGGCCACCGGGCGAGGTGGCCGCTGACAAGTTCCGGCACGGTGGTTACCGGGCGAGAGGCGCGTCCGGCTGCGCGATGGTGGCTGCGCTGCGCGCCGGCCTCAGCAGCCCGATCAGGACCGCACCCAGAAGGGCTGGGACGACGAAGGCGTAGAAGCCGGCCCTGGGCGAGCTGATCAGCGCGGCGACGGCGGCGAGATAGCTGGGGCCGACGATGGCCCCTACTCGCCCCACGCCGAGACTGAAGCCGAGCGCGGTGCCGCGCAGGTGCGCCGGATGCGAGTGGGCGACGAAGATGTTGACGAGGGCCTGGGTACCGAGTGCGCCAAAACCGGCGACGGCCGAGGCGAGGAGCAGTACCGGGCGGGGCTGCGGGCTGCTGAGAGTGACCATGGCGACGGCGGCGAGAGCGAAGCTGACCACCGTGGCGGCCTTCAGGAGTCCGCGGTCGGCGATCAGGCCGGCTCCCAGGGTGCCGACGACGGCGCCGATGTTGAAGACGATGGCGAACTCCAGCGAGGAACTGAGGTCGTAGCCCGAGTTGACCATCAGGGTGGGCAGCCAGGTGCCGGCTCCGTAGACGATGACGAGGCCGGCGAAGGTGGCCGCCCAGAACAACAGGGTCGAACGGCGGTACTGCGGGGAGAGCAGTTGGGAGAGCCGGTTGGCGGAGGCGCTTCGCGCCGGTACGCGTGCCCCGGGTTCGGCCGTCGGTACATCGGTGGCCGCGTGGTCCCGGACGACGGCCGGAACGACGCGCCACACCACGGGTACGAGGATCAGCGGTACGGCCCCGAAGAGGAAGAGGGTGTGGAAGTCCCATTCGGGGAGCAGGGTCCGGCCGGCGATCCCGCTGATGATGCCGCCGAAGGCCATGCCCGTCTGGGTGGCCCCCACTTGCAGCGAATGACGGGACGGCGTGGCTGCTTCGCTGACGAAGGCGGTGACGAGGGGGATCAGCGCCCCTACTCCGACTCCGGTGAGGAACCGTGTCGCGGCGAACAGGGTGAGGTCGCCGGCCACGGAGCTCAAGAACATGCTCAGCGAAAGCCAGGCCAGGCTGACGACCATGGGGATGCGGCGGCCGTAGAGGTCACCGAGCCAGCCCGCCGCGATGGATCCCAGGGGCATCCCGAGCGCGGTGAGACTGCCCAGCAGTCCCAGCGTCGACTTGTTGACGTCCCAGTCAGGATGGTTCAGGAGGGTGGGGCCGACAACGCCCAAGAGGAAGAGGTCGTAGCCCTCGATGCACAGAATGGCGAGCCCGAGAGCCACCGCGGGACCGGGGCGGGTGCCGGTTCGGGGTGTGGCAGACGTGGAATTCATGTCCGTACTCCTCATGCGTAACTGCGCGAGTGGGACGGCCGGCGATGCCGGTAAAGGGCATGGCGAGGCGATCAGATCGTGTGCAGAGCCGTACGCCGGCGCCTTGACCACCGCGGAATCAATCGCGGTCGGCAGGGTCGGGAGAAGGTGTTCGTCGAAGTCAGTGCATGCAGAGGTCGCGCCGTGGGGCGTCACGGACAGCAGGTGCGACGGCGCGGATCCGAAAGGAAGTTCGGGTGTGGCGGATCAGCGGGTTCAGCTCACGGAACGAGGATGCTCTCGAACTCACGCAGGGGTGCCGCAGTGGCGGCCGCGACCTGCTCCCGGGTGACGCCAGGCGCTGTCTCCACCAGAACGAGCCCGGCGTCGGTGACATCGATTACGGCCAGGTCGGTGATGACGCGGTGTACGCAGGACCGTCCGGTCAGCGGCAGTGTGCACTCCGGAACGATCTTCGGACTGCCGTCCTTCGCGGTGTGTTCCATGAGGACGATGACGCGGCGGGCCCCGTGCACGAGGTCCATCGCCCCGCCCATGCCCTTCACCATCTTGCCGGGGATCATCCAGTTGGCGAGGTCGCCGTTCGCGGACACCTGCATGGCGCCGAGGATCGCGGTGTCGATGTGGCCGCCCCGGATCATGCCGAACGACAGCGCGGAGTCGAAGAACGCCGCGCCGGGCAGCACGGTGACCGTCTCCTTGCCGGCGTTGATCAGGTCCGGGTCCACCGTGTCGTCGGCCGGGTAGGGGCCGGTGCCCAGAATGCCGTTCTCCGACTGGAGCACGACGTGCACGCCTTCGGGTACGAAGCCGGGCACGCGGGTGGGCAGTCCTATGCCGAGGTTGACATAGTCGCCGTCGCTGAGTTCGGCTGCCGCCCTGGCAGCCATCTCGTTCCTGGTCCAGGCCATCAGCCGGTCACCGTTCCTCGTTCTGCCGGCGCGGAGATGGTGCGCCGTTCGATCTGCTTGTCGGCCGCCTGGCGCGGGGTGAGTGCGACGACGCGCTGGACGAACACGCCGGGCAGGTGGATCTCGTCCGGGCTCAGCGCGCCCGGTTCGACGAGTTCCTCGACCTCGGCGACGGTCACGCGGCCCGCCATCGCGGCCAGGGGATTGAAGTTGCGGGCCGACTTGTCGAAGACGAGGTTGCCGTGCCGGTCGCCTCGCGCCGCCCGGACCAGGGCGAAGTCGCAGGTGATGGCCTCCTCCAGGACGAATTCGCGGTCCTCGAAGGTACGGGTCTCTTTGGCGGGCGAGGCGATGGCGACGGAGCCGTCGGCGTTGTGGCGCCAGGGGATCCCCCCGCCGGCGAGCGGGGTGCCGACGCCCGCGGGGGTGTAGAACGCGGGGATGCCGCAGCCGCCGGCGCGCAGGCGTTCGGCGAGGGTGCCCTGAGGGACGAGCTCGACCTCGACCTCACCGGTGAGGTACTGCCGGGCGAACTCCTTGTTCTCGCCGACGTAGGAGCCGGTGACGCGTGCGATGCGCCCCGCGCCGAGGAGAATGCCCAGCCCCTGGTCATCGGTCCCGCAGTTGTTGGAGACCACGCGCAGGGAGCTCGCGCCCTGTACGTACAGGGCCGAGATGAGGGTGCTCGGGATGCCGCACAGGCCGAAGCCGCCGACGGCCACTGAGGCACCGTCACCGATGTCGGCCACGGCTGCGGCCGCGGAGGGGGATGTTTTGTCCATGGGCGTCCTTCGGAGGTGTGCGCAGTAGGCGTTTCGACGTGTGCGGCTTTCGCAAGGGGCGCTCGCACGATGCGCTCGCCGTGAGGCGCCCGGGCCGCGCGGCAGCGGCAGCGCGACCCGGACGCCCGGCGGTGTTCCCGGCTCAGAGAGCCAGGAACACGACAGCGGACGGACCGTGCGGTGGCCCGTGCGCCGCGATCGGAGGGGGCCTCTCCGCTCTAGCGTTCGGTCATGAGCGGCTCGGGCGCAGGGGCCCGTAGAGCGGTCGAGGAAGGGTGCTGAAGCTGTTCGCGCAGCTGACCGACCAGGTGCCGCAGCCCGGCTGCGTCGGCGGCGGCGCCGAACAGGTAGAAGTCGGGCCGCACGAGGGCCGCCGCGTGTCCCTGTTCCCGCAGGTGGGGCAGGTAGCCGTCGGAGGCGTCGAGGTAGCCGTCGGGCGGTGCGCTGTCCGCGTACAGCGGTACGAGTGTCGCGCCGATGTCCGTGAGGAAGGCTTGGTCGTGCGCGTCCAGGGCGTCGAGCGGCGCCGTCCCGTCCGTCAGGACCGTGAATCCGCCGCCGGTGATGTCGTCCAGGAGAGCCGTACGGCCCCGGTGGGTGACCTCGTACTGCGGACTGAGGTGACCCACGTTCTCGGCACGGCTGCCGTCGGGGGCCTGTTCGAGAATGCCGTCTCCCAGAACCGGCGGCGGTGTGGCCGGAAGCGCGTACCGCGGGTCTGCGCCGGCGGCGATCATGCGGGCGTCGCGGGCAGCGGCCTCGTCGGGGTCGAGTACGCAGATGACCTGGCCGAGGGCCATGGACATGCCGATGGCGTGCTGTATGTGTTCGCTGCGCTCGGAGGTGTAGGTGTCCAGCAGGTCAGGTTCCGCACGGCCGGTGAGGACGAGATCCAGTTTCCAGGCCAGATTGATGGCGTCGCGCATTCCGGAGCACATGCCCTGGCCGGCGAAGGGAGGCATCTGGTGGGCGGCGTCACCGGCGAGGATCAGCCGGTCCTCGCGCCAGCGGTCCACCCAGCGGGCCTGGAAGGTGTAGACCGTATGGCGCTCGATCGTGGTGTTCTCCGGTGTACGACCCCAGGGTTCGAGGAGTCTCCAGGCCGCCTCCGGAGTGTTGAGATCCTCGATGCTCTCGTGCGGCAGCCGCAGGAACTCCCAGCGGCGCCGTCCCGGACCGCCGGAGACGATCGTGGTCGGACGCTTCGGGTCGCACAGCTGCCAGTTCATCGGAGACCACTCGGCCTGCTCGTGCGGCTGTGTGTCCACGATGAGCCAGTCGTAGAAGAAGCCTAGGTCGGTGACCGTGGTGATCATGCCGGCGCGGACGAAGCTGTTGGTCCCGTCCGCGCCGATGACGTAGCGAGCAAGTACCTGACCGGGGCCGTCCGCGCCCTCGGTACTCAACCGCACTGCTCCGTCACCGGGTTGCACGTCGGTGACCTCGCAGCCCCGGCGCACAGTGACCGTCGGCCGGCTCTCTGCGGCCTTCGCGAGGACGCCCTCCAGCTGAGGCTGGGAGAAGAAGCTGGCGGTGGGCCAGCCGGAGGGACCCTTCCCCGACCAGTCGATACGGACCAGCGGCTCACCGTCGGCGCTGCGCCACTCGTAGTGGTCGGGCACCGGATCGGTGACCGCGCGTACCTCCTCCGCCACCCCCGCGGCCTGGAAGATGCGGCCGATCTCGTGGTCGAAGTGCACGGCTCGGGGCAGATCGTAGGGCTCGGGCCAGCGTTCCAGCGCGATGACGTCGTGGCCGGCACGGCCGAGCAGCAGGGCCAGCATCTGGCCCACGGGGCCGAAGCCGACGATCGCGACGTCGTGCATCCTCGATGGACTTCTGCTCACGGTTCTACCTCGGCTCGCTGTGGGTGCCGGTCATCAGGGCGGCGAGGTCCTCGGGGGCGAGGAAGGAAGGCGGTGGCGGCGGGCCCCAGTTGAACAGGCCCTTGGCGCCTTCCAGTACCTCCGGCGTCCACAGCTGGTCGTCGACGATGCAGTCCATGTCGGAGTAGTACTCGCTGAAGTTGCCGGCCGGGTCCTTGAGGTACCAGAAGAAGTTCGAGCCCGCGTGGTGACGGCCCAGACCCCAGACGTGCCGCTCGGGATGGCCCTCCAGCATCGCGGCCGCGCCGCGGCCGACCTCGTCGACGTCGTCGACCTGCCAGGAGGAATGGTGCAGGAAGGCCACCGGCGCGGCCAGGACCAGGATGTTGTGGTGGTCGGTGGAGCAGCGCAGGAACGCCCCGTGGCCCTTGATGTAGTCGGACGCCTTGAAGCCGAGTCCGTCACGGAAGAACGCGGTCGTGGCATCGAAGTCGGTGGTGCCTACCACCGCGTGGCCCAGCTTGCGCGGCCTCACGCGATCGGCGCGCAGGACGCCGGCCGCCCGGGAGTTGGTGCGGTCGGCCCGGCCGGGACCGTTGTAGGCGGTGGGCGCGACCCGGTCCTGGGTCAGTCGGGGGGCGACCTCCAGGACCGCGCGCACCGCGGTCGCCTTGTCGTACGCGGTCAGCGTCCCGGTCGCGGCGGTGCTCTCGATGCCTATCCGCTTGAGGCGGGAGGCCGCCGCCGCCAGGTCGTCCGGCGTGTCCGCGCCGATGCGCACCTCCACCAGGCGGCGGGTCGGCGCGGGGACGACGCGGAGCTGGCGACCGGCATCCTGAGTGGTGAACCAGCCGTCGCCGTCCGGGGTGAGGCCGAAGTCGGCGTAGTAGGCCGCGGTCTCGGCGACGTCGGGGACCCCCATGGTGATGGAGGTCAGAGCGTGCAGTGCCATCGGGGACTCCTTTGTCCGTCGGTTCGGTGCGGCTCAGGCGAGGAAGGTCTGCCGGAGTTCGCCGATGCCCTGCACCGTGCTTTCGAGTACGTCGCCGGGGGCCAGGAAGCGCTGTGGGTCGCGGCCGACGCCGACTCCCGCCGGGGTGCCGGTGAAGATCACGTCTCCCGGCAGCAGCGGCAGCACCGCCGACAGTCCGGCGATCAGCGCGGGCACGGAGTAGATCAGGTCACGGGTGCGGCCCTTCTGGACCTCCTCGCCGTTGATCGCGCAGCGCAGCTCCAGGTCGTCCGGGTTCTCGAACTCGTCCGGCGTGACCAGCCACGGCCCGATGGGCGCAAAGCCGGGGAAGGACTTGCCCAGGCTGAACTGCGGTGCCGGTCCGGCGAGTTGCACGACTCGCTCGGAGATGTCCTGCCCGACCGCCAGGCCGGCAACGTGACTCCACGCTTCGGCCTCGGCGACGCCCTCGGCGCGGTGCCCGATGACGGCCACCAGCTCGACCTCCCAGTCGGTGTGACCGTCCGCAGGGAGCCTCACGTCGGTGACGGGCCCGCTGATGCTGGTGACGAACTTGGTGAAGACCGGCGGCAGCCCCTCGGGCGCCGCGAATCCGGACTCGGAGGCGTGGTCACGGTAGTTGAGGCCGATCGCGAGGGTCTGCCGCGGTGCGGGGGCCGGCGAGCCCAGATCGGCCGGTTCGAACGCCGCTCCCCCGGACAGGTCGCCGAAGGCGGCCCAGGCACGGAACTCCTCCCACCGCTCGTAGACGGCCTGCGGATCGGCGGAGAAGGTGCCGTCGCTGGCCCGCTCGACGTCGACGGCCCGGTCGTCGACGATGAGGACCAGTCGGCCTGAAAGGTTGGCGATACGCACGTGGTGCCTCCCGAAGGGCAAAGGGAGCGGACACTCGAAGCCGCCTCGGCGCGGTGCCGCCCGGTCAGCCGGGGGTGGGACGAGGACCGGCCGACGTCGGCCACGAACCCCTTGCCCACTCACCAGCAATTCAGCATGATGATTACCTTGATGTTGCGCTTCCGTGAACCGCAGCGTCAAGAGGCAGAGCAAAATAAACATGATGAATATGTCGATCCCTTGGAGTGACCTTGACCGGCAGCACGAAACGCAGTCCCCGGTCTGACAACGGCCCGGAGATGATCGGCCACGGTCGTCCCCGCGCCGACAAGAACGCGACCCTCGGGCGCGCCGAACGGGCGGCGGAACGGGTTAAGCAACTGATCGAGAGCGTGACCCCCGGGTCCCGGCTGGGCACCAAGGAAGAGCTGCGAAGCCTCTGCGAGGTCTCCGTCGGCACCTTCAACGAAGCACTGCGGCTTCTGCAGGCCCGCGGACTGGTCACCGTGAAGCCCGGACCCGGCGGCGGACTGTTCAGCGCCGAGCAGTCCCCGATGGTCCGCCTCGGCAACTCCGTCCTCGCCCTGGACGCGGGAGCAAACGACGTCGCCGACGCCGTCCGCATCCGCGACGCACTCGACCCGCTGCTGATCGAGGACGCCCTCTGGCACGCCTCACCGGCCGACGTCGCCGGACTGCGCCGTCACATCACCGCCATGGAGCACGCCGTAGGGTCCGAGGACCCCGTCGCGTTCGTCCATGCCAACTGGCGCCTGCACGCCGCGATCGCCGCCATCAGTCCGAACCCTCTGCTCAGCTCGCTCTACAGCCATCTGCTCGACCTGATCGAGAGCCACACCCTGTCCGTGCTGCCTACCAGCGACCAACCGCTGGGCGAGTACATCGCGCACCGGCACGAACTGCACCGCGACCTGGTCGACGCCCTGGACCGCCGGGACCGCGACGCGGCGCTGCGCCTGATCCACGAGCACAACACCACCCTCCAAGGCACCGAGGACTCGGCTGCACCTCGCTGAGCGGTGGATCCGTCACGGCCCGAGAGGGGCCGGGCCGTGAGTTCCGCGCAGTACGAGCGTCACCGGAATCCGCTGCTCGACCGGTGGGAGCCCCGGGCTCGCCAGCTCCGTGAGGAGTAGATCGACGGCCGCTGCCGCAAGGGCTTCGAGATCGCAGCGCACGGTGGTCAGATCCGCTATGGCCCAGCCGGCCATCGGGATGTCGTCGAAACCGACGACCGTAAGCTGTTCCGGTACGGCGATCCCCAGCTGCCGGGCCGCGGACAGCACACCGAGGGCGATGACGTCGTTGCCGCACACGATCGCGGTGGGCCGATCCTCCCTGCTGAGCAGTTCGTGAGCGGCGTCCCGGCCGGGATCGTGACCGAATGACGTACGCCGCACCATGTCACGGCGCAGGTGGACACCGCGCGCCCGCAGCCCGTCCCGCAGGGCCTCCGCTCGCTCACGACCGGTCGAGGTCGCCACCGGCCCCAGGACGGCCCCCACCCTGCGGTGGCCCATGTCGGCCACGAGGCCGGCGACCGCAGCCGTGCCGCCGCGGTTGTCGACAGAGCAGCTGTGCGACTCCGCCACGTCCAGCACCCGGTTCACCAGCACGTGGGGTATGCCACGCTCGGTGAGATCCCTGGGCAGTGACGACCGCCGTTCGCACGTGGTGAGGACCACCGCGTCGTACGAGCCGTCCGCAAGGACGTCGAGACCCACGGCCCGTTGCACGGAATCGCTGACGACCACGGTGCGCAGACCGTGGTCGGCCAGGCGGCGTCGCAGCGGTTCGACGAGCTCGGGATAGTAGGGGTTGGTGAGGTCCTCGGACACCACCGCGATGCGCCGGGTGCTCTGCGTGGACAGCGACCTGCCCGAGTCGCTGGGGATGTAGGAGAGTTCAGCGGCTGCTCGAAGCACCTTCTCGCGGGTCTGCGAGGACGTGCCGGGAAGGTTCCGCAGGGCTCGCGAGACCGTCGGCTGCGACACCCCGGCCAGGCGTGCCACGTCGAAGCTGTTCACCTTCTTCACGTCCACGCCCCTCCCCCTGCCTGCGGATCGCCAGGCCGCGATTGACAGGTATACGTATACAGCCAACTGTAGCTGCCCTCCCCCGAAGCCGGACAAGGAGTTCCAGATGGTGAAGTATCTGAAGTCGGTTCCCCCCACGTCGCAGGACACCGAACGACTGCGGGCGGTACGTGAGACGGTCATCGGCGTCATCGCCGACATCCAGGAGCGTGGCGACGCCGCGGTCCGGGAGTACTCCGAGAAGTTCGACAACTGGTCGCCGGCGCACTTCCTGCTGGACCAGGAACAGATCGAAAGGATCGTCGCGACCGTCCCCGAGCAGGCGCTCGCCGACATCCGGACCGTTCAGGCCCGCGTCCGGGCCTTCGCCCAGCACCAGAGGGACTCGCTGGCGGACTTCGAGGTCGAGACCGAACCGGGTGTGTTCCTCGGACAGAGGAATGTACCGGTCGGCTCGGCCGGCGCGTACATTCCGGGCGGACGCTACCCACTCGTCGCCTCGGCGCACATGACCGTGGTGACCGCGAAGGTGGCGGGTGTCGCACGGGTTGCCGCATGCACCCCGCCGATCCGCGGCGAGATCCCTGCCGCGACCGTCGCGGCGATGCATCTCGCGGGCGCGGACGAGATCTTCCTGCTCGGCGGCGTACAGGCGGTCGCGGCCATGGCGGTCGGCACCGAGACCATCGCCAGGGTCGACATGCTGGCCGGGCCGGGAAACGCCTATGTCGCCGAAGCCAAGAGGCAGTTGTTCGGTGCTGTGGGAATCGACCTGTTCGCAGGACCCACCGAAATCCTCATCATCGCCGACGAACACGCAGACCCGTTTGTCGTTGCCGTAGACCTGCTCAGCCAGGCAGAACACGGACCTGACTCCCCCGCGGTGCTGATCACCACGTCCGAGCCGCTGGCGCGCCGCGTCATCGAACTGGTCGAGGAGATCCTGCCCGACATGCCGACCGCAGACTTCGCCGGACCGGCGTGGCGCGACCAGGGTGAGGTCGCCGTCGTCGAGAACCTCGACGCCGCCTACGTGCTCGCCGACGAGTACGCCAGTGAGCACGTGCAGGTCCTCACCGAGCACCCGCGCGAAGCCCTGGAGAAGATGAGTAACTACGGCGCGCTGTTCCTCGGCGAAGGCACCTGCGTCTCGTACGGCGACAAGGTGATCGGCACCAACCACACCCTGCCGACCCGCGGGGCGGCCAACTACACGGGCGGGCTCTGGGTCGGCAAGTACCTCAAGACCGTCACCTACCAGGAGGTCACCGACCCGGCTGCCAGCGCGGCGCTCGGCGAGCTCTGCGGTCGCACCGCCCGAGTCGAGTCCTTCGAAGGACACGCCCGCTCCGGAGACGTCCGAGCGCACAAGTACGCCGGGGCGGTGCTCCCGTGGGCGCCGGCGAGCCTGTGACCGGCCGGTTCGACGGCCAGGTCGGCGCCGTCGCCGGCCGGACCGTCCTGGTCACCGGAGCGGGCAACGGTCTCGGCCGGGCGATCGCGCTGGAACTCGCGGACCAGGGAGCACGGGTCGTCCTGACCGGCCGCAACCGCGCCAAACTGGACGCAGTGGCAGGGGAGATCGGGGCGGACGCGCGGGTCGCACCGGTCGACACCTCGTGCGAGGAGTCGGTCTCCGCCCTCGCCGGAGAACTGGCAGACGAGGAGATCTCCGTCCTGGTGAACAATGCCGGCATCGCCGGCCCCGTCGAGCCACTGACCGACGTCGCCGCGAAGGAATGGGACGAGGTCTTCGCGGTGAACGTCCGTGGTGTCTTCCTGATGTGCCGGGCATTCCTGCCCCCGATGATCGAGCGCGGCAGCGGAGACATCATCAACCTCGCCTCGGTGAGCGGAAAAAGGCCATTGGCCCGACGTACTCCGTACACCGCTTCGAAGCTCGCCGTCATCGGCCTCACCACGACCCTGGCCCACGAGGTAGGCCCCCTGGGCATCGCCGTCAACACGCTGTCGCCGGGGCCGGTGGACGGACCACGGATGGCGCGCAACTTCGCCCTTGAGGCCGACCGTACCGGCACCACGGCCGAGGCCGCACAGAGGGAGTTCGTCTCACGCGCCGCCCTGCAGCGGATGGTGACCGAGCACGAGGTAGCCCTTGCGGTAACCGCGATGCTCAACATGCCGGGACTCTGCGGCGCCGACATCGACCTGTCGGCCGGCATGGTCGCCCGTTGAACTCCAGAACGACAGCCATCAGTCGACTGGAGGAGGCGGGCTCGAAAACGACCCTTCAGACACCCCGGAGCTGTCCCCGTCTCCGACTAGTACGCATGCCGGGTTGAACGGGTCACATCACAGAGGGCCGACGCCGCATGTAGCCCAGAGAACGGTCGTGACTGAGGGAACCCCTGGGACTTCTCTGGGACTTTCGGCCGCATCAACGTGCACGCGCAGGAAACATCTGAAAGATGATTCACGCAGGTCAACGGCCTACGACCGCGTATCACCGCAGATCATGGGACTGCGTGGTCTCTTCCGGGACATCTGACACGACGATGCCGCCGCACCCCACCTGACCTGTCATTTAGCGGGTCAGGGAGGGGTGCGGGGTACGCCTGCGTCACCCGGGGGTCACGCAGGCGTACAGCGGCAGTGGTCTCATCCCGTGGCGTTCCTTCATCGGCCGGTTGCTTCGGCCGCCCTCCACCCACTCCTTGCCCGACTCGATGGCGGCGCGGATTTCCGTGGCCCACAGGAGGTAGTTGGGGCTGAAGCTGTGGACGGTGGCGTCGCTCGTCCCGCCCACCCACATGTGCAGGCGCTGGTCGTCCAGGAGGACCACCGCGGCCGCCAGTGTCCGCCCGGGCACGTCGACGCGCACGACACGGGCGTGGTCGCCCAGGGCCATCACGAAGTCCACGAAGGCGCTCTCGGGATACATGTCCGCGCTGCCGTGCTTGGCGGCCGTGCGGCGGGTCAGGTCGCACACAGTGCGCAGGAAGTCGGGCCGGGGCGACTCGACGGACATCGTGGCTCCGACGTCGGCCGCGCGGCGCGCGTACCGGCGGATCGTACGCCGTGTCCTCGGGCCGAGCCTCGCCAGGTAGTCGTCGTACGACTGCACGCCTTGGAGCGGGAGTTGGAAGCGCGTGACGATCGGGGCCACCCGCCAGCCCTTGCCCCGGGCGACGTCGAGCAGCGGGTCGCCCTCCGGGACGCTGACCAGACCCGCGACCTGGGCGCCGGCGCCCACCTCCGCCAAGCCGTCCAGCATCGCCGCGAGCACCCGGTCCCGGTGGCCCGCGTCCGTGGCGAGTACGGGGACACGGGTGTCGTAGCAGTACCAGTTGTGCCCGAGCAGTGCCGGGCCGTCCGCCTTGGCGATGCCGACCTCCCGCAGGAAGCCGTACGGGTCGCCCCGCTCGTCGAGGTAGCACGGCAGGATCGCGACGGTCCGGCCGGCCTCGACCGCCGTCAGGTAGCGGACGGCGGCATACGGGCTGAGCGGGCTGTCCTGGTAGGCCCGCAGGTACGCTGGGGTGTAGTGGACGGGCGCGCCCGCGGCGGTGGCCACCCGCTGCCACTGGGCGATGTCCAGCTCGCCCAGGGACTCGGCGACTTGGATGCGGATCCGCCCTGCACTCATGTCCTGCCTCCTTCGTGCACCGCTCCCGCCCGGCCGGGCGTCACGTCGTCCGTCCCGGGGGCGGGTGCGGCGCCCGCCGCGGCGGTCTCCTCGATCCAGCCCGCCGCGGCCATCGCCGCCAAGAACCGCTCCCCGAAGTCGGCAGTCGCCGGGCGGATTCCCGAGTCCAGTTCGGCGACGCGGATGACGGCCGCGGCGTCGGCGCTGCCGTCGACGCTCTGCGCCAGCGCCATCGCGGCGGCGTAGCAGCCGCCTCGGTCCGCCGTCAGCTCTCCCAGAAACCACCGGCGGTCCTTGTCCGTCATGGCTCCCGTCAGCGCCCGGAGGTTGAAGGGACCCGGCCAGTGCCTGCGCAGGGTCGGGCCCCGCTGGTGGTGGTGCGGCCGACGGTCCGCGGGGGCCTCGTCCCAGGCGGACGACAGGGTGCGGTGCAGCCCGACGAGGACGTCCGCCTGCCGGTCGAGGACGCCCGGGCTCGCGCCGAGCGGGCGCAGGGTGCTCAGGGCGTCACGGCCGTAGTGCCACCGCCGTGTGAGCCGGGCGACGGCAAGCTCTTCGGACGGTGGCCCGTCGGCGCCCGGCGGTCCGGGGGGCGGTCCGTCGGCGGAGGGGAGGCAGGCGGACATCCGCCGGGCGGTCCACTGGGTGAGGAGCCGGGCCATGCGGTCCGCGTCCGGTCCGTCGGCGGTCGCCGCGACGGCCGCCGCGGACGCCGCGATCGCCGCGGATCTGCGCAGCTCTCCGGGGTCGACCTTGTCGAGCGTGTCGGCGCCGGAGTGATTGAACCGGTCGGGCCAGTGGCCGAGTTGGACGGCCGGGCAGCCGATCGCCCGGTCCGCGAGGATCGCGTGGTCGGAGGCGCCGACGAACGGTGTGGTGCGCCAGGCCCAGGTGTCGCAGCCGACGGCACCGCTGTAGGAGCGCGCGGCGGGCGGAAGGGCCCGTACGCAGGCCTCGACCAGGGCGTTGGCGTAGTGCGGAAGGTACTCAGGGCTGTACTCGACGATCAGCGGGCCGCCGCAGCGGCGCTGGTCCTCGCCCACCATGTCGAGGTTGACCGCCATGGCGGGCAGTGGCCGCACGCCCTCCACGACCGCCTGGTGGACGTAGGCGGCGAGTCCCACGAACTCCGGTGCCCACACGAAGCGGACGGGTCGGCGCAGTCGCCGTCCCGCCAGGACACGTCCGGCCGCCAGAGCGGCGGCGACACCCGAGGCGTTGTCGTTGGCCCCGGGCGCCGGGTGGCACAGGTGGGCGCCGAGCAGGCACGCGTCCCCCTCGTCCGCCGCTCCCGACGGGGTACGGGCGACCACCACGGGCATCCGGCGCGGGCGGTCGTCGACGTCGACGACCACGCGGGCCCGCTCTCCGCGCCGGTGCGCGCGCAGCAGCTCGTCGAGTTGTCCCGGGGTCACGCTGAAGCCGAACAGCGGGGT
Organism: Streptomyces sp. NBC_00341; assembly: GCF_041435055.1. NCBI lineage: Bacteria > Bacillati > Actinomycetota > Actinomycetes > Kitasatosporales > Streptomycetaceae > Streptomyces > Streptomyces sp. NBC_00341. The sequence continues at coordinate 7,012,820 of NZ_CP108002.1, read as the reverse complement.
TTCGCCGGGCAGTTCGACGCGCCCCGCGTCGTCCAGGTCGGGGCGGGTCATCACGCAGAACCCGGCCGCCTTCTCGGCCTCCATCCGGCCGAACAGTCCGGGGCCGAGATCGGCCGCCGAGGGGACGAGGACCAGTGCGCCCGGCGGCCAGCCGGGCTCCCCGGATACCGCGAGCGGCGCCTCGCCGTCCACCGCCGCCGAGCCCGCCGCGAGGGAAGAGGACTGTGCGGGGTAACTGACCAGCGCAGGGCAGCCGTTGAGCGAGAGGTGGGCTGCGCGCGGAGTCCATGAGTGGGGCGCCGTGTAGGTCCACCACGTCGTCCTGCCGTCCGCGGGCAGGTTCAGTACCTCGACGTCGGTGAGTCCCACGCGTTCGGCCTCGCCCGCGACGAAGTCGGCGGCCCGGGCGATCCCCGCCGATCCCTGGTACCGATCCCATTCGGCCAGCCGGGCAACCCAGCCCATCGCCTCGTCGGCGTCGATGTCCTGGAAAACGCCACCGACCAGGCCGCTCAAGCCACTTGGGCCGCTCAGCACACCTGGGCCGTTCGGGGCGCTCAGGCCGCTGTCACTCACGCTGTCCGCCCTCGCCTAAGGCCGCGTGGAAGGCGGTCAGGCGGGCGTCCGACAGCGGAACGGCCATCTTGAAGAGCGTGTCGCGGCCCCCGGCCCGCACTCCCGGGTCCCACGTCCCAGGCCCTTCCACCTCCTTGACCCGCAGCCCGAGCTTTTCGAGCAGGGCATCCGTCCGGTCGTCCCCCGGGACGGTCACCCAGGGCAGGCAGTCCGCCCCCTCGGTCACCGCGAGTCCCGCCCCGCGCAGCAGTGCCGCCGTCCGCGGCTTCACCCCGGCGATCCGGGCCCGCAGCGCGGTGAAGACGTCGCCCTGGGCCAGCAGAGCCAGGGAGACGGCCAGGCCGAAGGCGTTCGCGCCCAGCGGCGGCACCACCGCACGCAACCGCCGGGTCAGCGCGGGCGCGGCCACGGCGAACCCGACCCTGAGTCCGCCGCAGCAGTAGCCCTTGGACATGCTCCGCAGCACGATCAGGTTGTCGTGCTCGGCGACCGCGGGGACGCAGCTGGCGCCCGGCCCGGCGTAGACGGCGTATGCCTCGTCGAGGACCACCGTGGTGCCGTGGGCGCGGGCGGTGCGGACGATGTCGTCCAGCTCTCCCCTGCCGCGCAGGTCCCCAGTGATAGTCGGGCGGTCGAGCACGAGTACCGAGGGGGCGTGCCGGTCGAGGGCGTCGGCCAGGTCCTCCATGCGCGTCGCGATCGCCTCGCTGCCCGAGCGTGCCGCCCACCTCGGCAGGTCGGGGTGGCCGCCGCGCAGGTGCAGCACGGGGCCCGGCTGTGCCAGTGCCGCGCAGCCGTGCAGCAGGCCGGTGGCACCGGTGCCGGCCGTCACCGTGTCGGGGGGAAGCTCCAGGCCGAAGTGCTCGGACAGCACCGGCGCGGCCCGCACCGCGGCGTAGGGGTCGGTCACGTGGTAGGCGCGTGCCGCGTCGGCGGTGACCGTGACCGACTCGAAGGCCCGGTCGACCGCGGACCGTACGAAGTCGATCTCGTCCGGCGACCACCGCAGGTCCACCAGACCGTCTTGACCGGCCAAGCCCACCGGACCGCCGGACCCCGCCACCTCCACCGGTCCCGTTGCCGCGCCCCTCGCCGAATCCCCGGCGGCGGGCCGTTCCCACGTCGCGATCGCGGTGCGGTGCTCCTCGGCATCCGGGTTGCGGGCCACGAACTGCACGTACCGGGTGGTCAGTTGGACTTCCCGGCCGGCGGTGAAATCGGCGTCGGCGCGCTCGACCCGGAATCCGGCGCGGGTCAGCAGGTCCCGTACCTCGGCGGGCTGGTAGAGCCGTACGTCGTCGTGGACGACGACCGGCTTCGCGTCGCCTCGGCGGACCTCGATCGAGCCCCGGCTGCGGCCGTGCTCCACGCGGTAGTCGCGGCGGAAGACGGCCCGCAGCCCGTCGGTCTCGAAGGTCGCCTCGGGTACGTAGTTACCCGCGATCGTCAGGACGTTGGAGTGGTCGAGCAGGAGGACCCCGCCGGGGACGAGCGCCCGGCGCGCCTCCCGGAGCAGCCGCAGTTGCTGCGTGTCGCTGCCCCAGCCGAAGGACTGCACGCAGATGATCGCGTCGAACTCGCGCACGGGCCATATGAGTTCACGCAGGAGGTCGAGCCGCAGCCATTCCACGTCCACGCCGGCCGCGGCTGCCGACGCCGCCGCCTGGCGCAGCGCCCACACGCCGACGTCGGCACCCGTGACGTGGAATCCGCGCCCGGCCAGTGCCACCGCGTGCCGCCCTGTGCCGCAGCCGAGGTCCAGGACGCGGCGGCCGGGGGCCGAGGCGTCGAGGACGCCGGCCAGGTAGTCGGCCTCCGCCGCGTTGCGCTCGGCGGTGTACTCGTGGGCCGCCACCGCCCAGAACTCCTCGCCGAAGAAGTCCTGGTACCAGGGGCGGCGGTCCGTACCACCGCCCGCGCCGCCCGTCATACCGCGTCCGCCCGCAACGCCTCCTGCCGCTGGAGGAAGCCGCACACGTCGCACAGTCCGGCGGGGTTGGGCACGCCCTCCATGAGGAGGTAGCGGCCCTCGCAGACCCGGCACACGTCGTCGACCACCGGCAGCAGGCTGCGCTGGACGTTCTCGAAGGCGTTGAAGAGGTAGTAGTCGATGCCCGGCCACTGGTCGTAGAGGTGGTCGGCCATCGCGTAGGCGAGGGAGCGTTCGTCCGAGCCGGTGGTGAAGCGGCCCGGGGCGCCCTGGCGGTTGAGTTCCGGGGCGACGAGTTCGAGGTAGAGGGTCAGTTCCTTCTTGGTGATGCGGTAGAGCGGGAAGACGTAGCGCAGGTCGCCCAGTTCGCGTACGGGGATGCCGCCCATCCGGTAGCCGGTGGTGAACCAGGTGACCATGCTGGCGACCAGGTCGTCGGCGTTGAAGCCGAACGCGACGACCGAGGCGCCTGCCCGCCCGGCCTCCCGTTCCAGCATGCGGCGCAGCACCTGGTGGCCGATCACCATGTTCATGTTGCGGTGCTGGCCGGCCACGACCTTGTTCATCAGGTCGACGAACGGCTCGCGCAGCTTGAACAGTTCGGTCACGTCGTCGGCGGTCACGATCGTGTGCTCCAGGCCGAGGCTCTGGCAGGCGTCCAGCGCGATCCGGAACGTCGCGGGCTCGTCCCAGTCGGGCAGTCCGGTGATGGTGACCGCGGTCATGTCCATCTCGGGCCAGCGGCCCCGGGTGCGTTCGAGGAGCTTGAGGTAGGCGACGCTGTCCCGGCCGCCCGACAGTCCGATGACGGCTCGGTCCCCGGCGCGCATGGTGCCGCCGGAGGTGATGCTCTGGACGAAGGTCTCCTCGACGTAGGTCACGAAGGTCTCGGCGGTGAGCTGCTCGGTGCGGCGTTCGAGGGTCCCGCCGTGGTCGAAGAGCACGGACTTGGAGTACACGGGGTCGGGCGCGGCGTAGACGTGCTCCTTGGGCTTGCGGAGCACGTCGAGGTCGTAGTGGCGTACCTGGCGTACCTCGATGACATCGTCCGCCCCGACGACGACCATCGACTCGGGAACCACGGCCCCGTCGCGGTAGGTGAGCACGGCGTTGGCCGGGATGCCGTGCAGGCGCAGGACGTCGAGGAGGTTCTGGCCCGGTTCTGCGTAGAGGTTCTCCGAACCGCCGGTCTTGTTGCGGAACACGACCGTGCTCACGGTCTCTCCTGTTCGTCTGGGGATGAGGGGGCTATGCGTCCTGGGCCGCGCGGGGCGCGTTCCAGGCCGCGAGGGGGACGAGCATCTCGTCGTCGCTGAGGGATCCGTGCTCCCACGCGACGGAGGGGTCGGGCACGGGGAACGCCGCGGAGGTCGCGAGGGCGACCACCGCGCCGATCCGTTCGCGGACGACGGGGGTGGCGGCGAGCAGGCCGCGTTCGGCCAGGGCGTCGGGGGTCAGGACGAGCGCGTGGTCGCCAAGCGCGTCGCTCAGGACGTCCGCGAGTTCCTGCTCGTGGCCGGGCCGGGGGTAGAGCCAGCGGACCCGGCCGGCGCCGCCGCCGGGCATCCGGCAGTGCGCGGGTGCGTCCAACCTGGCCCATGCGTCCAGGAGTTCGGCCTTCGGTGCGGCGGGAACCTGGCCGTGGTCGGCATGTGCGAGGACGCTCCATCCGGCGTCGGCCCAGCGGCTGGCCGCCGTGTCGAGCAGCCGCAGGGAGGCGTGCAGGCGGTCGTCGTAACCGCTGAGGTGGATGTGGTCGTCGAGGTTCACGTAGGCCCATATCAGGGGTGGTACGTCGTGGGGGTCCGCGAGGACGGCCTCGACCTCGCTGACCGTCCGTTCGACGACCGCGACGGGATCGGTGCCGAGTTCCGTGGCCGACGACGGGACGATCCGGGCGCCGTGGAGCAGCGCCTCCACCCACTCCCCCGTCAGCCGTTCGAGTTCGGCGCCGACCACGAGGGCTGTGCGGCCCGCCGCGGCGGCACGGTCGAAGAGTGTGGGGCCGCCGTGCAGCAACGGGTTCTTGGGCGGCGTCGCGGGGCCGAAGGCGTAGGTCCCGCCCGTGACGAGGTGGGTGACGCAGTCGGCGTCCGGTGCCCGATAGACCATGCCGAGGGCGCCGTGCCGGGAGGGAGCGGCGCCGGTGACCGCGGTCAGCCAGGCGGTGGTCGAGGTGCTGGGGAACGTGGAGCGCAGGGGGCGTGTCCGCGCGTGGGAGAGCGCCGGTTCGGCGACGGCGTACGACAGGCCGTCGACCGCCAGGACGCACAGTCCGCGGGGCGCTGTGCTCAGACACCGTTCGACGACTTCGGGCACCACGCGCAGGTCGGCGGACGCTGTCGTACGTCCGCCGACGCGCGACGCCGTGCTCAGAAGTTCGGCACGCAGTCGGTGCAGGTGGTGCGGAACTTGGCGACGTGCACGGCCTGACGGTCCGTGATCATGCGCTCAACGAGACGCGGCAGCAGCATCACCGGCGCGGGCGTCGACGTGGTGGTCGTCTTCGGAGTGGGGAGTGGAGCTGTCTGCATGGATTCCTCCTGCTTGCTGGATAGCGCGAGAGAAAAGGCCAAACAACTTTCGACTTGTGCGCGAACAGGTCAACACACGGCGAGTTGGCCTGTCAACGCCGGAACGGCCGAGTGGACCTCTCAACTACGCCTGTTTTCAATAACGTTGATGATCCAGCCAGTTGGCGAAAGCCGGTCAGTTGACGAAGACCAGGGATTCCGCCTCCTCGACAATCTTCTCCGGTACGGGAGGATTCGTGAGGGTGCCTGCGTAGCGCTCGGCGTCGGGGTCCGCCGCGCGGTAGGCGCGGTCGACGGCGTCCGAGACGTCGTAGCGCGTGGTCCTGAGGCGGACGTCGGGGCCCAGCAGCGCCCAGTACGCGGTGCCCGGCTCGGCCGCGTGGTAGGGCAGCCCGACGCTTCCCGGGTTGACGCTGCGCAGTCCGGCCACCGTCCGGTCGAACTGGAGGTGCGAGTGGCCGGTGACCAGGACCCGCGCGTCGAGGGTGGCGGACAGTCGGGCGAACCGCTCGGGCGGTGTGCCCGGCGTGACCAGTTCGTGGTCGCTGCGCGGTGAGCCGTGGCAGAAGTGCACCGGGCCGAGCCCGTCGACCTCGACCACGACTCCGAAGGGCACCCGGGTGAGGAAGCCGATGGCCTCGGGCGAGTGCCGGTCGGCGATCCACGACTGGCGGGGTGTGTCGGCCGCGCGGGCGCCGGTGCCGATCTCGGCGGCGTACCGGTCGGCGTTGCCCCGCACGCACAGGGCTCGCTCCCCCAGCGCGAGGATCCGCTCGTACGTCTCCTGCGGCTGCGGGCCCCAGGTCAGGTCACCGCAGAGGACGATGAGATCGGCCGCCGCGACGTCGGGCTCGGCGAGCACGGCTTCGAACGCGGGGATGTTCGCGTGGATGTCGGAGAGCACGGCGACCCGGGCCACCGGCCCGTGCCGGCGCACCGGTCCTTCCCAGCTCGCCGGACCATGCAGGGTGACGTCTTCCGTCGTGGAGTCGTCCATCGGGGGCGGGCCTTTCATTGCGATGCTTGGTGCGGGGCGGAGCGGTCGGTGGTCAGTGGTCCAGGGCGACGGCGGCGGGCGCGGGGACACGGGCGGACCGTGTGCCCGCGGGGGTGGTCGCGCCCTGCGTGGGCCCGGTGGCCCGGGGATGGTTCAGGCGGGTGCCGGGAGGGGGTCCGATCAGGGCCGTGCCCTCGGACGGCAGCCCCTCGACCAGGTGCGCGGCGATCACTATGCGGTCCCACAACGCGAGTCCGCCCTGCCCCGCGGCCAGTTCGCCGACCCGGGCGAGGGCCCCGGCGGAGTCGGCCCGCGCCGGCCGGGCGGAGCCGGGTGCCGGGGCCAGGGGGTGGGCCGGATGCGCGGCGCAGAGCCGGCGCGCAGCGGCGACCACCCCGGCGGTCCGCGCGGGCGACGGCTCGCCCGCCAGCATCGTCAGCACCTCGTTCCGGTGGCTGTGGGGCACCAGAACGCCGACCTCCCGGACGAGATCGGCGGGATCGTCCGGCGCGTGCAGGAAATTGAGACACATCAGCTCGCAGCCGAGCGCGCCGCGCAGAGTGACGCCGTCCGTGTCCCGGTTCTTGGACGACCCCTTCAACTCGCTGAGCCGTTGGGCCGCGGACATACCCGTCTCCCGCGGACCGCGGGTGTCGCGCAGGGCGACGAAGAGGCAGGGCGGCCCGGACTCCAGGATCATGTCCACGGCCCGGATGACCGCCAGGGGCGCGGCGTTGATCTGGTAGCGCCACAGCTCGCGGCAGACCCGTGCGTCGACCCGGACCTCGCGTGCGCCGAGCGGCAGGAAACCGTGGCCGGCCAGCAGATCGAGGGCGGGCTCGATACGGCGCCCGACCACCGCGTCGGGCTTGAACATGACGAAGGTGGTTCCGCCGAGTGTCCGGCCGGTCTCCTCCGCGTCCCGCTCGTCCAGCAGAGCGGCCATCTCCCGGAAGTAGACGTCGTCCGGATACGTTCGGCGCCGTGCCGGATCGTGCGTGAAGGGGGCCTGCAACCACTGCTCGACGGCCATGTTCCTCCGGCTCTCCACTCGGTCGGGGCCCGTGCGCCAACCCGGCGCTTTCCAGCCAACTAGGCTGTATGTAGAGGTAGTTGCTCCATTGCCAATGCTGCATTCAGGGCAATACGCTGAGGCTAACGTCCACGACCGAACGCATCAAGGAGGGTCCCATGAGCGTCGCCTTCAAGAAGGTTACGGTCCGCCCGAAGCCGGGCAAGTAAACGACCGGTCGGAGCAGACGTGGATGCGGCCAGGATCCGGATTTCCGGACATCCTGACCGCGTCTTCCGTCGCCCGCCCCTGGAATTCCCCTATTCGCCACTCGTTGCCCTTGGCGCCCTAGTGGCCCTTTTCGGCCGGAGAACACGCCAACCGGGGCGGAGTCCGCGTTGACTGAAGCACCAACTGGGAACGCGGTCACGACCGACACGGTCCTCGCCCTGCTCGACGCCGCGCCCGGATCCGACCGGGACTCTCTGCTGCGTACGGCCCGTGACGGCCGGCACAAGCTCGCCGGAACCCTGCTGAGCCTGTGGGCCGTCGGCGGCGAGGCACTCACGGACGGTCAGGCGGCCGAGCTGCGGACGGCACGGGAGCGCGTCGACCGGTACCGCCGGGTCTGGGAAGAGCTTCAGGAACACGCGCCCGACGCCTTCCCCTTGAAGGGGGCGACGATCGCCGGCCTCTACCCGGCGGGTGTGCTCCGCTCGGCCGGCGACCTCGACGTCGTCTGTCCACGCCACGCCGACCTGTGGGCCTGCGCCCGCCATCTGCTGGCCTGCGGCTGGGAGTTGGTGGCCTTCACCGTGAAGCCCGCCCACCCCGGCGACACCGTCTCCCCCCACCTGGGCGCGGAGTTCCGCAAGCCGGCGCCCGACACGTCCCAGGACCCTTACGCCGTCGGCCTGTTCACCGCCGAGATCGTGACGGACGTCCACGGCCCCGCCCGACAGCTCGCGCGCCCGCCCGGCTCCGCGTGGACCACAAGCGCGGTCGCCCTGGTGGCGGAACGGTGGGAACGCCCGTTCCGCTCACGCGACTTTCTCGACCTGGTGCTCCTTCTCCAGGCGATGGACGAAGAGGCCGTACGGCAGTTCGGCGCCGACCTCGACAGGGTCGGCCTGTGGCCGGAGTGGCGGCAGGCGATGCGGGGCGTCGCCCGTCTCGGCTGGCGGCCCACGGTCGCACTGCCGCACACCCGTGCGGCGGCGGTGCGCGTACGGCTGGCGCGGTCGGTGCGCACGGCGATGCGCTGGAGCAACCCGGTGCGGGCGGCCGCGTTCGCCGCGCAGTCCGGCATCGAGGGCCGCGGGGGGCGCCCGGCCGCCCTCGCCTCCGACCTCGTGCACCGCCGGCCCGGCGCGCGCCGGCTGCTCGCCTCAGGGGTGTCTCTGTTCGGGGTGCCGCTGGGAGGCGGGGACACGGCCGGGGACACGGGTTCGAACCCTCCTGCGGGTGCCCGCCCGGACGACCCCGCCGGTGCCCGTCCGCCGGCGGCCGACCCCGCCGACGGGCTGCGCCTGGACGGGCTGCGCCTGGACGACGTCGGCCGCCATCTGGTCGCGCGGACCCCGCTGGGTTCCTTCCTACTGGTGTCGGGTGCCGCCCGGCAGGAATGGCTGGACGAGGTGGACGGCGCGGAATCCGCACCCCGCACCGCTTCCGCCCCGACCGGGCCGTCCAGCACCGGCACCTCTTCGTCCGGACGATCGGTGGCGTGATGCGCGACAGCGGCAATCGACCTGACGGCGTGCGACTCGCCGTTGACGCCCGCGGGCTGCGGCGGGAGTACCGCGTGCGGCGCGGCCCGGCGGTCACCGCCCTGGATGATGTGTCGATCCAGGTGGAACAGGGCGAGGTGCACGGACTGCTCGGTCCGAACGGGGCCGGCAAGAGCACCCTGATGAAGATCCTCTCGACGGTGCTGCTGCCGACGTCGGGAAGCGCGTCCGTGCTCGGCCACGACCTGGTGACCGAGTATCGCAGGATCCGGCCGCTGCTCGGGATCGTCTTCGGCGGTGAACGCGGCCTCTACCCACGACTGACGGCTCGTCAGAACATGCGCTACTGGGCCGCGTTGTACGGAATGTCCACGAAGAAGGGCCTGGCCAGGACGGACACCCTGCTCGACGAACTCGGCCTGGCCGAGCGCGCCGACGACCGGGTGGAGACCTTCTCTGTCGGCATGCGCCAGCGTCTGCACCTGGCCCGCGGGATCGTCGGCGACCCGCGCGTCCTGCTGCTCGACGAGCCGACCAACGGCCTGGACCCCTTGGCCGCCCGTCAGTTGCGCGAGCTGATCCAGCGGCTCGCCGGGGAGGGCCGCACGATCCTCCTCGCCACGCACGACCTGGCCGAGGCGGAGGTGCTCTGCGACCGGGTCACGATGATCAACCACGGCCGGGTGATCGCGACGGAGGCGCCGAAGACGCTGTCGCGCCTGATGTCGCGACAGGAGCGTGTCCGCGTCCGCGCGGACACCGGACTGCTCGACCGGGTGCGCGCCCTCGACGGTGTCCTCGGCGTGGAGCCGGCCGACGACGGCACGGCGGTCGTCTCCGTCGAGAGCCAGCAGGCCCTCGGCGCCGTGCTCGCCTTCGTGGTCGCCGAGGGCGTCACCGACGTACGCACCGAGCTGCCCGACCTCGAAGAGGTCTACCTTCGACTCGTCCACCGCAACGAGCAGCGCAGCGTGGTGAACCGGTGAGCCTGCTGGCCGCGACCGGGCGCTTCCAGGGCCGCCTGGTGCTGACCCACCGCGACTACCTCATCGACCTGGTGCGCACCCCGCTGCTCGCCGCCGTGTTCCTGCTGCTGGTACGGCACAACGACCGGCCGGACCTCCTCGCGTACGGGCTGCTCGCGCCGGTGCTGATGGGGATGTGGAGCATGGCCATGCTGATCTCCGGAGAGGTTGTCGACAGTGACCGCTGGCTCGGCACCCTGGAACTCCAGATAGCGGCGCCGGCCGGCTTCGCCCGCGTGGTGCTCAGCAGGGTCTGGGTGACCACGGCCATCAGTCTGCTGACGGTGGTCGAGGTCGGCGCGGTGGCGTTCCTCGGCTTCGGCATCGTTCCCGACGTACCGCATCCGTTCGTCTTCCTGGTGGGCCTGCTCGCCACCGCGGTCGCCACCGCCGGGTCGGCGACCCTGATGGCCGCCCTGTTCGTGGCGACGCGCACCGCGCGGACCTTCCAGAACTCGCTGAGTTATCCGGTACTGCTGCTCGGCGGGGTGTTCACCCCGCTCGACCGGCTGCCGGAGTGGACGCACCCGATCGGCAGGCTCCTCTACCTCTCCTGGAGTTCCGATCTGCTGCGCGACGCGCTTGACCCGGCCCCGGTCACCTCGGCCTCGGCGGCCTGGCGGACCGGCGTCGTCCTCGGCCTCGGGCTCCTCACCGGGATCGGCGGCCGGCTGCTGCTCGGCAGGGTCGTCCGGCTGGTACGGGAGACGGGGACGGTGGGGCTGGCATGACCACGATCACCTCGGCGGGCGACGGCACCCCCGACACGACCGGTCCGGGCCGCCGTCTCCAGGTGCTCGGCTGGGCGGCGCGCGCCGGAATCGCCGACTACGCCACCGTCTTCACCTGGAAGACCTGGGTGCTCGGCTGGTTCGTACGGATACTCGCCCAGATGCTGTTCTTCACCACCATCGGCGATCTGCTGGGGCCCGGGCAGGCCCGGTACCTGCTGATCGGCAACGCGGTGGCACTGGTCGCGCTGCACGGCGTCTTCGCGACGGCGTCAACGACATGGGAGTTGCAGAACGGCACCCTGCCCCTGCTGGTCGCCTCGCCCAGCAGTCCCTCCCTGGTTTTCGTGGGGCGGAGCCTGTTCTGGCTTCCGGACGGCGTCGCCTGCGGCCTGGGCGGGATACTCCTCCTCGCCCCGGTGGCGGACCTGCGGCTGACCGTGGCACGGGTCGCCCTGCTCGCGGTTCTCCTCGTCCTCGTCGCGGTGACGAGCTACTGCCTCGGCCTGTTCCTGGGTTCGCTGGTGCTGACCGCTTCGGACCTGCGCAACGTGGCGTCCAACGGCGCGTTCACGGTGATGATGATCGTCTGCGGCGCCGAGGTCCCGGTGCAGGCCGTCGGCCCCGTGCTCGGCCGGCTCGGCGACGTCCTGCCGCTGACCCACGGCCTCCTCGCGGTCCGCGAGGTACTGGCCGGGCGAGCGGGCTCCCACACCGCCGCGCTCGCGGCCTGGGAGGCACTGGTCGGGGCCTGCTGGCTCGCCGCGGCCCTCGCGTCACTCACGTGGCGGGCCCGCCGCAGCCGCCGCGACGGGACAGCCCTGTTCCTGAGCTGACCGGCCGGGCCGGGTCTGCTCGACGACGTATCGCAGCTTGCCGCCCGGTGCTCTCCGCGCGAGCGGAGGTGAGCAGGCGCTGTACGGCGATCTGAGCGCCGAACACGAGTGCTCAGCACCCAGCCGACACCCGCCACACCGCAGCGCGCCATCTGACCTGCGAGTCCTCTGCCGTGGACGGGCGCCGTGTCACGGGCTGAGCCTGCGCTCGCCTCGTGGGAGCACCCACTGCGACGTCCGGGCCGGCGGGCGTCGGGCCGCCCCATGAGGAGCCGCGTGACACGTCTCCGCGCCCCAGGCCCCGGCACCGCGCCGGCATGGCGTGAACCGCCGTCCCGTCCTGGTCCGGCGCACGCGGCACGTTCAGTGCGCGGTACTCGGCGGAAGCGTCCCGACCGCCAGATTCGCGCGCGCCACCCGGAGGCAGACGCCTCAGGAGGGCGATCGGGAGTACGGGGCTGGGGGCCAGGCCCACAGGGTGGCGGACGCGGTGCCGCCGAAGCGGAGGACGGCCCGGAGGACTTCTACGGGGTCCATGCGCCGCTGAACAGTGCCAATTCCAGTAGGTCGGGAGCGAGCGGCCAGTGCGTGGACCCGGCCAGTTGGCCGGTGACGCCGCGTACCCATCTCAGGTACATGTCGTAGCGGTGCGGGGTCCACCCGCCGTCGCTCCACAGCCAGGCAGCGAGCCTCGCGGGTTCCTCAAGCCCGATCCCCTCCCCCAGTCGTGTCGTGTGGGCGCGCAGGACACGAGCTATGCGCTGGTCGAGGATGAGCGGGCGCGGCCCCGGCGCATCCGGTACGGCGCCGCCGGCGAAGTAGAGGAACTTGGTGAAGAACGCAGGTCCGAGGCCTGCGATCGCGCCGCTCAGCCTGCGGTAGCCTGCCACAGCACCATCGGTGGCCAGCAGCGCAATAGCCTCTGCCAGCACCGCCTCGACCGGGCCCGGGCGCAGGATCTCATTCAGCCGGTGGGCTCCGTACCCGTTGTCACCTTGTCCCCAGACGTAGCTGGCGACGAGTGTCTCGGTCCAGCTGGCCGTTGCTGCCCCGGTCCTGGCCACCCCCAACACCTGCGCCCGGCTCAGCGAAGTCGGCTCACGTCCGACCTGCTCGGCCAACTCCGGGGGCCATGGCCGGATGCCGGCCCAGGACCCCGGGATGTAGCGAACTGCGTGCGCGCCGGTCCCGTCCGCGTACGGCGCCCCGTCTCCGGCCAGCCAGGCTCCCAGCTTTGCCACCGCATCCGAAGGAAGCGGACGCTCAAGCATCCGCGCGTCCAGTTCCCCAGCGCCCTCTCGCCACCCCATCGAACCCTCTCCCTAGGTTCCACCGGTTCGCCGCGACAGCAGGCATCACCAGTTCGTGATGGATTCTGTCCCAAGGAAGTGCACCCCCGCACGAGTGCGGGACGGTCTTCAGCTGATCTTGCGGGCGGAGGGTGACTGGAACCGAGTACGGCCTGGATACCTGCCCGCGCTGGTCAGCGCCCGCCGTGGTTTTGCTGATGCCCGGAGCCGGAGCCCCGCTCTTCGAGGCGGGGGCGGCCGCCGGCCACGGCGTCGGGTTCCGGGTGCGGGCCGGTGAGTTCGGGCACCAGGCCCTCGCTGACGGGAGCACGGACCCGGCCCGCGTCGGTGCGCCAGGTTTCGAACGCCCAGGAGGTGGCCGCCACCACGGCCAGGCCCAGGAGCCAGCCGCCGGCCACGTCGCTGAACCAGTGGACGCCGAGCGCGACACGGGTGAAGCCGACCCCGATCACCGACACGACGGCCAGGCCCCAGCACGCGGGCCGCCAGGCACGCGGCACCATCGGCAGCAGGGCCAGCAGCAGCACGGCACACGAGGTGGTCGCGGTCATCGCGTGCCCCGAGGGGAACGAGAAACCCGGGGCGTGCGCGACCGGGTTCTCCAGCGACGGCCTGGCCCGCTCGACGACGGTCTTGACGAGCAGTCCGATCAGTCCTCCGGCGACGGCCGTCACCGCCGACCAGGCGGCGAGCCGCCAGGCGCGGCGGTAGAGCAGCCACCCGGTGAGCAGTGCGACGGCGGCCCGCAGCGTGAAGGGGTCCCACACCCGGTCGGAGAGGAACTGGAGGACGTCCGTCCAGCCGGGGTGCTCCAGGGCGGTGCGGTGGAGGCTGTCGGCCGCGCCCTCGTCGATCCGGCGCAGCGGCCCCCACCGGCCCTTGACCAGGACCAGCAGCAGTCCGAAGGGGACCGCGGTGGCGGCGGCCACGGCGATCGCGCCCAGCAGGTGGAAGCCGAAGCGGCGGTCGGCGGCGCGGCGACGGCTCTCGCGGATACGTCGGGCGGTGGTGCGCACGGGCATTCAGACTCCCGGGTCCTCTTGGATCGGGCCGGGTACCCGGGCCCGTGACGCCTCCAGCTGGGCGGCGAAGGACAGGCCGAGGAACAGGGCGATGGACGTGAGATAGGCCCACAACAGCAGGGACATGAAGGCGCTGAGCGGCCCGTACACCGTGTCGAAGGAGTGGCTCAGCTGGAGGTAGCGGCTCAGCAGCCAGGTGAGCAGCGTCCACAGCACCAGGTAGACGGCGGAGCCGAACGCCAGCCAGGTGTACCCGGGCTGGGCGCGGCGGGGCGAGCGGCGGAAGATCGCGCTCGCCGAGATGAGGGCGAGGAGCAGGCCGAAGGGCCAGCGCAGGAAGTTCCAGACGGTCTGGGCCTCGTCGTCGAGGTGGTAGACGCTGACCGCGGCGGCCGCCAGGTCACGGCCGGCGACCATGACGACGAATCCGAGCCCCAGGGGCAGTCCGGCGCTGAGCGACATCACCAGTCCCCGCAGGTACTTGCGGTGGAAGGGCCGGTCGCGTTCATTGCCGTAGATCCGGTTGGCGCCGCGTTCGATCTGGCACATCGCGGTCGTGACGTTGACGAGCGAGAAGACGAGCCCCAGCCAGAGGGCCAGCGCCGCGCCGTCGCCCGCCTCCTCACGGCTGCGCCGCAGGGCGTCGTCGACGACCTCCGAGCTGGGTCCCGCGGCAAGCCGGTGGATGGTCAGTTCCGCCATGCGGCCGACGCTCTCGGTGTGCATGGCCGAGGAGAGGCCCACGAACGCGATGGCCATCGGGATGAGGGCGAGCACCGTCTGCAGGGCCAGCGCGCGGGAGTGGCTGAAGCCGTCGGCGTAACGGAAGCGGACGAAGGAGTCGCGCACCAGCGGCCAACGGCCGTAGCGGCGCAGGGACTGCAGGGCCTCATCGGCGGAGAGTTCGTCGCCCGACATGTCGCGGGTCACCGGGACCTTGACGACGGTGCCCATCAGGCCTCTTCCAGCGGAAGCAGCACGCTCAGGGCGCCCGGGGCGACCGTCACCGTCAGCCGGCTGCCCGGGTTGACGGGGTCGCCGTCGATCTCACGGGGGCACGGTGCGTCGAGCTTCAACTCGGCCCGCCGGAAGGTGAGGTACTCCACGCGGAGGCTCTTCCCTCCCTCTCGCTCCGTGGTGTCCGGCAGGGTGGGGCGCGGGGTCCCGGAGCGGCCCCGTAGCACCGTGGTGAGCGCCCGCAGCCAGCCGGAGGGGCCGTGCGGGTCCAGGATCATGAGTTCCAGGAGGCCGTCGTCAGGGCGGGCGGAGGGCAGCAGGCTCAGACCGCCCTGCACGGTGCCGACGTTGCCGACCAGGACCATGCGGGCCGTACGGTGCAGCGCCGGGGCGTCGTCGAGGCGCACGGTCAGCCGCACGGGGGGTGTGGTGAGGGAGGAGAGGCCGGCCAGGGCGTAAGCGGGCCAGCCCAGGACGGATTTGGCCCGGTCCGCGGTCTTCTCCATGATCGCGGCGTCGAGTCCGGCCCCGGCCATGGCGGTGAAATGGGTTGCGGGAAGCCCGTCGCCCTCGATGCGGGCGAGGTCGATGGGGCGAGGGGCGCCACGGAGCGCGGCGTCCAGTGCCTCGGCCGGGGCGAGGGGCAGGCCCAGATTGCGGGCGAGGAGGTTGCCGGTGCCGCTGGGCACGATGGCGAGCGGGACGCCGCTCCCCGCGAGGGCGTCGGCGACCGTGCGCACGGTGCCGTCGCCGCCGCAGACCACGACGAGCCGGGCACCGTCGGCGAGGGCCCGTGCGCTCTGGCCGATGCCGGGGTCGTCCGCCGTGGTCTCCACGAACACCGCCTCGTGAAGGCCGTGACTCTCCAGGACGGCGCGCACGGCCTCCTGGTCCCGCGGCCGGGTGACCGTCGGGTTCACGATGACGGTGACGGGGCCAGAAACGTCCGCGGTGCGCCCGGCCGCCGGGACGGCACGCACCGGCTGCCCGGTGGGCGGGACGATCACCTCGGGCCGGGCGAACAGCGCGTACCCCACGATCATCAGCGACAGGCCGCCGTTGACCAGGCCGCCGACGACATCGGTGGGATGGTGCATGCCCCGGTAGAGGCGGGACAGGGCGACCAACAGCGGCAGGAGCAGCAGCAGGGTGCCGGCGATCCTGCGCCACGGGCCGCGCATCCGGGAGAGGGCGAGGAAGGCAAGGCCCGCGTAGAGCGCGGTGGCGGCGCCGGTGTGGCCGGAGGTGTAACTCGACGTCGGCGGGGAGGCGTCGAGACGGTGCACATCCGGCCGCTGGCGGTCCACCGACAGGGTGATGACCAGGAAGACGAGTGCCTGGAGCGAGACGGACACGGCGAGGAAGCCCGCTTGGCGCCACATCGGCAGCCTGGGTACGAACACCAGACCCAGGCAGGCCAGCAGAGTGATGGCGATCACCGTCAGGGTGTTGCCCGCCTCCGAGCCGATGAAGGACACGGTGGTGAGGGCGCCCGTGCGGAGGTGTTCGAAGCCCTCGTCGACGCGGTCCTCCGCGGTCATCGGCCAGACGTGGGCGGCGGGTCCGGTGATGAGCAGCCCGGCGCCCACCATCAGCGCGGCCTGTCCGACGGTGAGCGCGGCGATCCGGCCGGCCGTACCCCCGAGGCCGCGAGGCAGCGCGAAGGCCCGGCTCCCCCGCGGGGTCCCGGTTGAGCTCGTATCGGGCAGTCCCACGGGTCTTTCCGGTAGAGCGATCGGCATCGGAGTCCCCCTTCGTGTACACAACTCGCGGCGGCCGACGTTCACGACGCTGTCTCCGTCGCCCGATCGGCGTCTGCCCCGGAACTCGTCCGGCAGGCCTCCTGTGTGTGACAGGGCACCGCCTCTGTCTGCCGCGTATGCCGCCCGTCTTCACGGGCAGACGAAGACTCATGGCTGTACTGAGAAGAATCGCCCGCCCGCTGCTGGCCGCCCCCTTCATCACCGAGGCGGGGCACGCGCTGCGCAGCCCACGCCCCCTCGCGGCAGGCACCGCCTCCCGGGCACGGCAGATCGGCGTCACCGCTGACGATCCGGAGCGACTGGTCCGGCTCAACGCCGCCGTCCAGATCGCCGCGGGTGGAGCACTCGCGCTGGGCCGCTTCCCCCGCACCGCCTCCCTCGTCCTGGCCGCGAGCCTCGTGCCGACCACCCTCGCCGAGCACGCACGATGGAAGGAGGAGGACCAGGAACTGCGTAAGGACCAGCGCTTCCACCTCGCGCGCCGCGTCGGTCTGTTCGGCGCGCTGCTGCTCGCCGCCGCCGATACCCATGGCAAACCGTCGGCCGCCTACCGTGCCCGCGCGGCGGGGCACACCGGCCGGAAGAAGGCCCGCGGTGCTACGGCCAGGGCGGGCGGACACCTGCACTCAGCGATCGAAACGGTGGGCGCGGGCACGTCCGACGCCCTGAGCGGCGCCGGCCGGGCAGTGAACTCCGCTGCCGGGTCCGCACGCGCGATACTGCCGGACCGGTAGGACCGGACCGGCAGGACATATGACGTGCGGACCCCTCGTGAGGTGGCGGCCGGGCAGGAGAGGTACCTCACGGACCGGACTTCCGGCCACCCCGTCTGAGCTGCGCGTTGACGGGCAGATGAGTTCAGGTCGCAGGGGTGGGCCGCCGAGTGCGCCCGACCCTGCGGCAACCCGAGCGGGTCCGTGAACCGAACAGGTCCGTGAACCGAACAGGTCCGTGAACCGAACAGGTCCGTGAACCGAACAGGTCCGTGAACCGAACAGGTCCGTGAACCGCAGCGACGCCGACGGAAGGTCGTTACCGATGTCTCCTGTGACGGAGCAATGGGAAGATGTACTCAGAACCCACTTCGCCCTCGGCGAGGAGCGGCCCGCCGTACGGGCGGCGGCGGTCTTCTCGGCCGACTCCGGCTTCTTCGCCATCGCCGGCTGCGACGGCGAGGACGGCCGGCGGTACTTCCGGCCCGCCGCGGATCCGGGTGGACAGCTCCCGCACGCAGGCGCTTTGGACCAGGCCGCCCTGGAAGCCCTGTGGGCGGCCGGCGAGGAGACCGGGCCCGCTCCGCTCGTCCGTCTCGGCGAGGTCGCGTGGCACCGCGAGAGCCTGGAGCAGGTCACGGACGCGGTGACCGGCAATGAACTCGACCTGGTACTGCTTCGCGAGGGCGACCGCAGCATGTGGGTGGTACGGACCCGGCAGGGCCTGTGCATCTTCGCGCTGGCCTACGGGGACAACGAGGGCCACGTGTCCGAAGCTCGCTCGTTCGCCCTCGAATTCGACTCGTTTCTGGTCGGCCAGGGCTACTGATCTCCGCCGCCCGACTCGTGCCCCGAGGACCGTGGTGGAGCAGCGCAGGACGCGACCCGTACCGGCCGTGCCTCCGGTATCGCTGTCGGAGGCACGGCCGGTACGGGTCGCGTCCTGCGCGAGGCCGCAGCCCCGAAGGGGTACGCGGGCAGGACGTTCGGTCGCCCTACGGCGTGTAGCGGGCGTCGCTGCCGTACAGCTCCCTGGTGAACGCGGAGACGTCGGCACTGCGGTCGGCGCCGTCGAGGTTGTACGTCAGGTAGACGCCGTACCCCTCGCTGACGGTACGGCGGGCGAGATCGGCGGCCGTGCTCTGCGAGGTACCGCCGATCTCGACCGCCGCCGGCGACAGCTTCGACTTGGGCAGCGCGATGCCGGGGACCTGCCAGCTGCCGTAGTACGGGTTCCAGGCGTAGTCGAACTCGGACGAGACGTCCACGCCGTCGTAGGAGAGCCGCGAGGCGGCCGGGCCGATGTTGTAGAGGCTGACGATCTTGTCCGGCATGTCCGTGCGCAGCGCCGTCACCAGTTGTACGAACGAGCTGTCGTTGGGCTGGCCGGTGCCGTTGTTGCCGTAGTCGGCGTACTCGTCGTCGAAATCGATGCCGTCGAGGCCGTACTCGGCCACGGTGTCGGAGAGTTGCGTCGCGAACGCCGAAGCCGCCTGCTGGTTCGGGAAGTTCGCGAAGCCCGCGCCCTCGTGGTTGCCGAGCACCGAGAGGACGACCTTGATGCCCTTCTCCTGCAACGGCCGTATCTCCGTGGCTGCGTTGTCGAGGACGCGCTGCACGTTCTCGTTGAAGTGCAGATACGCCGCCTTCGTGCCCGTGTCGTAGTTGATGTTCGCCGCGAAGATCACGGCGACGTCGAAGACGTTGCCGCCGTCGGCGAGGGTGTACTTGCCGACGTTGAGCATGCTGTTGTTGTTCACCTCGACGTACGCCACCGAGGTCGGTCCCTGCTTCGTGGGAGCCGGAGCGGGAAGCGGGGCCGCTGCCGCGCCGGTCGTGACGGTCGTACCGAAGGCGAGGGCCGCGACGGCCGAGAGCGCGAGCGCGGCCGTCCGTACTCTGCTGCGTACCGGAGTGAGCATCGTTGATCGTTCTCCCATCGCATAGGCCGGCGCCACGGACCTGTTCGGGAGCGCCGGACGATCGCCCCGAGCCTTCCGCTCCCGTCACCGGATCCCGGGAACCTCGCGCGAACCCTCACGACTCCCACCCACGCTGCACAGCAAATCCGGCAGTCGGCGGTTTGACGACAGCCCTACCGCGTCGGCACCCCGCGGGCCGCCAGGAGTTCGGACAGCCTGTCCAGTGGCAGCGCCTGGACGTGATGGCCCGCACGGCCGGTCATCGAGTGGGCGCCGGTCAGCACATTGAGCACCGCCTCCTCCACCGACTCGACGACCGCGCCGTAGAAGGGGTCCATCCGGCCCCACGGCACGAACCGCATCGACTCGTACGGGGCGCCGTCGTCGTCGGAGGGGAACGTGCTGTTCAGGGCGGACTCGTTGGCCGTGGAGAAGGCCAGGAAGATGTCCCCGGAGAAGTGGCTGCCGGTGGTGCCGGTTCGGGCGAGGCCCAGGGTGACGCGTCGGGCCAGCGCCTTGCACTGCCCCGGCAGCAGGGGCGCGTCCGTCGCCACCACCACGATCACCGAGCCCGCGCCGGGCGGTACCTGACGTACGCCGTCAGGGGCCGGTCCCGGGCTGTCCGGCAGTTCGAGGCCCACCGGCACACCGGCCACCACGAGTTCGCGCCGCGCACCGAAGTTGGCCTGGACGAACGCGCCGACGGTGTAGCGGTCGTCCCCGTACTCCACCACGCGCGACGCGGTTCCCGAGCCGCCCTTGAAGCCGTAGCAGCGCATCCCCGTACCGCCTCCGACGCAGCCCTCCTCGACCGGACCGGAGACGGCCGCGTCGATGGCGGCCGCTGCGTGTTGGGACCGCACCGCCGTGCCGTGGATGTCGTTGAGGTGGCCGTCCCAGGTCTCGGTGACCACGGGCAGCAGCCATTCCGGTGCCATGCCGCCGCAGTTGGCGCGCACCCACTCGACCACGCCGCGGTGGACCGGGCCCACCGCGTAGGTGTTGGTGATGAGCACCGGCACGGCGAGGGAGCCGCTCTCCTCGATCCAGGCGGTGCCGGTCATCTCCCCGTTGCCGTTGAACGAGTGCCAGCCGGCCGCGCAGGGCAGCCCGACACCGTCCCTGCCGCGCGGCAGCAGCGCGGTGACTCCGGTACGCACGTCGTCGCCCTCGCAGAGGGTGACATAGCCGACCTCGACACCGGGCACGTCCGTGATCGCGTTCCACCGGCCCGGCTCGCCGGTCAGCGGAATGCCCGACTCACGTGCCCTCATGCGGTTCTCGTCCACGGACCTTCCCCTCACATCGTCGTCATTGATGCGTGATGCGTGATGCGTGATGCGCGCAGAGGATACGGGACCGGCCCGGCGGCCGAGCGGGTCAGAGGCCGGTGAGCAGGTCGTCGAGCGGTGCCGGCACGCGGCCGGGGTCGAGGGCCTCCACCAGGACGCGGCCGTAGTGGATCTTGCGCCCCTTCTTCGTGCCGAGGAACCGCCGCAACTGCGCCTGCGGGGTACGTCCCCGTTGCGCGGGCTGGCGGAGGAAGGTCTGTAGCGCACGCAGATCGCCCTCCTCCCGGACGAGTTCCCGCACCCGCGCCACTCCCAGCGCGCGGATGAGCTCGTCCTCCAGGTCCGCCGCGCAGACGAAGTACTCCGACGGCTCGGCGCCGGACCGCTGGAACGCGCGGCTGAAGTAGCCGCGCTCCGCCTCGTCGCACAGGCCCGTGAGGCGCAGCCCGAGTCCCGTCGGCCCGAGGAGGCCGGCGAACCGTCCGACGCTCATCGCGCCGCCCATCGACAGCACGCAGACTCCTTCGGCCGCCAGATGCCGCCCACGCCGCGCGGCCAGCGCGTCGACCGCTGCCACATCACTCGGGCCCTCCAGCAGGACGACCGTGCTCACGGGCAGCCGCTCCGCCAGTTCACCGGCGGGGCCATCGGGTCCACCGGCCGCCCACGCGGTCACCGCTTCCCGGAACGCCTCCATGTCGGCCACGGCATGATTCTGGGGTCTTTCCGGCCGCCGCGGTAGGGGATTTCCCGCTGGTGGGCGCTGTTCGGTGCCGCTGTCAGCGGCTGTCCCCGTCAGCTCTCCTCCGTCAGCTGCTCGTCCAGTTCGTCGAAGAGCAGCTCACCGTGGTCGACCTGACCGGTCCGGTACGCGGAGCGCGCGACCAGGTGCGCGGCGACCGGGCCGGTCATCAGCTGGAAGAAGCCGATCAGTGCCAGGGTCGCCAGGTCCATGCCGCTGCGCAGCCGCAGCGCGACCCCGGCCAGCACGATCAGCATGCCGAGGGACTGCGGCTTGGTCGCGGCGTGGCTGCGGGACAGGACGTCCGGCAGCTTCAGCATGCCGATCACGCCCAGCAGGCAGATGGCGGCGCCGAGGAGGACCAGGACCGCACCGGCCGTGTCGGTGATCTGGAGCCAGACGCTCATGGTGTCTCCCTGCCCGGCCCCTCGGGACCGTCGGCGCGCGCTCGGCCCGGCGGCCGGTCGCGTACGGCGATGAAGCGCGCGATGCCGACCGAGCCGGTGAAGCCGAGGAAGGCCAGCACCAGCATGATCGGGAAGTAGAACGGGTCCCGGGCGAAGGCCGACTTGGCGCCGAGCCCGGCGATGATGAGGGCCGCGCAGACGTCCAGCGAGATCGCCCGGTCCAGCATGGAGGGTCCCCGCCAGATCCGGGTCAGCAGACCCGCTCCGGCGATGACGATCACGACGACGGCCGCGATGAGCAGACCCCGGTCCACGGCTTCCGGAACGCTCATGCGTCCTCCCCCTGGTCTTCCGGCCGCTCGCCGGGGTGCGGCGCCGTCGGTGGTGGGCCGGCGACGCGGGCGATCTCGTCGCGGGTGCCGAAGGCCCGGACCGTCAGCTCCTCCATGCGCCATACCGAGCGCCGGGCCGCGTCCAGTTCTGCGGGCCGGTCCGCGTCCAGGACGTGCAGGAAGACGGTGGCCGTGGCGCGGCGTACCTCGACGACGGAGCCGCCGGGCACGTTGGACATCGCGACGGCGGTCGCCGTGAGCATCAGGTCCGAGCGGCAGCGCAGTGGTACGGCGATCACGGCGGCCCGGTGCGGACGGTCGGCGAAGATCTGCCGGGTGACCTTCACGCCGGAGGTGTACATGTCGTAGAGCAGGAAGCCGGCCAGCCGCAGGATGCCCCAGGGGTGCAGTCGGAGCCCGAGGTCGACCTGCGGGAGCGGGAACGCCAGGCAGACCGCGACCGCGACCACCACTCCGGTCAGCACGTTGGCCCAGTGCAGGCTGGACCAGAGCAGCACCCAGATGACGGTGAGCCAGGCGATCAGCGGCAGGTCGAGCACGCGTCGGCGGTGGCCGCGGAACTCGCAGCTGAACGGCGGCAGGTCCTTGTTCCGGTAGGAGAACCTGATGAGTCGTCTCACCGTCCGAGCACCGCCTCGATATAGGGGGAACGTGCCAGCAGCTCGGCGGCCGAGCGGTCGGTGTACGAGGTCAGCGGCCCGGCGAACACGGTGAAGGAGAGCCCGAGCGCGACCGTCGCGGCGGTGGCCCAGGTCATCGGCCTCGGCAGCTTCGTGGTGGTGGTGACGGCGTGGCCGTGCAGGGTGGCCGCCACCGCGCGCCCGGCCGGCTGGTGGCGGATCCGTACCCCTTCGTCGCCGGTGCCGGGCATCCGGTCCGGGCCCTCGTCGGCGTCGCTGTCGTCCTCCTCGTCGGACTCCAGGACCGTGCCGTCCAGCGCCTGCCCGGGGGGCGCGGCCCGCCAGAACGCCAGGTTCCAGACCTTGGCCATCACGTACAGCGTGAGCAGGCTGGTCGCCGTCGAGCCGATGACGAGGATCCAGGCCCAGACACCGCCGTCGGCGACACCGGCGCGCATGAGTCCGAGCTTGCCGATGAATCCGGACAGCGGCGGGATTCCGGCCAGGTTCATCGCGGGTACGAAGAAGAGGACGGCGAGCAGCGGGGCGGCCTTGGCGATGCCGCCGAGCCGGGTGAGTTCGGTGGTGCCGCCGCGCCGTTCGATCAGCCCCGCCACCAGGAAGAGCGTGGTCTGCACGGTGATGTGGTGGACGACGTAGACGATCGCACCGCCGTACGCCTGCCGGGTGGCGAGGCCGATGCCGAAGATCATGTAGCCGATGTGGCTGATGAGGGTGAAGGAGAGCAGCCGCTTCAGGTCGGTCTGGGCGACGGCCCCCAGGATGCCGACGACCATCGAGGCGAGGGCCGCCGCCATCAGCAGGTCTCCGAGCCGGTTGCCGGGGAAGAGCAGCGTCTCGGTGCGCAGCATGCAGTAGACGCCGACCTTGGTGAGCAGTCCGGCGAAGACCGCGGTGACCGGGGCGGGCGCGGTCGGGTAGGAGTCGGGGAGCCAGGCGGCGAGAGGGAAGACGGCGGCCTTGATGGCGAAGACGGTCAGCAGCATGGCCTGGATCAGGGTCTGGACGCCCAGCGGGAGGGCGGCCAGGCGCCCGGCCAGCTGGGCGAAGTTGGCGGTTCCGGTGGCCGCGTACGTCATCGCGATGGCGGTGAGGAAGAGCATCGAGGAGAACAGCGAGATGATCACGTAGGTGGAGCCGGCGCGGACCCGGGGGCCGGTGCCTCCGAGCGTGAGCAGTACGAAGCTGGCGACCAGCATGATCTCGAAGCCGACGTAGAGGTTGACCAGGTCACCGGCGAGGAAGGTGCAGGAGACCCCGGCGACCAGGATCAGGTAGGCGGGGTGGAAGACCGCCACGGGTGTCTCCTCGTCCCGGTCGGCCATGCCCTGGCCGAGGGAGTAGACGAGGACGCAGAGGGTGACGGCGGAGGAGACCGTCAGCATCAGGCCGGAGAGCCGGTCCGCGACCAGCGTGATGCCGAGCGGCGGCGCGAAGTCACCCAGGTTCACGGTGAGCGGACCTTCGATGTCCGCGTCGATCATCAGGGTGACCGAGAGGCCCAGTACGGCGGTGAGCACGGCGACGCTGATGAAGCGCTGGAACTGTTTGAGCCGGGTGCCGAAGGCGAGGCTCAGGCCGGTGGCGCAGAGCGGCAGCAGCACCGGCAGCGGGACGAGTGCGTTCACCCGGTGTCTCCTCGGTTCGGGTCGTCGGGCCGGTTCGGGTCGTCGGGCGTGGAGTCGGGGGCGGGGCCGGGGCCCGGGTCGGCGCCGGGAGGATTGCCGGGGGCGGGGCCTTCACCGTCGGCCGTCGCCGCGTAGTGCTCCGGGTCCGCGCCCAGGACGTCGTGCCAGAGGTCCCCTGACGCGTCCCGGCCGCGGGCCTGGAGGGCGCGGTCGGCGCGCAGTCTGGCTCTCAGCCGGCGGCGCTCCGCGCGGTAGCGGCGGCGTTCCTCGTCGGTGCGGTCGGACTCGGACCGGTACCGCTCGCGCAGTTCGTCGCGCTCCCCCAGTACCTCGGCGCGCAGCACGATGCGCCGGTCCTCCAGGTCGTCGTGGACCTCGTCCGTACCGGTCAGCTGGTGGCTGCGGTAGGCCATGGCCAGGAGGAACGCGGTGGTGGCGAGCGTGATAACGATGGCGGTGAGGGCGATGGCCTGGGGCAGCGGATCGGTGACCTTGCTCAGCGCGACGCCGTAGAGCAGGGGTTCGCGGCCGGCCGTTCCGGTGGAGGACAGGACGAGCAGGTTGATGCCGTTGCCCGCGATCACCGCGCCCAGCAGGATCCGGGTGAGCGGCCGGGTGAGCATGAGGGCGCCGCCGACCGCGCACAGGACCGCGGCGGTCGCGAGGAGGGAGGCGCTGACGGTCATCCCGCGCCTCCCGTCCCGGGTGCCGGTCCGCGTCCGGCGGCCCGGTCCATGGCTTCCTGGGCGGCGGCCCGCTCGATCTGCCGGTCGACCTTCGCGCCGAGGGCCCGCACGATGTCCAGCACCACGCCCAGCACCAGGAGATAGACACCGAAGTCGAAGACCACCGGCGTACCGAAGTGATAGGCCCCGATCACCGGCAGGTGTCCTTTGTACGTCCAGGCGTGCAGGACCGTGCCGTCGGCGAGGCCCAGCAGGGCGACGCCGGTGGAGAGGAAGAGGCCGAGGCCGGTGAAGAGTCCCGGCTGCAGCGGGGCTGCCTCGGCCAGTTCGAAGCGGCCGCCCGCCAGGTAGCGGACGATCAGGGCGACTCCGGCGACCAGTCCGGCGACGAAGCCGCCGCCCGGCATGTTCTCCGCGCAGAACAGCAGGTACACCGAGAGCACCAGAATCGGGTGGAACAGCAGCCGGGCCACCACCTCGAAGACGACGGAGCGGTGCTCGGGCGCGAGCGTGGCGCCGGCCGCCAGCCAGCCGCGCTCCGGCGCCCCCTCGTCGCCGTGCGGCAGCCCCGACAGCCGGGGCGTGGTCAACGACCAGGCGGTGTGCCCCTCCCGCTCCGGGGGCGCCGCGGCCCCCTCCGCCCGGCGGTGCAGATAGATCAGGCTCGTCACACCGATCGCGGCGGCGGCGAGCACGGCGGACTCCCCCATCGTGTCCCAGGCCCGCAGGTCGACCAGGATGGTGGCCACCACGTCCTTGAGGCCGTGGTGCGCGGTCTCCTCGACCATGGCGGCGCCCGCCGGCCTCGCGGTGCGCGCCGCCGCCGCGACCCACACCACCACGCTCAGGGTGGCCGCCGCTGCCAGTGCCACCGGGATGCGCACGGCACGGCGCCAGCTGCTGACCGACTCCTGGAAGTGCACCGGCATCCGGCGCAGCACCAGCACGAACACGATCATCGACACGGTCTCCACGCAGAACTGCGTGAGCGCCAGGTCGGGCGCGCCCTGGACGACGAAGAGCAACGCGGTCCCGTATCCGGTGAGTCCGGCGAGCACCACGGCCTTCATGCGGCGTCCGACGGTGAGGCAGAGCAGGGCCGCGGCGCAGGTCAGTACGGCGACCGCACCTTGCAGCGGTGCGTCCCAGAGCCGGGGCGCGGCGGCTCCCCGCCAGGGCCGGTCCGTGGCGAGCACGGCCAGCTGCCCGCCGAGCATCACGAGCAGCGTGGTGGCGAGGTAGACGGAGAGCGAGCCGCGCTGGACGAAGCCGGTGATCTGGAGGGAGAGCCGCTCCAGGCCGAGCAGCAGATGCCCGAAGACGTTGTCGGCGGTCGGCCAGGCGATCCGCCGGGAGAGCCGGGTGACCTCGCCGCGCCACGCGAAGAGCGCGGCGCCGCCCGCCACGGCGACGGCCGAGAGCAGCAGCGCGGTGCCGAATCCGTGCCAGAGCGCGAGGTGGTAGGGGTGCGCGGGGGCCGGGAAGGCGTCCGCGTAGGCGCTCAGCAGGCGGTCGGTCCACCCGACGCCGGGGCCGAGGACCAGTCCGCAGGCGGCGAGCAGGGCGGGCGGGGCGAGGAAGGCCCAGCCGACCCGGTGGACCGGCGTGTCGGTGACGCCGGGCTTGCGCAGGAAGGCTCCCCAGACGAACCGGACCGTATAGGCGACGGTCAGCATCGATCCGGCGACGGTGATGCCCAGCGCCCACCGGTCCGCGGTGTCACCGTGCAGCAGCGCCTCGAAGGCCGCCTCCTTCGTGGCGAAGCCCAGCAGCGGGGGCAGCGCGGCCATGGACGCGGCGGCGATCACGGCGACGGCGCAGACGTGCGGCAGCGCCCGTCCGACACCGGAGAGTCTGCGCAGGTCCCGGGTGCCGGCCGCGTGGTCGACGATGCCGGTGACGAGGAACAGTGGCGCCTTGAAGAGGGCGTGCCCGAGGATCATCACGGCGGCGGCCAGTGCCGCGTCACGGTTGCCGATTCCGGCGAGCAGGGTGAGGAAGCCGAGCTGGCTGACGGTGCCGTAGGCGAGGACGAGTTTGAGGTCGTTGAGCCGCAGCGCCCGCCAGCCGCCGAGCAGCATGGTCGCGGCGCCGAGGATCATCACGACGGGCCGCCAGACGGGGACATCGGCGAATCCGGGTGCCAGGCGGGCGACCAGGTAGACACCGGCCTTGACCATGGCGGCGGCGTGCAGGTAGGCGCTGACCGGGGTGGGCGCGGCCATGGCGTTCGGGAGCCAGAGGCTGAACGGCCAGATCGCGGACTTGGACAGCGCTCCGCACAGGATCAGCACCACGGCCACCGAGACGGCGACGCTCGTGCGGGGCGGGTCCGCGAGGATCGCGGAGATCCGGTAGGTACCCGACGCCTGACCGATGATCAGGAAGCCGACCAGCATGGCGAGGCCGCCGAAGGTGGTCACGGTGAGCGCCTGGAGGGCGGACCTGCGGCTGTGCCGGTGCTCGCTGTTGTAGCCGATCAGGAGGTAGGAGAAGACCGTGGTCAGCTCCCAGAACACATAGAGCGAGATCAGGTCGTCGGCGAGGACGAGGGCGAGCATCGCCCCGGTGAAGGCGAGCAGGTTCCCGCCGAATCCGGCCAGTTGCGGGGTGTCGTCGGTGAAGTACGAGGCGCAGTAGAGCAGGACGAGCGTGCCGACACCGGCCGCGAGCAGCACCATCAGTTCGGCCAGCGCGTCCAGGCGCAGGCCGAGGGCGACGTCGTAGTCCGGGATCCACTGCCACGACCAGGTGACAGAGGCGCCGGAGGCGGCGGTGTCCCACTGGGCGAGGGCCCAGCAGGTGGTGGCGGCCGGCGGCAGGGCCAGTACGACGAACGCGCGCGTGCCCAGTCGCCGGACCAGCGGATGGGCGCACGCGGCCAGGACGAAGTGGCAGACGATGAGCGCGGTCATACGGCTCCGCGGGTCGGTCCGCCGCAGGGGGTTGCAGAACGGGCAAAGGGCACTAAATACAGATATATCCCTGAACCGGCTTCACCCGTACGGCGCGCCGCGCCCACCCGTGCGCACTCAGATCGGTCGCGACAGCTCCGCGCGTAGATGGTGAGTCCGTGATCGTTCGGTGTTGCACTTGTGAGGCCGCTTACTTTTCATTTTTACAGTGTGGCTAATATCTATCTGTCGAAGTTCTAAACGGATTTGACCAGTCGTGAGGCTGGCATCATCGCCAAGGAGCATGCCCTGCGCACGCGCGCGTCTCGGC
Source organism: Streptomyces sp. NBC_00341 (assembly GCF_041435055.1). Lineage (NCBI taxonomy): Bacteria > Bacillati > Actinomycetota > Actinomycetes > Kitasatosporales > Streptomycetaceae > Streptomyces > Streptomyces sp. NBC_00341. Next base: position 6,984,788 of record NZ_CP108002.1, on the reverse strand, counting down.
GGAGCGACTCGACCACCATGTCGCTGCGGACAGCCCTGCTCGTACTGGCCATCGTCCCCGGTGTCGCACTGGCCGCCCTCTGGGCCGTCACCAGTGGTCAGACTCTGCTCGACTTCCAGACCCAGGCAGCCCAGGGGCAGTTGGCCCAGAAGGCCGGCCAGCCGTCCAACATCGTGTACTACAACCTGCAGGAGGAGCGTCGGCTGAGTGCCGAGGCGCTGGCCCGCAGGGGAGGAGCCACCGACGCGCTGAGCAAGCAGCGCAAGCTGACCGACGAAGCGATCACCAGCTTCCAGACCCTCTCCGACATCGACACCGGTGACGCACCCGGCGAGGTGCGCGACGCGGTCGCGCAGGCCCGCCAGGCGATCACCCAACTCCCCGCCCAGCGGACCCTCGTCGACGAGGGCGACGGAGACCAGCAGAAGGCCGTGTACCGCTACTACACGGATCTGATCACGGTCGATCTGCAGCTGTTCACCGCGCTCAGCCATGTGGACAACGGCAAGATCACCACGCTCTCGCAGCCACTGGTCGACCTGTTCTGGGGCAAGGAGATGATCTCCCGGACGGACGCCCTGCTGGCCCGTGGCTGGCCCGACGGCAAACTGAGCACGGCAGACCTCCAGGAGGTCCGTGAAGCCGTCTCCGCCCAGCCGTTCCAGTACTCCTCCAAGGTCGCCCCCTACCTTCCGGCGGACGAGAAGGCGATGTGGGACGAGATCGCCGCCGGCCCCGCCTGGAAGACCAAGACCCAGGTGGAGACGCAGGTGCTGCGCCCCGCCGATCCGGACAGTGCCGGATTCGTCAGCCTCGGCGCCCGGGAGAAGACCTGGCGCGGCGCGATGGACGATCTGACTCCCCAGCTGAAGAAGCTGATGGAGCACCGCACCGCGATGGTGGTGGAGAACGGCAAGGACAGCGTCATCTCGCTGCTGATCAGGGTCGTCCTGACCACCGTGGTCGGTCTCCTCGCGGTCATCGCGGTCATCTGGATCACCTGGCGCCTCACGCGTAACCTGCGCCGCCGCATCGGCGGGCTCCAGGAGCGCGCCGAGGAGCTGGAGAAGACGCTCCCCGATGTGGTCGACCGTCTCTCCAAGGGAGAGCGCATCGATGTCGAGGCCGAGGCCCGTGCCATCACGCCGGACAGCGGGAGCGGCAAGTCCGACGAGCTGACGCAGCTGGGCAACGCGCTCAACCTGGCCCGCACCAGCGCCGTGCAGGCGGCCGTCAGACAGGCCGACCAGCACCGCGGCTTCGAGCGGCTGCTGCAGCGCATCGCGCGCCGCACCCAGCAGTTGATCGGCCAGCAGCTGAAGAAGCTGGACGAGCTGGAGCGCAAGCACGAGGACCCCGAGGTGCTGGACGGCCTCTTCGACCTCGACCACCTCACCGCCCGGCTCCGCCGTTACGAGGAGAACCTGGTGATCCTCGCCGGCGGCTCCCCGCACCGGCGCTGGCGCAAGCCCGTTCCACTGCTGGACGTCATGCGCTCCGCCCAGGGCGAGGTGCAGGACTACCAGCGCGTGGTGCTGGACCTGGACGGCGCTCCGTGGCTCACGGAGCGGGCCGTCGGTCCGGTCTCCCATGTGCTCGCCGAGCTGATCGAGAACGCCCTCAGCTTCTCCAGGCCGCCGAGCCCCGTCGAGGTCAGGGCGGCCCGGGTGAGCCGGGGACTGGCCATCGAGGTCGAGGACCGCGGCCTCGGTATGGACGAGCAACAGCTGGCCGACGCCAACGAGCTGATGAGCCGTCCGCCCAGGATGGACGTGCTGGCGCACTCCGACGACATCCGGCTGGGCCTGTACGTGATCGCGCGCCTGGCCGACCAGCACGGGCTGCGGGTGGAGTTCCGGCCCTCGGCCTTCGGCGGCACCCGCGTCGTCGTGCTCGTCCCGGACGCGCTCACGGTCACCGAGCCGCGCACCGGCCCGGTGGGCGTACCGTCCCCGGAGGCCGCCCAGCCCCCCGCGCCCCCGATGCCCGCCGCGACCGGCGACGCGGAGGCGCTGCCCAGCCGGGGCCGCGGCCAGGCCCTCGCCGGGGTCACCGCGCTGCACGCCTCCGGCGCACCGTTCGACGCGGCGGCCCCGTACAGCGTGGCGGCCGAGCCCTTCCCGGGCGGGGACGGGCAGCAGCCGCTGCCCACACCCGGCGCCCCGGCGGAAGGCACCGCGGGCGCCCCGGCGGACGACCCGTTCGGCGGCTCCTTCAACGGCTCGTCCGACGGACGCGAGCACCCGTACCCGCCGTACACCGCACCTCTGCCCACGCCCGATCCCGCCCCCGTCCCCGGGACGTCTCCGTACGGGTCCGCCGGGCCGGTGTCGCCGTACGGCGGCTCCCAACAGGACCCGTACGACCGGGCCGAACAGCCGTACATGAAGGCCGAGGGCCAGTACCCCGTAACGCACCAGCCGTACCCGACGCCGGAGGAGCCGTACATGACTCCGCAGCAGCCGTACCCGGGCCAGTATCCGGCGGGCACCACCGGGGACCGGGGCGGGTTCCCGGTTCCCGGCCCCCGACTTCCGGAACCGGCCGCCGGGCATCCCGGGCGGCTGCCGGTGGCCGAGCCCGACCATCCGGCACCGCCGTCGTCCGCCACGGCCCCCGGCGGCGGGCCCGGCCGGCCCGCGCTGCCCGCCGCACCGGCCGCGGAACCCCCGTTGCCGCGCCGGGTACGGCAGGCCAGCCTCGCGGACGAACTGCGGCTCGACCCGGCCGCCGGGCCCGCCGCGCCGACGCCGCGGAGCCGGGACGAGAACCCGCTCCGGCGGCCGGCCCCCCGAAGGGCCGGAGCCGCGATCGGGGCCTTCCAGCGCCGGTCCCGCGCCGCACGCGCGACCGACGAACCGCCGACGGATCCCGGCCCGCCCGCCCACCTCCCCACGAGAGAAGAACGGTCATGACACGCACAACCGCCACTCATCAGGACCTCGACTGGCTGCTCGACGGCCTCGTGGACTCGGTGGCCGAGACCCTGAACGCCGTGCTGCTGTCCGACGACGGCCTGGTGGTGAGCCACTCGCGCACCGTCGAGCGCGCGGACGCGGAGCGGCTGGCCGCCATCTGCACCGGCCAGCAGAGTCTGGCCCGGGGCGTCGGGCAGCTCTTCAACGGCGGCGGCGTGCACCAGGTGATCGTCGAACTGTCGGACCTGTGGCTCTTCATCATCTCGGCCGCCCAGGGCACGCACCTGGCCGTCGTCGCCTCCCAGGAGGTGGACGCCGAGATCATGTCGCTGGCCATGCACAACCTCGTCCTGCAGGTCGGCCAGAAGCTCACCACTCCGGTGCGCGGTGAGTTCAACGCCTTCGGCGGCGGGGACGGGCCGCACGCGTGACCCCGCACTGGGAGGACGAGGAGGAGGACGGGGCGGGCACCATGGTGCGCCCGTACACCATCACCCGTGGCCGGACCGCTCCCGAGCGGGACGACTTCACCCTCATCACCGTGCTGACGACCGCACACGACCCGCGGGACGAACACGGGGCGGCGGCCCGGCCCGGCCGGCTCCAGCCGGAGCACCGGATGATCCTGGAGCGCTGCCTGCGTCCCGCGGCGGTCGCCGAGGTCTCGGCCGACCTCAACCTCCCGGTCTCGGTGACCAAGATCCTGCTGGCGGACCTGGTGTCCCACGGCCTGTTGCTCGCCCGCGCCCCGCTCTCGGTGGCACGGGCGGCCGGCGGTGCGGACATGGGCGTGCTGGCCGCTGTTCGCGACGGACTCCGGAGACTCTGAGTAAAGATGACAACCAGTCAGGCGGCCCCGGCCGCCGTCAAGATACTGATCGCCGGCGGCTTCGGCGTCGGCAAGACCACCCTGGTGGGCGCCGTCAGTGAGGTCGCGCCCCTGCGTACCGAGGAGTTCCTGACCAAGGCCAGCGTCGGCGTCGACGATCTGGCCGGTGTCGGCCAGAAGGACACGACCACCGTGGCACTGGACTTCGGCCGGATCACGGTCAGTCCAGAGCTGGTCGTGTACCTCTTCGGCACACCGGGCCAGGAGCGCTTCTGGTTCATGTGGAACGACCTGGTGAACGGCGCGCTCGGCGGCGTCGTGATCGCCGACACCCGCCGGCTGGAGACCAGTTTCGCCTCGATCGACTTCTTCGAGAGCCGCGACATCCCGTTCGTGGTGGCGATCAACTGCTTCCACGGCCACAACACCCGCACCGCGGACGAGGTGCGGGCCGCGCTCGACCTCGATCCCCATGTCCCCCTGCTCGTCGGTGACGTGCGTGAACGGACGTTCGGCCGGGACGTGCTGCTGGCCCTGGTCGAACACCTGATGAGCCTGCCCGTCGCGGTCGGCTGACGTTCCCGCCGGCTCCGGCCGGTACCCGCTGATTCCTGTTGACTCCCTCTCTGGAGAGACCCGATATGGCAACACCCCTGCGCGTCCTGGTACACGGCGGCGGCATCGGCGGGCTGACGCTCGCCACCGCCCTGGCCCGGCGCGGCCACACCGTCGAGGTCATCGAGCTCCGCGACGAGCTCGACGCACTCGGCGTCGGCATCATCCAGCCGTCCAACGCGCTCCACGTCATGCGGGAGATCGGGGTGCTCGACGACTGCCTGAAGGCGGGCTTCGAGTGGGAGGTCCTGACCATCGCGGACCCGGCCGGGAACACCCTGGCGGAGATTCCGCAGCCCCGGATGGACGACGCGCCGTCCAACAACGGCATACCCCGCCCCGCGCTGGCCCAGGTGCTCGGCAACGCCGCCGAGGCGGCCGGCGCCACGATCCGCTTCGGCGCCACCATCGCGGAGCTCACGGACGACGGCCAGGGCGTGGACGTCACCCTGTCCGACGGCTCGGCCGGCCGCTGGGACCTGGTCGTCGGCTTCGACGGCATCGGCTCGCCGCTGCGCACCCGGCTGTACGGCGAGCGTTACGCCCCGCAGTACACGGGATTCGCCAACTGGCGTGTCACCGTGCCCCGTCAGGAGCGGGTGCGGGGTGTCGTGATGAGCACCGCGGGCCAGGCGGCCAAGGCGCTGCTCACCCCGATCACGGAAGAACTGATGTACCTGGGCACGGTGTTCCCGGAGTCCGAGGACTTCCGGCCCGACCCCACGAGGTCCCACGAGCAGCTCAAGGAGCGGCTGCCGATGTTCTCCGGCCCGGTCGCGGAGGCGCTCGCCGCGGTCACCGGACCCGAGAACGTGGTGTACTCGCGGATCTCCCAGGTGACCGTCGAGGAGCCGTGGCACGTCGGCCGGGTGGTACTGGCCGGTGACGCCGCGCACGCGAGCACCCCGCACATCGCGCAGGGTGCGGCGATGGCCGTGGAGGACGCGCTGGTGCTCGCCCAGTCGCTGGACACCGCGCCGGACGTCGCGACCGCGCTCGACGCCTGGGAGGAGCGCCGCCGTCCCCGTGCCATGTGGGTGCAGGCGATGTCGCGTGCCGTGCTCAAGCAGGAGACCGGCGGCGAGACGACGCCCGAGGAGGACGAGCTGCTGAAGGTCGGCATTCCGGGCGCGGCCCACGTGCTGGTGAAGCCGTACTGATCCCCACGACAGTCCCCGGGGCGGGCCGCGCGGTTCAGGCCGCGCGGCCCGGTCAGGGCAGCACGGCCGTCCCGTCGATCTCGACGAGTGCCTGCTCGTCCCAGAGCCGTACCGCCCCGATCACCGCCATCGCGGGGTAGTCGCGGCCGGCCAGCCGCCGCCAGATCCGGCCCAGCTCCGCGGCGTTCGCCCGGTAGTCGGCCACGTCGGTGGCGTACACCGTGACCCGGGCCAGGTCCGCCGGGGCGCCGCCCGCCGCTCGCAGGGCGGCGAGCAGATTGGTGAGCGCGGCGGTGAACTGCTCGGGCAGGGTCGTCCCGACGATGTCGCCGCGCTGGTCGAGCGCGGTCTGTCCGGCCAGGAAGACCAGCCGGCTCCCGGTGGCGGTGACCGCGTGCGAGAACCCCGCGGGCGGCGAGAGTTCGGCGGGGTTGATGCGGTGGATCGAGCTCATGCGGACGGCTCCCGGTTCGCGTACAGCTCCTTGGCGATGATCGTGCGCTGCACCTCGCTGGCGCCCTCGTAGATCCGCGGGGCGCGGACCTCCCGGTAGAGGTGTTCGAGCAGGTGGCCCCTGCGCAGGGCGCGGGCGCCGTGCAGCTGGACGGCGGTGTCCACGACGTACTGCGCGGTCTCGGTCGCGAACAGCTTCGCCATGGCGGCACGGCGCGGGACGCCCGGCTCCCCCGCGTCGTAGGCGGCGGCCGCCGCGTGGACCAGCAGCCGGGCGGCCTCTGTGCGGGTGGCCATCTCGGCGACCTGGTGCGAGACGGCCTGGAGGTTCGCGAGCGGGCCGCCGAACGCGGTACGGGTCGCGGTGTGCTCCACGGTGGCGTCCAGGGCGGCCGCGGCCATGCCGACGGCGAAGGCCCCGACGCTCGGCCGGAACAGGTTGAGGGTGTTCATGGCGACCCGGAAGCCCCGCTCCACCTCGCCCAGCACATCGTCCTGGGTGACCGGTACACCGTCGAAGGCGAGGGCCCCGATCGGGTGCGGCGAGAGCATGTCGAGGGGGCTGCCGGTCAGCCCCGGACGGTCGGCCGGGACCAGGAACGCGGTGACGCCGCGGGCTCCGGCGTCCCGCGTCGTACGGGCGAACACGGTGTAGAAGTCGGCCTCCGGGGCGTTGGAGATCCAGCACTTCTCGCCGGTCAGCCGCCAGCCGTCCGGCGCGGGCGCGGCGTCGAGCGCCAGGGCCGCCGCGTCGGACCCCGCCCCCGGCTCGCTGAGCGCGAACGCGGCGACGGCGCGGCCCGCCCGGACCTCCGGCAGCCAGCGTTCCCGCTGCGCCGCCGTGCCCGCCTGGACGACGGGGTAGCTGCCGAGGCCCTGGAGCGCAAGCGCGGTCTCGGCCTCCGTGCAGCCCCGGGCGAGGGACTCACGCAGCAGGCAGAGGTCCATGGCACCGGAGCCCAGCAGCCGGTCCAGCAGCCCGAGCTCACCGAGGGCGGCGACCAGCGGACGGTTGACCCGGCCGGGCTCGCCCCTCTCCGCCAGCGGGCGCAGCCGATGCTCCGCGAGGGTGCGCAGTTCCTCGCACCAGGCGGTCTGGGCCGGATCGAGCGAGAATGCCGTCATACCGGCGCCTCTCTTGTCGGAGTCCCGTCGGAAGCTGTACGCAGTGCTGTTGCCAACGCGGTGCCGTTCTGTCGCGCCTTGCCTCGTAGCCAGTTTTATCGCGGACCGTTGACTACCGTCACCCAAACGATACGCTCCAGGGGCGACAAGGGGGCGAATCCGTCATGGACCCGAAGACCTCAGCGCACATCGACAGTTTTGCCAGGGACCACCTGCCACCCGAAGACCAGTGGCCGGAGCTGGTCTTCGACCTGCCCGAGCTGCACTATCCGGACCGGCTGAACTGCGCCGCCGAACTCCTGGACCGTACGACCGAGCGCTTCGGACCCGACCGCGCCGCCTTCCGTACGCCGGACGGCACGGTGCTGAGTTACGGGGAGCTGCGCGAACTGGTCGACCGGATCGCCCACGTCCTCACCTCGGACCTGGGGGTCGTGCCCGGCAACCGGGTACTGCTGCGCGGCCCGACCACGCCCCACCTCGCCGCCTGCTGGCTGGCGGTCCTGAAGGCCGGCGCGATCGCCGTCACCGTACTGGCCCAGCAGCGGGCCTCCGAGCTCGCCACGATCTGCTCGATCGCCCGGATCAGCCACGCCCTGTGCGACGTCCGCTCGGTCGACGACCTGGCGAGGGCCGAGGTACCCGGGCTGCGGATCACCGCGTACGGCGGCGACGCGCCGGACGACCTGCTGCGGCTGGCCGCCGCGAGACCGGGCCCCTACCGGGCCGTGGACACCGCGTCCGACGATGTCGCGCTGATCGCGTTCACCTCGGGCACCACCGGCCGCCCCAAGGGGTGCATGCACCTGCACCGCGATGTGCTGGCCATCGCGGACACCTTCTCCCGGCACGTCCTGCGGCCGGTGCCTCAGGACGTGTTCGCCGGCTCCCCGCCGCTCGGCTTCACCTTCGGGCTCGGCGGACTGGTGGTCTTCCCGCTGCGGGCCGGCGCCTCCGCGCTGCTGCTGGAACAGGCAGGCCCCAAGCTGCTGCTGCCGGCCCTCGCCGCCCACCGCGTCTCGGTACTGTTCACCGCGCCCACCGCCTACCGGGTGATGCTCGACGGGCTCGACGGGCACGACCTCTCCGCGCTGCGCCGCTGTGTCTCCGCGGGTGAGAACCTGCCCGCGGACACCTGGCGGGCCTGGCACGAGCGGACCGGTCTGCGCATCATCAACGGCATCGGCGCCACCGAGCTGCTGCACATCTTCGTCTCCGCGGCCGACGACGCGATCCGCCCCGGCACCACCGGCGTCCCGGTGCCCGGCTGGCAGGCCCGGGTGGTGGACCGGGACGGCGTGCAGGTCCCGGACGGCGAGCCGGGGCTGCTGGCCGTACGCGGACCGGTCGGCTGCCGCTACCTCGCCGACGAGCGGCAGCGGGACTACGTACGGCACGGCTGGAACCTCACCGGCGACACCTATGTGCGCGACGCGGACGGCTACTTCCGCTACGTGGCCCGCGCCGACGACATGATCATCTCCTCCGGCTACAACATCGCGGGCCCCGAGGTCGAGGACGCCCTGCTGCGCCACCCGGAGGTGGCGGAGGCCGCGGTGGTGGGCCGTGAGGACGAGCTGCGCGGCCGGATCGTGGCGGCGTACGTGGTGCTGCGGGAGGGCTCCGCGCTCTCGGCCGACGAGTTGCGCACGTTCATGAAGACGGAACTGGCACCGCACAAATGCCCCCGCCTCATCACGTTCCTGCCCGCACTCCCCCGTACCGCGACGGGCAAACTGCAACGGTTCCGGCTGCGTACGGACGACCGGGGTGCCGACCCCGCCGCGCCGGGCCGAGAATGATCACATGGCCGAACCGCACGCACCCCGCTCGCTGATCGTCACCCTCTACGGTGCCTACGGCCGGACCCCCGGCGACGCCCCGCTGCCGGTCGCCGGGATCGTCCGGCTGCTCGGTGCCGTCGGCGTGGAGGCCCCGGCCGTACGGTCCTCCGTCTCCCGGCTGAAGCGGCGCGGGCTGCTCGTCGCCGCCCGGACGGCGGACGGGGCCGCCGGGTACGCGCTGTCGGCCGACGCCCGCCAACTGCTCGACGACGGCGACCGGCGCATCTACCGGCATCCGGCCCCCCGGCTCGACGACGGCTGGGTGCTCGCGGTGTTCTCCGTACCGGAGGCCGAGCGCGACAAGCGGCACCTGCTGCGCTCGCGGCTGTCCCGGCTGGGTTTCGGGACCGCCGCCCCCGGTGTCTGGATCGCCCCGGCGGGGCTGTACGACGAGACCCGGCACACCCTGGAGCGGCTCGGACTCGCCGCGTACGTCGACCTGTTCCGCGGGGAGCACCTGGGCTTCGCCGCCACCGGCGACTCCGTGGCGCGCTGGTGGGACCTGGCGGCGGTGGCCCGGCTCCACCACGGCTTCCTGGAGCGTCACGAACCCGTGCTGCGGGCCTGGGACTCCCGCCCGGACGAGGTGCCGGATCCGGAGGCGGCGTACCGGGACTACCTGCTGGCGCTGGACTCCTGGCGGCAGGTGCCGTACGCCGACCCGGGGCTGCCGCCGGAACTCCTGCCGCAGGGGTGGCCGGGCACCAGGTCCGCGGAGGTGTTCGGGAGGTTGCACGAGCGGTTGCGGGACGCCGGGGCGGAGTTCGTCCGCGGGTAAACCGGCTGCGCCCGCGGTGACGCGCCCGGCAGAATGCGCGTGCATGACATGGACCTTCACCGACGACGTCGACGTCTTCCTCGACGCGGCCGGCGCCTCGCTCGCGGCCCGGCCGGCCGAGAACACACTCGTGCTGACCATCACCGCGGCCCTTCGCCGCCACGGTCCGCACGCCTTCGGTGAGCATCCCCCGGTCATGGGCTGGTGGCGCGGTCCAGGGGGCGAGGTCGCGGGCACCCTGATCCACACACCACCCCATCCGGTCTCGCTGAACACGCTCGCCCCGCAGGCGGTCGAACCGCTGATGGCCGCCCGCCCGCTCACCCGCGTCAACGCGGACCGGGCCATCGCCGAGGCGGTGGCGGCCCACTGGCCGGGACACCGTGTCGATGAGGAGGAACGGCTCTACCGGCTGGGCGAACTGGTCCCGCCCTCGCCCGCGCCCACCGGCCGGGCGAGGGCCGCGACCCCCGCCGACCGGGAGCTGCTGCTGCGCTGGTTCGCGGCGTTCAGCGCCGAGATCGGCGGGCCGGACCGTGGTGCGGGCCATCACGAGCGGGCGGTGGACGAGCGGACGGCGGAAGGCAGGCTGACGCTCTGGGAGGACGGCGGTGTCCCCGTGTCGATGGCGGGCGCCTCGCTCCGGCTCGCCGGCACGGTCCGCATCGCTCCGGTCTACACACCGCCCGAGCACCGCGGCCGCGGCTACGCGGCGGCGGTGACCGCAGAGGTCAGCCGCGCCTCCCGGGAGGCGGGCGCGGCCGAGGTGCTGCTCTTCACCGACCTGTCGAACCCGACCAGCAACGGCGTGTACACGCGGATCGGCTACCGGGCGCTCTCGGACCGGATGCTGGTCAGCGTGGCGTCCGACGATGACTGAGGCGGCCGAACCGCTCTGGCTGGTCGCGGCGAACGTGGTGCTGTGGCGGCGGTACGGGGAGCTGGGGCAGGAGTTGCGCCCCGGCACCAAGGCGTTCCGGGGCGGGGCGAAGGTCTATGTCATCGACACCTACCCCGGGGGAGCCAACGAGCAGCTGACCGAGGTGGGCCACGGCCGGCACACCAACCGCTGGATCACCATCGACACCGGGACCCGTCATCTGCACACCTTCCGGGCCCAGTTGGTGTACGCCCCGACGGTGCTGAGGCGGTGCGGCACCCGGATCCGGACGCGGGCGGAGGCCGAGGAGCTGGCCGAGCTGCTGGAGCGGATCGCACACGACGAGCGGCGCACCCGCCACGCCGCCCCGCACCCCGATCCCTGCCGGTGCCACGCGTGCCTGCCGCTCAGCCCAGGGTGAGCCGCGGTTTCGGTGCGTCGGTGCGGCCGGCCGGCGGGGTGCGGCTGCCCGCGCGGTACGGGAGCGGCCAGGGCGCGCCCTGGCCCTGGTAGCCCTGTTCGGCCGCCGCGTGCAGCGTCCAGTGCGGGTCGTAGAGGTGCGGCCTGGCCAGGGCGCAGAGGTCGGCGCGGCCCGCGAGCAGCAGGGAGTTGACGTCGTCCCAGGAGGAGATGGCGCCCACCGCGATGACGGGCACGCACAGGGTGTTGCGGATCCGGTCGGCGTACGGGGTCTGGTAGGAGCGGCCGAACTCGGGCCGCTCACCCGGGACGACCTGCCCGGTGGAGACGTCGATGGCGTCGGCTCCGTGCGCGACGAACGCGCGGGCCATCTCGACGGCGTCCTCGGCCGTGGTGCCGCCCTCTGCCCAGTCCGTGGCGGAGATCCTGACCGTCATCGGCCGGTCCTGCGGCCAGCGCTCCCGGACCGTGTCGAAGACCTCCAGCGGGAAGCGGAGCCGGTTCTCCAGTGATCCGCCGTACCGGTCGGTGCGCCGGTTGGTGAGGGGCGAGAGGAAGCCGGAGAGCAGGTAGCCGTGGGCGCAGTGCAGTTCCAGGAGGTCGAATCCGCAGGTGTCGGCGCGGCGGGCGGCGTCCGCGAACTGCCCGCGCACGGCGTCGAGACCGGCCCGGTCCAGGGCGTGCGGGACCTGGCTGACCTCCGGCGCGTACGGGATCGGGGAGGCGGCCACCAGGGGCCAGTTGCCCGCGTCGAGCGGCTGGTCGATGCCGTCCCACATGAGCTTGGTGGAGCCCTTGCGGCCGGAGTGGCCGAGCTGGACGCCGATGGCGGTGCCGGGTGATCCGGTGTGCACGAAGTCGGTGATCCGGCTCCAGGCGGCGGCCTGTTGTTCGTTGTAGAGGCCGGTGCAGCCGGGGGTGATGCGCCCCTCGGGGCTGACGCAGACCATCTCCGTCATGACGAGCCCGGCGCCGCCGAGCGCCCTCGCGCCCAGGTGGACGAGGTGGAAGTCGCCGGGCACACCGTCGGTTGCCGAGTACATGTCCATGGGCGACACGACGACGCGGTTACGCAGTTCGAGGCCGCGCAGCCGCAGTGGGGTGAACATCGGCGGGGTGCCGGGCGGGCAGCCGAACTCCTCCTCGACGGCGGCGGTGAAGGAGGAGTCGCGCAGCCGCAGGTTGTCGTGGGTGACGCGGCGGCTGCGGGTGAGGAGGTTGAACGCGAACTGGCGGGGCGGCTGGTCGATGTACGTGCCCAGCTCCTCGAACCAGCGCAGGCTGGCCGCGGCGGCGCGCTGGGTCGATTCGACGACGGGGCGGCGCTCGCTCTCGTACGCGGCGAGTGCCTCGGGCAGTCCGGGCTGCTCCTCGACGCAGGCGGCGAGCGCGAGGGCGTCCTCCACGGCGAGTTTGGTGCCGGAGCCGATGGAGAAGTGCGCGGTGTGGGCGGCGTCGCCGATGAGGACCGTGTTGCCGTGCGACCAGTGGGCGTTGACGACGGTGCTGAAGGTGAGCCAGGAGGAGTTGTTGGAGCGCAGCGGCCGGCCGCCGAGCGCGGCGTCGAAGATCGTGGCGCAGTGCCGGATCGACTCGGCCGGTTCACAGGTGTCGAATCCGGCGGCCCGCCAGACCTCTTCGCGCATCTCCACGATGACGGTGGAGGCGTCCGGGGAGAAGGGGTAGCCGTGCAGTTGCATCACGCCGTACGCGGTCTCGGCCGTCTCGAAGCGGAAGGCGTCCAGGGCGAAGTCGGCGGCGAGCCAGATGTAGCGGCAGCGGTGATCGCTGACGCGGGGGCCGAAGCTGTCGGCGTGGGCCTCGCGGGTGGCGCTGTGCACTCCGTCGGCGGCGATCACCAGGTCGTGGGAGGCGGCGAGTTCGGCGGCGGGCGGGGCCTGGGTCCGGAAGCGGAGCCGTACCCCGAGGGAGGCGCAGCGTTCGTGCAGGATCTCCAGGAGGCGGCGGCGGCCGAGCGCGGCGAAGCCGTGACCGCCGGAGGTCTGGGTGTGGCCGCGGTGGACTATGTCGATGTCGTCCCACCGGACGAACTCCTTCTGGAGCGCGCGGTGGACCGTGGGGTCGGCGTGTTCGATGCCGCCGAGCGTCTCGTCGGACAGGACGACGCCGAAGCCGAAGGTGTCGTCGGGGGCGTTGCGCTCCCAGAGGGTGATCTCGCGCTCCGGGCCGAGCCGCTTGAGCAGCGCCGCGGCGTACAGCCCGCCGGGGCCGCCGCCGATGACGGCGATGCGGTGCGGGCCCGCGGGGTCCCCGGTGCCGGAGGCTGTCACCGGCCTTGCCACTTCGGCGGCCGCTTCTCGGTGAAGGCGGCGTGGAACTCGGCGTAGTCCTCGCCGTGCATCAGCAGGGCCTGGGTGGCCGCGTCCATCTCGACCGCCGCGGCCAGCGGCATGTCGAGTTCGGCGGTGAGCAGCGCCTTCGTCTGGGCGAGGGCGAGCGCGGGGCCTTCCGCGAGGCGGCGCGCCAGCTCCGCGGCCCGCTCGTCGGCCCGGCCTTCCTCGGTCAGTTCGCTGATCAGCCCGATGCGTTCCGCCTCGGGTGCGCGGACGGGTTCGCCGAGCATCAGCAGTCTGGTGGCGTGGCCGAGGCCGACCACCCGGGGCAGCAGGTAGGCGGCGCCCATGTCGCCGCCGGAGAGCCCGACGCGGGTGAAGAGGAAGGCGAACCGGGCCGTCGGGTCCGCGACACGGAAGTCGGCGGCCAGCGCGAGGACGGCGCCCGCGCCCGCGGCGACCCCGTGCAGGGCCGCGACGACGGGGAAGGGACATTCGCGCAGGGCCCGTACCACCTGGCCGGTCATCCGGTTGAAGTCCAGGAGCTGGGCGGTGTCCATCGCGAGGGTGGCCCCGATGATCTCGTCCACGTCGCCGCCGGAGCAGAAGCCGCGCCCCTCACCGGCCAGCACCAGGGCCCGCACGGAACGCTCCCTGGACAGCTCGGCCAGCAGATCGCGCAGATCCGCGTAGGCGCCGAAGGTCAGCGCGTTGAGCTTCTCGGGGCGGTCCAGGGTGACGGTGGCGACCCCGTCGCGCGTCGTGACCCGGAGGTGGCGCCAGCTCTCCGTACCAGGTGCGGAGCTGGGAAACGGGCTCATGGAGGGTGGTCCCCTTCAGCCGTCGGGCTGCTGCTTGCGTCGAATTTATCACTCCTACGTGACTCCCGTCACGAGTACGCGATAGATGATGCGCGGAGCGTGAGGCCGGGGACACGCGGAGCGGGGAACGCAGTGACGAAAGTCCCCCTTCGTACCGGTCGACAGCCCCTTGTCCGAGCCGCGATGCTTCGTACGGTTGAACCAAGAAGCAATGCGTTCCAGGAACGTTTCGACTCCGAATGGAACCCCCCGCCGTGCCCCCCGATGTCCCCGCCCCCGCCTCCTGGCGGATCGCGCTGCCGCACACGGCCGCGGCCGTGCCGATCGCGCGCGCCCTGATCCGTACGGCGCTGGCGGACATCGAGGCCTCGGCGGACAGCGACACCGCCGAACTCCTCACCGCCGAACTGGTCGCCAACGCGGTGGAGCACACCTTGGGCGACGAACCGGTCGAGCTGGTGGTGGAGCTGCTGCCGACCGGCTGCCAGGTGGAGGTGCACGACCGCGATCCCGCACCGCCGGGCGATCTCTCCCGCCCCGGGCCCGGCAGCGAGCCCGACCCCTGGCAGGAGCACGGCCGGGGGCTGCTGCTGATCCGCACCCTCAGCTCGTCCTGCGGTCACCGCACGACGGAACAGGGCAAGGCGGTGTGGTTCACCCTGCCGTCCCAGGCCGGCCCGGTGGACTGACGGACTTCCGGACCGGCGCGTTCCGCCTGGATCAGGACCCGGTCCGGCCCGCCAGCCGTGACCGGCTTCGGCCGTAGCAGGCGTACAGCACCGCGCCGGCCGCGAGGAACACCGCGAACTGCACCCAGGTCGTCCAGCCGGTCCCGTACATGAGGTAGACGCAGAAGCCGACGCCGAGAAGCGGGCCGACGGGGTGCAGCGGGATCCGGAAGGCGCCCCGCACCTCGGGGTTGCGGCGGCGCAGCACGATCACCGCGATGTTGACCGCGACCATGGTGGCGAGCGTGCCGATGGTCGTCAGGTTCACCACCACGTCGAGTGAGGAGAAGGCGGCCGGGACCGCGAAGACGGTGGCCACGATCCAGGTGTTGGCGACCGGCGTCGAGGTGCGCGGCGAGACCCGTTCGAAGACCCGCGGGACCAGTCCGTCGCGCGACATCGACATGAGGATGCGGGTCTGCCCGTACATCACCGCGAGGACGACGGAGGCGATGGCGACGATCGCCCCGAAGGCGATGATCCCGCCGCCGATCGTCGAGCCGGTGACCCGGTCGACGATCAGTGAGAGCGCGGCCGGCTTGTCCGATACGGCGTCCGGGCCGAGGGCGCCGATGGCGGCGAGGGCGACCGCGCAGTAGAGCAGCGTGACCAGGCCGATGCAGATCATGATCGCGATCGGGATGTTGCGCCGGGGGTTCCTGACCTCCTCGCCCGCGGTGGTGATGGCGTCGAACCCGATGTACGAGAAGAACGCCAGCGACGCCCCCGCGGTGACCCCGCCCGCGCCGTGGGCCGCGAACGGGGTGAGGTTGCCGTGCTCGAAGGCGGTGAAGGCGATGGCGCAGAACATCACCAGGACGGTGATCTTGAGGACCGCCATCGCGGCGGTGGCCCCGGCGCTCTCCCGGATGCCCCGCACCAGCAGGGTGGCGGCCATCATGACCACGATGACCGCGGGCAGATTGATCACGCCGCCGTCGCCGGGTCCCGAGGAGAGCGCGGCGGGCAGCTGCCGTCCGAAGAGGCTGTCGAGCAGCTCGTTCACGTACTGGCTCCAGCCCACCGCCACGGCGGAGACGGATACGCCGTACTCCAGGAGCAGGCACCAGCCGACGAGGAAGGCGACGCGTTCACCGAGGGTGGCGTACGCGAAGGAGTACGAGCTGCCGGACACCGGGATGGCGCTGCCCAGCTCGGCGAAGGAGAACGCGGTGAAGATGCAGGTGACCGCGGCGAGGACGAAGGACAGCACGACGGCGGGTCCGGCCTCGGCCACGCTGTCGGAGAGGCCGACGAAGATGCCGGTGCCGACGACGGCGCCGACTCCGAAGCACACCAGCTGGAAGAGCCCCATGGTGCGCTTGAGGCCGTGCCCCTCAAGGTCGGCTCCCGACTCCGCGATCAGCTGGTGGGGGTCCTTGACGCGGTACGGCGGGCCGGGCAGACGCAGGGGGCTCACGGGGGTGTTCTCATCTCTGGTGGCGCATGCGGGGGGAGGTGCGCCGGGGCGCGTGGGGGGCCGGTGGGGCGCACGAAAATGGGGTTCGAGCGTGCGAGCTCGAACCCCACCAACGGGACCATGATAGGCACCCATGCGCATATTCACCCAATTGCGCGCATGAACATGCGGTCTGTCCTGATCAGCGCCCGGCCAGCGTCGCGACCAGCACCGCCTTGATCGTGTGCATCCGGTTCTCCGCCTCGTCGAAGACGACCGAGTGGGCCGACTCGAAGACCTCGTCGCTGACCTCCAGCTCGGTCAGACCGTGCCGGGCGTGGATCTCCCGCCCCACCTTCGTGCCGAGGTCGTGGTAGGCCGGGAGGCAGTGCAGGAACTTCACGTCGGCGTTGCCGGTGGCCCGCAGGACGTCCATGGTGACGGCGTACGGCGCGAGGGCGGCGATGCGCTCGTCCCAGACCTCCTTGGGCTCCCCCATCGAGACCCAGACGTCGGTGGCGATGAAGTCGGCGCCGCGCACGCCCTCCGCGATGTCCTCGGTGAGCGTGACGGTCGCGCCGCTGACCTCCGCGAGCCTGCGGGCCTCCGCGACGATCCCGTCGGCGGGCCAGTAGGCCTTCGGCGCGACGATCCGCACGTCCATGCCCAGCAGGGCGCCGGTGACCAGGTAGGAGTTGCCCATGTTGAACCGGGCGTCACCGAGGTAGGCGAAGGCGATCCGCTCCAGCGGCTTCGTGCTGTGCTCGGTCATGGTGAGGTAGTCGGCGAGCATCTGGGTGGGGTGCCAGTCGTCGGAGAGTCCGTTGAAGACCGGCACCCCGCCGTACTCCGCCAGCTCCTCGATGGCCGCCTGGCTGTCGCCCCGGTACTCGATCCCGTCGAACATCCGGCCCAGGACGCGCGCGGTGTCCTTCACCGACTCCTTGTGCCCCATCTGGGAGCCGGACGGGTCGAGGTACGTGGTGGCCGCACCCTGGTCGGCGGCGGCCACCTCGAACGCGCACCGGGTACGGGTCGAGGTCTTCTCGAAGATCAGCGCGATGTTCCGGCCGCGCAGGCGCTGCACCTCGGTCCCCGCCTTCTTCGCGGCCTTCAGCTCGGCGGCCAGCTCGATCAGGCCGCGGAACTCCTCGGCCGTGAAGTCCAGCTCCTTGACGAAGTGGCGGCCTGCGAGGTCTATGGCCATGGTGACTGCTCCTGGGTCGGGCGGGGGGACGCATACGGTAACCCTGGAAGTCTATACGATGCAATGCATCGCTATACAGGGCGTTCGGGGCCCTCCCGCCGGCCCCGCGCTACACCGGATCGCGCACCACCGGGCAGCTCATGCAGCGGGGCCCGCCCCGGCCCCGGCCCAGTTCGCTGCCGCGGATCTCGATGACCTCGATCCCCTCCTTGCGCAGATGGGCGTTGGTGGTGGCGTTGCGCTCGTAGGCGACGACGACGCCCGGTTCGACGGCCAGCACGTTGCAGCCGTCGTCCCACTGCTCGCGCTCGGCGGCGTGCACGTCCTGGGTGGCGGTGAGGACCCGGATCGAGTCCAGCCCCAGCGCCTCCGCGATGGCGCGGTGCATGTGCTCGGGCGGATGGTCGGTGACCTTGAGATCACGCGGGCCGTCTCCCGGCTCGATGGTGTACGAGCGGAGCATGCCCAGGCCCGCGTACTTGGTGAAGGTGTCCCCGTCGACCATCGTCATCACCGTGTCGAGGTGCATGAAGGCCCGGCTCTTGGGCATGTCGAGCGCCACGATCGTCCGGGCGGACCCGGCGTCGAAGAGTCCGCGGGCCAGCATCTCCACCGCCTGCGGGGTGGTGCGTTCGCTCATCCCGATGAGGACGGCGCCCCGGCCGATGACCAGGACGTCGCCGCCCTCAATGGTGGAGGGGTAGTCGTCCTGCCCCTGCGACCAGTGGTGGAAGGCGCCCGCGTCGGGGCCGGTGAAGAGCGGATGGTGCCCGTAGATCGCCTCGAAGTGGACGGTCTCGCGCTGCCGGGCCGGCCAGCGCATGGCGTTGATGGACACCCCGTCGTAGATCCAGGCCGAGGTGTCGCGGGTGAAGAGGTGGTTCGGCAGCGGCCCGAGCAGGAAGTCGTCCAGGTCCATGACGTGGAAGCGGACCGAGGTCGGCTCCCGGAACCGGCCCAGGAACTCCCGTTTGGTCATCCCGCCGACCAGCGCCTCGCAGAGTTCGGCGGCGGACAGCTCCTCGAAGGCGGCCCGCAGGTGTTCGGTGGCGAGCGGGCCGTACTCCTTCTCCTCGAAGACCCGGTCCAGCACGAGGCGCCGGGCCACCGGGATCTCCAGCGACTCCTGGAGCAGGTCGCCGAAGAGATGCACCTCCACCCCGCGGTCGCGCAGCACGTCCGCGAACCCGTCGTGCTCCTGGCGGGCCCGGCGCACCCAGAGCACGTCGTCGAAGAGCAGCGCGTCCTTGTTGCTCGGGGTGAGCCGTTTCAGTTCCAGATCGGGGCGGTGCAGAATGACGCGGCGCAGCCGCCCGGCCTCGGAGTCGACATGGAATCCCATGCCCACATCCTCACCGCGCGGAGCGCCGTTCACCCGGCGAATCGCCTGCCGGTTCCCGCGCGGACCGTCACCACGGGCGAGGGTCCACCGGCACTACAGCCGCGGGTCCACCGGCTCCGACTCCAGCGCCAGCACCGCGAACACCGCCTCGTGCACCCGCCACAGCGGCTCGCCACCGGCCAGCCGGTCCAGGGCTTCGAGCCCCAGGGCGTACTCGCGCAGGGCGAGCGAGCGCTTGTGGCCGAGGAACCGGCCGCGCAGCCGCTCCAGGTTCTCCGGGCGGGTGTACTCCGGTCCGTAGATGATCCGCAGGTACTCCCGGCCGCGCACCTTGATGCCCGGCTGGACCAGGCGCCCCTTGTCGTCCCTGGCGAACGCGCCGAGCGGCTTGACCACCATGCCCTCGCCGCCGCGGCCGGTCATCTCCCGCCACCAGTCGATGCCGGAGCGCACCGACGCCTCGTCGGCGGTGTCGACGACGAGCCGCCGGGTGACCTGGAGCAGCCCCGTGGGGTCGTGCTCCACCAGCCGGTCCAGCCAGCCCAGCTGCTCGTCATGGGGAACGGTGGCGAGCGAGCGGCCCCGCACCGCGAGGACCTGGAACGGTGCCAGCCGCACTCCGTCCAGCCCCTCGGTGCTCCAGCAGTAACGGCGATAGGCCTCGGTGAACGCGGCCGCGTCCTCGGCCCGGCCGCGCTGCCGGTCCGCGAGCGCGCCGACGTCGATGCCGCGCTCCGCCGCCGCCGCGAGGGCTGCCTCGGCCGCGGGGAGGACGGCGCCGGACGCGGCGCCGACCGCCGCGTACTGCGAGCGGAGCAGTCCGGCCGCCTTGAGGGACCAGGGCATCAGCTCGGCGTCGAGGAGCACCCAGTCGGTGTCCCACTCCTCCCACAGCCCGGCGGCGGTGACGGCGGCGCGCAGCCGGCCCAGGACCACCTCGGTCAGCGCGGTGTCGTCCAGGAACGGGCGTCCGGTGCGGGTGTGCAGGGCACCCGTCGGGCCGCCCTCTCCCCCGGCAGCGGAGGCGGCGTCCCCCGTCCCGAAGCGTTCCCGCGCCACGTCGGCGTCCCGGCAGACCAGGGCGACCGCCCGCGAGCCCATGTGCTTCTCCTCGCACACGACCCTGGCCACGCCGTCCGCCCGGTACTGCGCGAACGCCTCGGCCGGGTGCTCCAGATAGCCCTCCTCCTTCGAGGTGGCCGTCGGCGCCATGGTCGGCGGCAGGTAGGCCAGCAGCCGGGGGTCGACGGCGAACCGGCTCATGACCTCCAGCGCGGCTGCCGCGTTCTCCTCGCGCACCGCGATCCGGCCCATGTGCCGGGTCTCCACGATCCGCCGGCCCCGCACATCGCCGAGGTCCAGCGGACGGCCCTCGTGGCCGCCCGGCGCCTCGGAGGCCAGCGGCTTCGCCGGCTCGTACCAGACCTGCTCGGCCGGTACGTCGACGAGTTCACGCTCCGGCCAGCGCAGCGCGGTCATCTTCCCGCCGAAGACGGCGCCGGTGTCCAGGCAGATGGTGTTGTTGACCCAGGAGGTGGTGGGTACGGGGGTGTGGCCGTAGACGACCGTGGCCCGGCCCCGGTAGTCCTCCGCCCACGGGTAGCGCACCGGCAGGCCGAACGCGTCGGTCTCGCCCGTGGTGTCGCCGTACAGCGCGTGCGAACGGACCCGTCCGGAGGTGCGCCCGTGGTACTTCTCCGGCAGCCCTGCGTGGCAGACGACCAGCTCGCCGCCGTCCAGTACGTAGTGGCTGACGAGCCCGTCGATGAACTCGCCGACCCGCTGGCGGAATTCCGGGTCCTTGCTGTCCTCCCGCTCCAGCTGCTCGACGGTCTCCGCGAGTCCGTGGGTCTGCTGGACCTTGCGGCCCTTGAGGTAGCGGCCCAGTTTGTTCTCGTGGTTGCCGGGCACGCAGAGCGCGTTGCCTTCCGACACCATCGACATCACGCGGCGCAGCACGCCGGGGCTGTCGGGTCCGCGGTCGACGAGGTCTCCGACGAAGACCGCGGTACGTCCCTCGGGGTGCGCACCGTCCGCGTAGCCGAGCTTGCCGAGCAGGGTCTCCAGCTCGGAGCTGCAGCCGTGGACGTCACCGATGATGTCGAACGGGCCGGTGAGATGGCGGAGGTCGTTGTAGCGGCGCTCCCGCACCACTTCGGCGTGCCCGGCCTCGTCCTCCGTGCGCAGGATGTGGACCTTGCGGAAGCCCTCGCGCTCCAGTCCGCGCAGCGAGCGGCGCAGCTCGCGGCGGTGGCGCTGGACGACATGGCGGCCCATGCCCGCCCGGTCGGGGCGGGCGGCGTTGCGCGCCTGGCAGACCTCCTCCGGCAGGTCCAGCACGATCGCGATGGGCAGCACGTCGTGTTCCCGGGCCAGCTTCACCAGCTGCCGGCGGCTCTCGGGCTGGACGTTCGTGGCGTCGACGACGGTCAGCCGTCCGGCGGCCAGTCGCTTGCCCGCGATGTAGTGCAGGACGTCGAAGGCGTCCCGGCTGGCGCTCTGGTCGTTCTCGTCGTCGGCGACCAGGCCCCGGCAGAAGTCCGAGGAGATGATCTCGGTCGGGCTGAAGTGCCGGTGGGCGAAGGTGGACTTGCCCGAGCCGCTCGCCCCGATGAGGACCACGAGGGAGAGGTCGGTCACCGGCAGGACGCGCGGGGCGCTCCGGCTGGTGCTGTCACTGGTGCTGTCACCGGTGCTGTCGTTCGTCCCGCTCATGCGGCTCTCGCCTCCTTCTCCTTCTCGTCGGCCGCGGTCATGGTGAACACGGCCATCTGGGTGGGCGGCCCCACCTCGGGGTCGTCGGGTCCGACGGGCACGAACTCCACCCCGTACCCGTGCCGGCGGGCCACTTCGCCCGCCCAGTCCCGGAATTCGGCCCGGGTCCATTCGAAGCGGTGGTCGCCGTGCCGGACGTGCCCGGCCGGGAGCGTCTCCCAGCGGACGTTGTACTCGACGTTCGGCGTGGTCACCAGGACGGTGCGGGGCCGGGCCGAGCCGAACACCGCGTACTCCAGCGCGGGCAGCCGCGGCAGGTCGAGATGTTCGATGACTTCGCTGAGCACCGCCGCGTCGTAACCCTTGAGCCGCTTGTCCGTGTACGTGAGCGAGCCCTGCTGAAGCGTCACGCGAGCGGCCTGCCGCTCCCCCATCCGGTCCAGCTTCAGCCGGCGCGAGGCGACGGTGAGGGCGCGCATCGAGACGTCGACCCCGACGATCTCCGTGAAACGCACGTCCTTCAGCAGCGCCTGCACCAACTGGCCCTGCCCGCAGCCCAGGTCGAGCACCCGGCTCGCTCCGGCGCCGCTCAGCGCGGCCAGGATCGCGGTCCGCCGCTGCTCCGCGAGCGGCACCGGCCGCTCCTCCGTGTCGGCCGTCTCGTCGACCGCGTTGTCGACGCTCTCGACGTCGAGGTCGTCCGACTCCGCGAGCCGAACCAGCTCCAGCCGCTCCATCGCCTGCCTGGTCAGCCCCCAGCGCCGGGCCAGATAACGGCTGGTGATCAGCTTCTGCTCGGGGTGATCGGCCAGCCAGCCCTCACCGGCGCGCAGCAGCTTGTCCACCTCGTCCGGCGACACCCAGTAGTGCTTCGCGTCGTCGAGCACCGGCAGCAGGACGTACAGCTGCCGCAGCGCGTCCGCCAGCCGCAACTCGCCCTCCAGCACGAGCTGTACGTACCGTGAGTCCCCCCACTCGGGGAACCGCTCGTCCAGCGGTACGGCCACCGCGTCCACCCGCGACCAGCCGAGCGGGCCGAAGAGCCCCCGCACCAGCTCGGCACCACCACGGGCCGGCAGTGCGGGCACCTCGATCCGCAGCGGCAGCGTCTCCTCGGCCCGCTCGGGCATCGCCCGGCAGGTCCCGCTCAGCGCGGACTTGAAGACGGTGCTCATCGCGACGGACAGCAGCGAGGAGGCCGCGTACGGGCGGTCGTTGACGTACTGGGCGAGTGCCGCGTCGGGGGCACCGACCCGGCCCTTGCCCTTGCCCTTGCGCACGAGCGCCACGGGGTCCACCTCCAGCAGCAGCGCCGCCGTGCAGCGCTCCGCCGACGCCTCGGGATAGAAGACGTGCGCGGTGCCGTGGGAGGTGGAATACGTCTGCGCCTTCTCGGGGTGCTTGTGCAGCAGGAATCCGAGATCGGTGGCGGGACGCTCCGGGTTGCCGGTTGTGCTGATCGTCAGGAACACGCGTCCGAGTATGGTCCGGTTCGCTCCCTCCCACCAGGCAATTTCAGCCCGGCTCCGGTTCTTCCCGCCCTCCTTCCAGACGGTTCGCCGCCCGTGGGGCGAGCAGCGCGGCCAGCTCCGCGATGGTGTCGGGGCCGACTCGGCAGCAGCCTCCGACCAGCCGGGCCCCCGCCACCCGCCAGGCAAGGACCCGGCCGGAATCGAACGTGGCGCCTCCGGTCCATCCCCGTCCCCCGGCATCCCAGTGCTCCCCGCTGTTCGGGTAGACCACGACCGGCTTGCCGGTCACCTCCGCCGCCGTCCGCACCGCGAGGTCCGCGTCGGCCGGATCGCAGCAGTTCACCCCGACCGCCACCACCCGTTCGTACCCCGCCGCGAGGGCGAACGCATCCTCCAGCGGCTGTCCCGCCCTGGTCTCCCCCCGCGCCACGGTGTAGGAGAGCCAGACCGGCAGCCCGGACTCCTCCGCGACCCGCAGGAGCGCCTGCGCCTCATCCGTGTCCGGCACCGTCTCCAGTGCCAGCGCGTCGGGGCCGGCGGCGGCCAGCGCCTCGATCCGGGGGCGGTGGAAACGTTCCAGCTCCCGGACCGAGAGCCCGTACCGGCCCCGGTACTCCGCGCCGTCCGCCGTCACCGCCCCGTACGGGCCGACCGAGGCGGCGACCCACACATCCCGCTCCACCGAAGCCGCAGCCCGCCGGGCCAGCTCCACACTGCGGGCGAACAGCGCGGCCGCCTCCGCCCGCCCGGTACCGCGCCGCCCGAACCCTTCGAAACTCGCCTGGTAGCTGGCGGTGATCAGCACCTGCGCACCCGCCCGCACATATGCCGTGTGCGCCTGTTCGATCTGCTCGGGCCCGTCGGCGAGCAGCCGGGCGGACCACAGCGCGTCCGACAGATCGCAGCCCTGCGACTCCAGTTGGTTGGAGAGGCCGCCGTCGAGCAGGACCGTCCCCGCAGCGAGGGCGTCCGCGAGGGGCCGGGACGGCGTCCCGGCGAACGGCCGCCGGCCGGAGGCGTAGGCGTCACGGCCAGGATCGCGAGCGTCACGGCCGGGATCACGGGCGGGCTGCATGGGTGCTCCTCCCGGTCTCAGGTGAGCTGGGACTGGACCTGCGACGAGATCAGTTCCAGGTGGTCCAGGTCGTCGAGGTCCAGCACCTGGAGGTAGATCCTCGAAGCCCCGATGGCCTCGAACCGGCCGATCTTGTCGACCACTTCGGCGGGCGAGCCCGCCAGGCCGTTCGCCTTGAGCTCCGACACGTCCCGCCCGATGACGGCGGCGCGGCGCGCGACCTCGGCATCGTCCTTGCCGACACAGACGACCAGGGCGTTGGAGTACACCAGATCGTCCGGCCCCCGGCCCGCCGCCGCGGCCGCTTCCCTGACCCGGCCGAACTGCTGGTCGCTGTCCTCCAGACCGGCGAAGGGGATATTGAACTCGTCGGCGTATGTGGCTGCGAGCCTCGGCGTGCGCTTCGCGCCGTGCCCGCCGATCAGTACCGGCACCTTGGCCTGCGCCGGCTTGGGCAGTGCGGGCGAGTCGGTGAGCTGGTAGTACGTGCCGTCGTAACTGAACGTCTTGCCGACCTCGGTCGACCACAGCCCGGTGATGATCGCCAGCTGCTCCTCCAGCCGGCCGAACTTCTCCTGCGGGAACGGGATGCCGTACGCCTTGTGCTCATCCTCGAACCAGCCTGCGCCCAGGCCCAGTTCGACACGGCCGCCGGACATCTGGTCGACCTGTGCCACCTGGATGGCGAGCACGCCGGGGAGCCGGAACGTCCCCGCCGTCATCAGCGTGCCGAGGCGGATCCGCTTGGTCTCGCGCGCCAGCCCGGCGAGGGTGATCCAGGCGTCCGTCGGTCCGGGGAGGCCGTCTCCCCCGCCCATGCGCAGATAGTGGTCGGAACGGTAGAAGGCGTCGAAGCCGAGGTCCTCGGTCGCCTTGGCGACGGTGAGCAGGGTGTCGTAGCTCGCCCCTTGCTGGGGCTCGGTGAAGATTCGAAGATCCATGGATCCATCCTGCACCCCCGGACTCCGCCCGGCC